>DASYYN010000099.1:0-13048 GCA_035933815.1 Acidobacteriaceae bacterium
ACTTTGTTCAGGCGTGCGATGTAATCGTCGTAATCCTTCTCAGTGGCGAAGCTCAGCTGCGGCACCAGTTGCGGCAGCGAGAGATGGAGGCCGCTGAACTGGTTCACCGGCATCTCCCACGGCCTGAACTGCGATTCTTCCTGGTTTTCGATGAGCTGACGAACCATCAGCTCCTTGCTGAGAATCTCCTGATCGGTCATGCCGGAGGTGTCGATGGCGGCCAGCTTGAGAAGGTAGTCGCGTTCGCGCGCGAGCTTCGCGTTGTAAGCCTCGATGGAGTAGTCGGTGAGCTGATCGTTCCAGCGCTTATCGCCGATGGTGGAGGCGAATTCCGGCGAGTGGCTGAGCCGGTCTTCCCACATCTGGGCGAAGAGCGAACTGAGCGCGCGACGACGTGATTCGAGGTCAGCGGCGGGCGCTGCTGCGGACTGCGGGGAGGCGGGAGGAGGCACGAGAGCCAGCGCTCCCGATAAGGCGAGCATGCAGAAGGAGAATCGAAGCTTCATGGGAACGGGGTGTACTCGTTCCCAGCATACAGGGACAGGATGACGGTCTCAGGCGACCGCTTCGATCATTTGCTGCGCGGCAACGGCGGCTTGCAGCGGGATGGTGATGGAAAACGCGGTGCCTGACCTTGCCATACCGCAACGGCTCCGCACGCGGATTTTCCAGTCGTTGCGGCGCACGATTTCTCCCGTGACCCAGAGGCCGAGGCCGGTTCCGGTCTCGCCCTTGGTGGTGACAAAGGGTTCGAAAATCGCGGGCAGCAGGGAAGTGGGAATGCCCGAGCCGGTGTCGGCGATCGTGAGGCGGACACACTGGCTGCTGGTGCAGGTGGAAACGCGAATCCGCAGGCGGCCGCCGCGGCGCATGGCGTCGATGGCGTTGCCTACGATGTTGGCGACGACCTGGCGCAGTTCGCCGGGGCTGGCGAGAACCATGGCGGTGTCGGGCTCGCTTTCCAGCTCAACCATGATGTTCGCATCCGTCAGGCGCGAGTTGTAGAGCACCAGCACCGAGCGGACGACGCTGTCGACGTCGGTTTCGACGGGATGATTGGGCTCGCGATAAAAGCGCAGCGTCTGTTTGGCGATCTCGGCGACGCGCGCGAGCTCCTGCTCGGCGTCGTGCAGGTACTTCTCCGTCTTACCGGGATCCCGCGACAGCCGGATGAGATAGAGCAGGTTGGTGACCGCTTCGAGAGGGTTATTGATCTCATGAGCGATGCTGGCTGCGAGGCGGCCGGTGACGGCGAGCTTTTCAGAGCGACGCAGCGCTTCCTGGGCGCGCGCATATTGTTCCAGCTGGTCGCGGATCTGGTACTGGCGCTGACGGGCGCGCAGCGTCATCTCCAGAGTGCTGAGCAGGGTCTCGGGGCGGATGGGACGCTCGAGAAGAAAGATGTTGCCCAGCGGCCGGCGCAGTTCGCGCAGGCGCTCGCTCACCGCGGTCACGCGTCCGCCCACCGTCAGCACGATAAGCGGAAAGTCCGACCAGGGCGGCTGCTCCGCAATCACCTCATGGACATCGGCGATGGCCTGGGTGGTGAGAGCTTCTTCCGCAACCAGGGCCGCGCCGGCGCCGTGGCGGATTTCGCGGCAAAGCTCGTCGACGCAAGAGACGACGTGGCAGGGAATCCTGCACCGATCGAGCAGGCTCGCAATCAGATGACTATCTTTTCCGATAGGAGCGAGGATGATGGTGCGGGTTTCGTGTGTCGATGCGTTAGTCTCCGGATACAGGGCCGCCCTCCTGCATCAGTGAGTTGTTCATCAGCGTTGGCACTCCTGTGAGCACTCCTTCGAATTCTGCCAGCGGCTTTCCCACTCGGACTTGCCCATCCTGCAGGAACAACTCGCGGATGCTTCGCTCGTGCGAGCCGCTGCGCTTCTTGACCACCGAGATCGCCTTGCGAATTTGCCCCGCCCGTTCAAAGTACCGGAAGAGGATGATGGTGTCTGCCAGATAGCTGACATCCACGGGCGAGTGCATGGAGGAACCGATGACTCCCGCCTGGGCGAGGGTGATGATGGTCGCGATGCCCTGCTGTCCCAGGTAAGAGAAGAGCTCGTGCAACTGCATGGCGAGGTATTGCTCGTCAGGCATGGCGTTTAGCAGGCCGTTCATGCTGTCGATCACCAGCAGGCGAAGGTTTTGATGGTTGACCAGGCTGCGGATCTCGGCGACGAATTCTCCTGGGGAGAGCTCCGCAGGATCGACCTGCTGCACGGTCAGCGCGCCGTCGTCCATCAGAGCATCTGGTTTCATTCCCAGGTTGCGCGCGCGATCCAGCACCGTCGCTATCGATTCGTCGAAGGTAAAGACCATGGCCTTTTCGCCGCGGTCGGCCGCCGAGCAGGCATAGCGGAAGGCGATGGTCGACTTGCCGCAGCCGGCGGGACCGATCAACAGCGAGCTGGTCCCGGTATCAATGCCGCCGGCCAGGAGATTGTCGAGTTCCTGGAGCCCGCTGGGCACCGGCTTGCGCACGAAGCCCGGCTTATGTTCCGCCGCAATGAGGCGCGGGAAAATGGAGAGGCCTCCGGTGCGGATGACGTAATCGTGATAGCCCTCTCGGAAGGCCGATCCGCGCAGCTTGTGGATGACGATGCGGCGGCGGATCACGCCGTATTCGCGCCCCAGGCTCTGCAGCGACACCACGCCGTGGGCAATGCTCTGCAGTTGCAGCTCATCCCTGCCGGATGTGCGGTCGTCGAGCATCAGGACTGTGATATTGCCGCCGGAAACTTTGCGCTTCAGGGCCATGATCTGGCGCCGATAACGAAGCGGGTCGCGGGCGAGCATGCGGATTTCCGCCAGCGAATCGAAGACCAGCCGCTGCGGGGCGGCCTGTTCCACCTTGCTGAGGATCGCACCGACGGTCGCCGCCAGTTCGACTTCGGATGGATGAAAGACAGTGTATTGCGACTCCGGCGTGAGGTCATCATCCGGGGGGATCATTTCGAAGATCTCGATCCCGTCGAGCGACCAGCCGTGGGATTTTGCAACCTCCTCGAGTTCCGCGCGGGACTCGGAGAGGGTGATGTAGAGGGCTTTCTCGCCCTTGCGAACGCCCTCAAGCAGGAACTGGAGGCCCATGGTGGTCTTGCCGGTTCCCGGATCGCCCTCGATGAGATACAGGTGACCCTGGGGGAAGCCGCCGTGGAGGATGTCGTCGAGACCATCGATCCCGGATTGCAGGCGCTGCGGCGCAAAATGTCCGTTGGATGGACCAGCAATACCGGGCTCGGGCGCCCGTTCTTTTGCGGCAGGTGCAGTCTTGCTTTTCAACCTATGTCTCCGACAGGAAGATGGCATCGGCAAATCGCCGAGGAGAGAGAAACGGCCAATTTCGATGCGTTGCGCGCCGGTTCAAGTTGCCCGCATGCGCCGGACTGGGCCGGTCAGGAACACTCAGGAGAGCTTCGGGCACGCCGAAGACGGCAGCAATTCAGTGGACGCGTGTGGGACGAATTTGGTTACTTGCGGAAGTGTGAAACTCGATGATCAGTCGCGGCCGGGATGCGCGTGGAGCGCCTCGTCGGGGGTGAGGGCGTGATCCTCCTCCGCAATGCTGCCGTTCAGCATGCGATAGAGCGTCGAGCGGCTGATGCCGAGAAGGCGCGCGGCGCGCAGTTTGTTGCCATGGACGCGCGCCAGCACTCCCGCTACATGACGACGGATGGCGCGCTCGAGGTTGGGATCTTCCTGCGAAGCGTCGGCGGGCGGCGGCATCTCGCGACGCCACTCGAGCCGCGGCAGATCGATGGGCCGGATCCACTGCGATCTGGTCTCCAGCGCCGCAGCGCAGACGGCCATCTGCAGTTCGCGGACATTGCCCGGCCAGACGTGCGAGGTGAGGCGCTGCATGGCTTCCGGCGCGAAGCCGCGCAGGGGCTTGCCGTGCTCCGCCGCCCATCGCCGGAGAAAGAGTTCCGCCAGCCGCGGGATGTCTTCGCGCCGCTCGCGCAGCGGTGGAAGAACAAAGCGAATCGCGGAGAGAGAATCGGCCAGATCGGAACGAAAAGCTCCGGATCCCGCTGCTTTCCGCAAGGGCTGCGCGGCGCCGGCCACCAGCTGCAGCGGACCGGAAGGCTGCTGTGTACGCAGGCGCTCCTGTGTGGCTCGATCGAGAAAATCACGAAGCTTCGCCTGCTGTTCCGCGGTCAGTTCATCGACGCGGGCAAGGTAGAGCAGGCCGCCTCGCACCGCCTGCCAGATCTCCGCGGGCCTCTCCAGAAACTCGGCGGCGGTCCACGGCGCAAACGGGGCGCGCGCCGCGCGCCCGATGCGATGGAGCGTCTGCGCGGCGAGCATCTTGCCAACGCCTGGTTCGCCTTCGACGGTCGCCAGCCGAAAATGCGGCGCCGTCGTGCGCATCCTCGCGAAAAGATGCTGCATGACAGCGCTGCGGCCCGCCATGGCCCCCAGCCCCGGCGGCGGTTGCAGGCCGTCCGGAATCGGATCGCTGCGTCCTGAGATGATTCCCGGCGCTGGTGGTTTCGTGATGTCGATGAACGGCACGTTCTGCTCCGCTACACGCCTTATCGGCAGAAGCGGGAAGAAGATGAGTACCGCGGAGTGTTACTCAAGTGCGGGCGGTTACCGGCACGGGTGAGGCACGCGCTAGGTGCGGGCGGCGCGCGAGGACGGCTGGTCGGAGAAGATCTTGCCGTCGCGGATGTGGACGACGCGATGCGCGTATTCGGCGATGTCCGGCTCGTGGGTCACCAGCACGATGGTGTTGCCTTTGCCGTGCAGGTCGTCGAAGAGGGCCATGATTTCGACGCCGGTCTTCGAGTCGAGATTGCCGGTGGGCTCGTCGGCGAGGATGATCGACGGATTGTTCACCAGCGCGCGCGCAATCGCCACGCGTTGCCGCTGGCCGCCGGAGAGCTCGTTCGGCTTGTGCTGCATGCGCGCTTCGAGTCCCACCTGGGTGAGCGCCTGTTTCGCGCGCATGGTTCGCGCATCCGCCGGCGTGCCGTTGTAGATCAGCGGCAGCTCCACGTTGTGCAGCGCGGTGGCGCGGGCCAGCAGATTGAAGGTCTGGAAGACGAAGCCGATTTCCTTGTTGCGAATGCGGGCCAGCTCATCGTCGTTCAGTTCGCTGACCAGATGGCCGTTGAGCCAGTATTTGCCGCTGGACGGCGTGTCGAGGCAGCCGATCAGGTTCATTAGCGTCGATTTGCCGGAGCCGGAGGGGCCCATGATGGCCACGTATTCGCCGCGGCGAATGCGCAGCGAGATGCCCTGGAGCGCGTGCACCTGCTGCTCGGAGCCCATGTCGTAGGTCTTCCACAGATCCTCGACAACGATGATGTCGCCGGATGCGGGGCCGGAGGCAATTGCGTTCTCCGCGACCGTGCTGGTTTCTGCTGCCATCAGGACTCCTGTTGCCTTTCACCCCACGAAGCAAGCTCGCGGGCACCCGATCTGCTGGTTTTACGAGAACGTCCAGGGCCCGGTTCCGTTCGACGCTCAGGACCGCCTGTTATGTGGATGACGAAGGCTGCACCGGAGCCGCCAATTTTGTGTCCTGCTTCACCAGGGCGCCTTCCTTCAAGTCGCGCAGCACGCGGTAGGTGCCGGTCACGATGCGATCGCCAGGCTGCAGGCCGCCGGTCACCTCGATGTCGGTGGCCCCGGTGATTCCGGTGGTTACTGGCACAAAGTGAACGCGGTCTTTTCCTTTTTCCTTGCGGACGACGAACACCCCCTGAATCGTCTGTGAGGGCTGCTGTTCGCTGGTCGCGGCGGCGACGGTCTGCACCTGCGGCTTTCCGCCGTTCTGCAGCTGCTTCGGGTCGCGCATGGTCAGCGCCTGAATTGGAATTGCGACCACATTGTCTTTGCTCGCGGTGGTGATTTTCGCCGTAGTCGAGAGTCCGGGGCGTAGTTCCTGAGCGGGCTGGTCGAGGGTCACGACGACTTTGAAGTCTTTCGCTTCTTCGACGCCGCTCGTCGCCTGGCTGGTGGAGACGCCGCTGGAGCGCAGGAGCGCCTGATCGCCGACTTCGGTGACATGGCCCTTGAAGACCTTGCCGGGGAGAGCGTCGACCGTAACGTCGGCCGGCTGGCCCAGTTTCACGTTGACGATGTCCGTCTCGTCGACCTTGACTTCGGCGGTGATGACAGACATGTCGGCGAGGGTCATCAGGGTCGAGCCTTCGGTGTTCTGGATACCAGTGACGACCATTTCGCCCACGCGCACCGGCTCATTGGTGACGATGCCGTCGAAAGGAGCCACCGCAATGGTGCGGTCGAACAGGTCCTGCTGCACCTTGAGCGTGGCCTGCTGCGTCTTCAAATGTCCCTCAGCCGAGGCGGTCTGCGCTTTGGCCTGGGCCAGAGCGGCTTTGGCCTGGGCTACGCTGGCGACGTCGAGGTCGTAAGCCGCTTTGGCGGCATCGAAGTTCTGCTGCGACATGACCTGCGCCGCGTAGAGCGCTTTGGCGCGGTTGTAGTCGAGTTTCTTCTGCTCGAGATCGGCCTGGGCGTGGTCGAGGTTGGCCTGCTGGGTCTTCTCTGCGGCCAGATAGGAAGTGATGTCGGTCGCCGCGGCCGCGATATTCGCCTGCTGCGCGGCGACGTTCGCCTCCTGCTGGACGTTCTCGATGGTGGCGACGATCTGACCCCGCTTCACGTGGTCGCCTTCACCGACGTAGAAGTGGGTAACGCGTCCCATGGCGTTGGCGCCGATGTTGACGTAGGTCTTTGGCCGGATCTGGCCGGTGGCATTCACCACGGAAACCAGCTTCTCGCGGCCGACGGTGCCGATGAGAACTTTGGTGTACCCGGACTGAGCCCGCACGATCGTCAGCCCCACGATCAGGCCGAGGACCACGACCGCACCAATAATGAGCAGAATCTTCTTCAAGATGGCATTTCCTTTGCCGAAGGATTACGCATTTGCATGGACGGTAGTTCCGCGGAACACCGCTCTTCGGCACGTGGAATCCTCTTCCGGACAGATATCTGCCCACAGGCTCTCCCCTGAACCCGGGGGTGGACGGCTCGATCGTCGCCCTATAATTTTCCGGAAAAGTTTTCCACCACATGATAACAGGAGGTCGCTTGCCCAGGTCTTATGAAATTGGCGTAGACGGGCGTCGTTCAGGGAACCAGGGATTCGCTTGAAAGGGTTGTCTCGCCCCCGTAAAATGAAAGGCGCCCCGAAGGAGCAGCTGTCCGCCCATGCACAGGCACCGTTTCCCCGTTTCTTCCGCCATCCTGATCGCTTTGCTCGCCGGCGCAGGAAGCCTTACCGTTAAGGCTCAATCCGATAACCAGCAAAGCACGGCGAACTCCCAGGACAATCAGGATCCGCTGAAGCGGCAGCTCTCAGACAAGGAACGGTTTAAGCAGCAGAAGGAACTCCACCGCGAGCTCAGCGAAAGCTACAAGAAGTGGCTGGATGAGGACGTACGCTGGATCATCACCGACCAGGAAAAGAAAGCCTTCCTCAGCCTGAGTAACGACGAAGAGCGCGACGCCTTTATCGAGCAGTTCTGGCGGCGCCGCAATCCCAATCCCGATTCGCCGGAAAACGAGTTCCGCGAAGAGCACTACCGCCGCATCGCTTATGCCAACGAGCACTTCGCCGCGGGCAAACCTGGCTGGATGACCGATCGCGGTCACATCTACATCGCCTACGGCCCGCCGGACAGCACCGACTCGCACCCCAGCGGCGGCCCCTATGACCGTCCGATGGAAGAGGGCGGCGGCCAGACGGAGACCTTCCCGTTCGAAACGTGGCACTACCGCTACATCGAAGGCATCGGCGAGAACGTTGACATTGAATTCGTCGATACCTGCATGTGCGGCGATTACCACATGACCATCGACCGGTCCGAGAAGGACGCGCTGCTGCACGTGCCGAACGCGGGCAACACGCTCTACGAAGACATGGGCATGGCGAAGCGCGCGGACCGCTTCAAGGGCGGCATGGAAGACCTGGGGCCCGGTCCTGACAGCTCGACGAACGGCGCAAAGGAATTCGACCGGCTGGAGCAGTACTCGAAGCTGATGGCGCCGCCGGTCATCAAGTTCAAGGACATGGACCTGGCGCAGTTCCTGACCAGCCATAAGCTGATCACCGGCCCGATCTTCCCGTTTGATGTGCGCACGGACTTTGTCAAGGTTACCGACGATACGGTGCTGGTTCCCATCACGCTGCAGGTGAAGAACCGGGACATCACCTTCAATACCAAGGACGGCGTCGCGAAGGGCGTGGTGGACATCATCGGCCGGGTCTCGACGATCACCGACAGAGTGGTCCAGAGCTTCGAGGACCCGGTTGAAGTGGAAGAACCGGCGGAACTGCTGCCCCGGACGATGAACAACTCATCGCTGTACTGGAAGGCCCTGCCGCTCCGTCCCGGGCGTTATCGCATCGATATTGCTATTAAGGATGTGAATAACCCCGACCACGTCGGCATCTGGGCACAGGCGGTCACGGTTCCACGCTACGACGACGACCGGCTGTCCACTTCATCGTTGATTTTGGCCGACAAAATGGAACGTGTTCCCTCCAAGGAGATCGGGGCGGGATCGTTCATTATCAGTAACACCTACGTTCGTCCGCGGGTAACGTCGAACCCGGCGACTCCGGCGGTGTTCCATCGTAACCAGAGTCTTAACTTCTGGATGCAGGTTTATAATCTTGGCCTGGACGGAAAGAGCAAGCAGAACGACGCTAAAATCAACTACCAGATCCTGAATGTGGCAACGAATAAGCCCATTCTGGACACCAATGAAGCGTCGCAGAAACTCAGCGCCACGTCCGACCAGTTGACGCTGGAAAAGACCCTCCCCCTTGCAAGTCTTGAGCCCGGGAAGTATATCGTGAAGATCAGCGTGAATGACGACGTGACCCATCAGCAGATCGCACAGTCGGCGCCATTCACCGTAGAGTAGGCTCAGGAGAAAAGCTTTCGTTGCGCGTGCAGCGGAGGCGAAGCCACAAGCGGCCACAGAGCCGCGGGGCTGATTGAAGGTTCGGGAGCAGCGCCAGGGAGCAAACATCACGAACGGATGCAGTGACGAGACGTAGCTCCATTTCCGGTCCGATGCTCGCTGTGGTCGTCCTCTTCGCCCTGGGCTGGGCGCAGGCCGATGCGCAGTCCACAAGCCTGACAGGCGTGGTGCGCGACAGCCATGGCACGCCCCAGATTGGGGCCTCCGTCGAACTGCTTCGCCCCGACTTCTCCGTTGCCCTCCGCACTTTAACCGACGAGCACGGCCGTTACCGCATCTCGTCGATCGTCCCCGGCGTTTACGAAATCAAAGCTTCCGCCGACCTGTTCCTGCCCACGCTGCGCGAAAACCTGCGCGTCGTGGGCGAGTCGAAGCTGGTCGTCAATCTGACGCTCGATACTCTCTACGAAGCGTTCCGCTGGCTGCCGGCCAAGCCGCGGCAGGCCGATGAGCCCAAAGACGACTGGACGTGGACGCTGCGGCTCTCCGCGAATCGTCCGCTGCTGCGTCTGCTGCAGGATGGGCCGCTGGTCGTGGTGAGTAATGGCGACGGCACCGCTCCGGAACTGAAGGCCCGCGTGACGGTGCGCGGCGGTGAGAACGGATTTGGCGACGGCGGCATTCATAACGACTTCGAGATGGAGCGCTCCCGCGACGACGCGCGCGCAATGATTTTCCGCGCCGACCTGAGCCGTGCAGAGGATCCATCGCTGAACGCGATGGCCGGCTATGAGCAGCAGCTGGCGCCGGGGCGCACCTTCCGCACGATCAGCGCGGTTGAGGATCGGCCTGACATCGCCGGCGGGCCTGGTATGCAGGGCCTGCAGGCTATCGAGATGCGCACCGGCGAGAGCCTCAGCCTCGGTCCGGACCTTCAGGCGGACTTCGGCGATGAAGCTGATGCCGTTCACATGGGCAACACACTGCTGGCCAATCATCCTTTCGTGGCCGTAGCCGTGCGCCGGGGCAACACGTCGTATGCGTATGGGCTCTCGACTGCGCCGGGCATTCAGCAGCTCGCCGACCTTGATCGTCAGGCGGTCGAGCCGAAGCTGGCCGAACGCAACGGATCGCTGGAGATTGAGCAGGGACTGCACCAGGAAGTTTCCGTCGATCGCAGCCAGGGCTGGATGCGCGTGAAGCTGACCGCATGGCGCGAGACCGTAAACCATCCTGTGGTCAGCGGCGGCGGCAACATCTCCGCAAAAGACTGGGCGAGCGGGAACATTCTCTACGACGGCTCCACGGATCTGCTCCGCGTTTCCGGACGGAACTTTACCGGGAACGGCGCGATGGGCGAGTGGCAGGGCCGCCTGAGCCAGAGCACGTGGATTTCATTCGACCTGGCAGTTGGCGAGGCACTGCGCATGGCGCAGGCCGCTCAGGCTTCTGAGAGCCTGCAGGATGCGCTCAATGGTCTTACGGCTCGCGAAACAGCGATGTACAGCGCAGCAATCCACGGCAAGAAGGGCCAGAACGGCATGCAGTGGCGCGCTTCGTACCGCTGGCAGGACCCGCATTCGCTCACGACGGTGAATGCCTTTTCCAGCGGGATTCCGGACGCTTATCTGAGCTTCCTGGTGCGGCAGCCGATCCACTACCGCCGCGTCATTCCGAACGGCGTGGAAGCGCTGGTGGATGTGCGCAATCTTTTCGCTCAGGGCTATCGCCCCTTCGTCACGAGCGACGGCAGCACACTCTATTTTGCGCAGGCCGCGCGCTGCATCGAAGCCGGCCTGTCGTTCTCGTTCTAAGGCATTTCCCGCGCGATCACGAGGGCTGAGTAGCGGCTCGTTATGCTGCCAGCTGCACGCAAGAGCCGCGCAATTGCCGTGTTATATTGAGAAAAAGGCATCGAGGAAGAGCGCAGAAACCTTCGCGTGTCGTCTGGTGTGCCTCCCGCCCGCCTATCCGTGGACGCGTAGCTCAATTGGCAGAGCATTCGACTCTTAATCGACAGGTTGAAGGTTCGATTCCTTCCGCGTCCACCATCTTCTGACAAAAGCTAAAAGCTCCGATCGTTAAGTGATTGGCTGGATGTGCCCCGCCGGGGCGCGTCGCCTGTCTGTTGACTTTCAAGTGACAATTTAAGCCGGTTGCTATTGCAACTTTCTTTACGGTAACCCGTCTAGTCGCGTACCGGAGACTGGCCTTGAACAAGACGAGACGGTTGATACTCGCCATCGGCGGGATAGGGCAAATTTGTCTTTTGTTGATTGCGTTCGCGCGGCCGGCGTATGCGTATGCCGATCCGGGCACAGGTCTGCTGATGGTGCAGATCGGCGGCTCCATGCTGGCCGGCGCGTGCCTTTTTATTCGCCACAAGCTTCGCCGGATTTTCGGAATCCGCTCAAGGAGCGCCGATGAGGCGCGGGAGCAGGGAACTGCGCCTGAGCCTGAGCGCTGATTCCTTCCGCAGTAAACGGACCCACGATGCATCCCTGACCGGGCCACCCGTGAACCCGGTCTGATCTTCGACTTTTTGAGGCCGCTGAGATGAACAGCGTGGCGTCCGAGCAGGCGAGGCCTGCCACACACGATTCCACTTCTATCTGGGCATGGTTTGAAGGCGCCGGGCTGGGCGTTGTGGCGATGCTGCGGCTGCTCTGGGTGCATATCTCGCCTCTGCACGAGGACCTGTTCCATCGCAATCTGCCGATGACCACGGTGTACCGCGGAATCCTGATCGATTTCGCTGCCGTCTGCGCGGCTGGCATTGCGCTGCTGCTCTGGCTGAACCGCAGGGATGGGGAGAATCGATCGCTGTGGTGGATCGCGATTGCCGCCGTGGCGGTCTCGCGGGGGGCGGGATGGGTGCAGGAGACATGGGTGGGCACGCGTGTGAATCCGCGGGCGGCGTTCGTCTGCTGCGCGGGTGTATTGGCTCTGCTTTGGCTGCTGCGCAGGAGATGGTATGGCGTGGCGGTGAAGACACTGCGCGTCGCACTGATGCTGGTGGGGTTCAGCATCTGCTGGATGTTGCCGCAACTGGCGTGGATGGCCGCGTATCCCGAGCCGGTGCAGGCGTCTTCATTCGTAAAGTCGCCAGGCCCGATGGCGCAGCGGCGCATCGTGTGGATTCTCTTCGATGAGCTTTCGCGCGACCAGGCCTTCGACCGGCGATATCCGGGGCTGGCGCTGCCGGCGTTCGATAGCTTTGCTGCCCAGAGCGTGTCGTTTTCCAATGTGCAGCCGGGCGGATATCTGACGGAGCGGATCATTCCCGGATTGATGGATGGACAGACGATCTCGGATGAGAAGACAGCTCTCGATGGGCAGCTGTATGTCAAGACGCAGGACAATCAGGTTTGGCACGCCTACGGCGCCGGCAATACGCTGCTGGCGGAAGCACAGCGGGCAGGATGGTCGACGGGATTGGCGGGCTGGTATCTGCCGTATTGCCGCATTTACAGCAACGAGCTGAACGAATGCTATCGAACGATGACCGAGCCGTTGTCCGGCGGATACTCGCGGCGACAGTCGACCGCGTGGAATGCGCTGGCGCCGATACGGAAACCGCTGCTGCGCATCGCAGGCCGGCCAGTTCCGGCGACCACGCCAGCGGAATTGCACGCGCGCGACTTCGAGCAGATTCTTTCGCACGGCGAGGCGATGATCGCGGACGAGCGCATTGGATTTGTCTTCCTGCATCTGCCGGCGCCACATCCCACGGGGTTCTACAACCGCAGAACCGGGGCGATGGGATATGCGGGAAGTTATGTCGATAACCTGGCGCTCACGGACAGGACGCTGAGCGAGTTGTTGCAGCGCATCGCGCAGACACGTTTGGCGGATCGCACCACCGTGATCGTCTCGTCGGACCATTCGTGGAGAATTCCGATGTGGCACCCGGAGGCGGAGTGGACCCTGGAGGATGAGATGGCGTTGGGCGGGCGGGGTTTCGATCAGCGGCCGGTGCTCATGGTGCGCTTTCCGGGGGAGCAGAGCGGAGCGACGATGGGCGCGCCATTTCCGCTGATGCGCGAGCATGCGATGGTAGAGGGGATTCTCACTGAGCGCATTGCCAGCGCCCAGCAACTGGAGCAGTGGGCAACGGAGAAGTGAGTCC
>DASYYN010000036.1:0-1666 GCA_035933815.1 Acidobacteriaceae bacterium
ACGCTATGGTATATCCCATGGCGAGCAAAGGGGAGTTGTTGCCGGGGACTTTGGACCTTCTGGTTCTGCAGACGCTGAAGCGAGCGCCTCTGCATGGGTACGGGATCGCGCAATCGATCAAGCGGGCGAGCGAGGACGTGCTGACGGTGGAGGAGGGATCGCTGTATCCCGCGCTGCAGCGGCTGCTGCTGCAGGGGTGGGTCAAGGCCGAGTGGAAGATCACGGAAACAAACCGACGGGCGCGGTTCTACACGCTGACGGCAACGGGACGGAAGCAGCTCGGTCTCGAGATTTCGAAATTCGAACAGATGATGGCGGCGATTGGGCGGGTGCTCGAGGATGCCGGGGAGGCAGGATGAGCCTTCTGAGCGCGATGAGCCGGTTGTGGCGGAAGCTGGGCGTGCTGCCGCGGCAGGAGCAGTTCGGCGGCGAGCTGGACGAGGAGATGGCCTTCCATCGCGAGCAGATGGCGAGCGAGCTGGAAGAGCAGGGGATGTCGCGTGAGGAGGCGCGGTACGCCGCGATGCGACAGTTCGGAAATGCGACGCGGCTGCGGGAGCGGAGTCACGAGGTGATGGGGTTCGGGTGGGAATCGGTGGCGCAGGATGTGCGGTTCGCGCTGCGTCAGATGGGGCGGAGCCCTGGGTTCGCGGTGACGGCGGTGCTGATGCTGGCGCTGGGAATGGGGGCGAGCACGGCGATCTTCGGGTTTGTAGACGCGGCGCTGATTCAGCCGCTGCCGTATGCGCAGCCCAATCGGCTGGTGGCGGTGGATGAGAGCGAGTCGGCATTTCCGCGGTCAAATTTGTCGCGCTACGACTATGACGACTGGAAGCGGATGAATCACTCGCTGGCGTCGCTGGACGTGTATGGGGGAACGGGATATCTGCTGCGGATGGGTTCGGTGGCCGTGCCGGTACCGGCGGCGCGGGTGAGCGCAGGATTTTTTCATACGCTGGGCGTGCAGCCCATTCTGGGGCGGGATTTTCGCCCGGGCGAGGATGCGCCGGGTCAGGCGAAGATCGTGATGCTGCCGTACGGCACGTGGAAGACGCGGTTTGGTGGGCGGCGGGACGTGATCGGGCAGCCGGTGAATCTGAGCGGCGACGAATACACGATTGTGGGCGTGCTGCCGCGGAGTTTTGCGTTTGCGCCGCGGGCGAATGCGCAGTTCTGGGTCCCGCTGCTCGACCGGAGGGCGGGCTGCGAGGATCGGCGAAGCTGCCACAATCTGGACGGCGTGGCGCGGCTGAAGGATGGGGTGACGGAGCAGGCGGCGCTGGCGGATCTGAAGAACGCGGCGGCGCAACTGGCGCGACAATATCCCGGTTCGAACACCGGCCAGGGCGCGAGCCTGGAGCCGCTGTCGGAGCTGATTGTGGGCAGAGTGCGGCCCATCCTGCTGACGCTGCTGGCCGGGGCGGGACTGCTGTTGCTGATTGCATGCGTGAACGTGGCGAGCCTGTTGCTGGTGCGCGCGGAAAAACGTCGGCGGGAGATTGCGGTGCGGGGCGCGCTGGGCGCGACCCCGGCGCGGCTGGTGCGGCAGTTTGTGACGGAAGGATTGCTGCTGGCGGTGGCCGGATGCGCGGGCGGATTGCTTGTGGCAGCGGCGCTGATGGCGCTGCTGACGCGAATCGTGCCGGCGGCGATGGCGCAGGGGATG
>DASYYN010000055.1:0-27718 GCA_035933815.1 Acidobacteriaceae bacterium
CGGGACCTGATGGTGCGCGGTTTTCGCACGTTTCACGATTTCGAGAATTCCGGCGAGGGGATTGCGACGAATATTCTTTCCGACCGTCTGCGCAGTTTATGCAATGCGGGCATCGTCGAGCGAGAGCCGGACGAGAACGACCGGCGGCGCATGAACTACCGGCTGACGGAGAAGGGGATCGACCTTGCGCCGGTCCTGCTGGAAATGCTGATATGGGGAGCGCGTCATGAACCAAGCGGCGCTCCATGCGAAGTGATCGTCGAGATGGCGAAGAACCGGGAAGCGCTGATCGAGGAAACAAGACGCCGCTGGCGCGAGCGGGATTCACGGCCAATACTGCCGTGGCTGGGTGGACCGGCACCGCAATCGAGAGCGCGAAACGGCAGGAAAAAACCGGCAGCACACAATTCATAGTCTGTTTCGGGCCCCAGCAGTCGAGCTCTGATTCCCAGGAGGAATCCCATGGAGTCCGCAATTTCCGCGCAATTCGTCCCCGCCAATTCAACAGAAATTTCACGCTCCCGGCTATGGACCGGCCGGATCGTGGCTGGCATCATTGCTGCGTTCATGCTTTTCGACGCGGCCATGAAATTCGTTAACCCCGCGCCCGTTCGCGAGGCGTTCGCGCGCACCGGCTGGCCAGTGCATCTCTCGCCGGTGCTGGGAGCGATCCTGCTGGCCAGCACGATCCTGTGGCTGGTTCCGCGCACGTCGATCCTCGGCGCCATCCTGCTCACCGGCTATCTGGGCGGGGCCGTGGCTGCGAATCTTCGTCTCGAAGAACCGGTGTTTAGCCACACACTGTTTCCGGTGTATTTCGGCGTGCTGCTGTGGGGATCGTTGTGGCTGCGCGACCCCCGCATCACGGCTTTGATTCCGTTGCGTGAAAATCAGTGAGCAACGCGCTACCCCCAGGAGGAGAACAATCATGTCGATCGCTCAGTCGCTTCTCGCAGAATTTGAGCAGCAGGCGCCGGTCACGCGCAGATTCCTCGAGCGCCTGCCCGAAGACAAACTGACGTGGAAGCCCCACGCGAAGTCGATGACCGCCGGGCAGCTGGCACTGCACATTGCCAATGTGCCCGGGAACATCGTGCGCTTCGTGCAGACGAGTTCGGGCCAGGCGCCCAACTTTGGCAATAACCCTCAACCGCAAAGCCGGGACGAGGTGCTGCGAGCGTTCGATGAATGCATCGCGAACGTCAGAACGTTGTTGCCGAAGTTCGACGACGCTGCCATGCAGGAAAAGTTCCGCGTCCTTGCCGGGGAGCAGGAGGTAATGGCGTTGCCGCGCGGACTGTTCCTGCGCAACATCATGCTTAATCACTGGTATCAGCATCGCGGCCAGTTTTGCGTGTATCTGCGGCTGCTCGATGTTCCGGTTCCAGCGAGCTGGGGACCCAGCGCCGACGAGCAGCCCGGATTCGCTCGCCCGCAGGAGGCAACCGCAGCTGCCTGATCCGGTCCCTCGCGGAGTGATCGCCCCGTTCGCTGCGTCGGAAGAACTAATTCACGATTCTTGTAAAGGAGACGTCGATGAAGCTCTCGTCCTATCTGCACTTCAGCGGTCAATGCGAAGAAGCGTTCAACCTGTACGCGAAGGTGTTCAACGCCAAGCCAAACGGGATGCACCGGTTTGCCCAGAGTCCAATGGCCGGCCAGTTTGGCCCCGACTGGGACAACAAGGTAATGCATGTCGATCTGCCGATCGACGGGCAGGTGCTGATGGGGTCTGACGCGCCCGGCCCGCACTTCCAGAAGCCTCAAGGGTTCGCGGTCTGTATTGAGCCGGCGAACGAGGCTGAAGCCGAGCGGATCTACAACGCGCTCTCAGAAGGCGGAGATATCAAGATGCCGCTGCAGGAAACCTTCTGGGCGAAGCGGTATGCGCATTTCACCGACCGCTACGGCACACCGTGGATGATCAACATCTCGAAGCAGATGTAAACGTCGCCCTCAAACTCAGATCCAAACCGAAAGGACAGCTATGAGCAAGGTGCGTGTATTGGCAGGAACGCGGAAGGGAGCGTTCGTTTTGACCGCCGACGGCAAGCGTGAAAAGTGGGATGTGGCTGGCCCCTATTTCGCCGGGTGGGAGGTGTACCACATGAAGGGTTCGCCGGTGAATCCAGACCGCATTTACGCGTCGCAAACGAGCGGCTGGTTCGGGCAGATCATCCAGGTATCCGATGACGGCGGCAAGACCTGGAACACCCCCGGCGGCGGGCTCCAGAAGTCTCCGCAGGGCTGGCCGATGGGCGAGAGCAACCGCTTCGTCTACGACACGGCCGCGGCTCCGCTGACCACTCACCAGTGGTACGACGGCACGCAGCATCCGTGGGAGTTCAAGCGTGTGTGGCATCTGGAGCCGTCGCTTAAGGACGCCGAAGAAGTCTACGCCGGCATTGAGGACGCGGCGATCTTCCATTCCAAAGACGGCGCGCACTCCTGGAAAGAATTGCCTGGGTTGCGCGGCCACGGTACGGGTCCGCAGTGGCAGCCCGGCGCCGGCGGCATGTGTCTGCACACGATCGTGCTCGACCCGTCGGACCCGAACCGCATTTACATCGCGATCTCGGCGGCGGGAGCCTTCCGCACCGACGACGGCGGCAAAACGTGGAAGCCGATCAACAAGGGGCTGCGGTCGCAGTTTCTCCCAGATCAGGATGTCGAAGTCGGCCATTGCGTGCACCACATTGCCATGAGCCCACGGCGGCCGGGCGTGCTCTTCATGCAGAAACACTGGGACGTGCTGCGCAGCGATGATGCCGGCGACAACTGGCGCGACGTCAGCGGCAATCTGGCTACCGATTTTGGCTTTGTCATCGACGTGCACGCGCATCATCCGGAGACGATCTACGTGGTGCCGATCAAGAGCGACTCCGAGCACTATCCGCTGGATGGCAAGCTGCAGGTGTGGCGCAGCAAGTCGGGTGGCGGCGAATGGGAGGCGCTGACCAGCGGTCTTCCACAGAAGGACTGCTACGTGAACGTGCTGCGCGATGCCATGTCCGTCGACCAGTTGGACGACTGCGGCATTTACTTCGGCACGACGGGCGGCCAGGTCTATTGCTCGCCCGATGGCGGCGACAGCTGGAAGGCAATCGTCCACGATCTGCCGCCGGTGCTTTCCGTCGAGGTGCAGACACTCTCATGAGCGGCGCTGCTATCCGCGTTGAATTGCCGTTTCACCTGCGCAACCTCGCGCAGGTGAACGGCGAGGTGCGCCTCGAAGTCGTGCCGCCGGTGACGATTGCGCGGGTGCTCGATGCGCTGGAGAACCGGTATCCCGTGCTGCGCGGCACGATTCGCGATCATGACACGCAAAAGCGGCGCCCGTTTCTGCGCTTCTTTGCCTGCCAGGAGGATCTGTCGCACGATTCACCGGACAAACCGCTGCCGGATGCGGTGGCGGAGGGCAAGGAGCCGCTGCTGATCATTGGGGCCATTGCCGGCGGGGACTAGCCGTCCAGGCGATCGCGCTTCGCGCACAGCGGTCTACTGACTGATTACAAAACTCTGATCGATTTCAGCCGGAGACATTTCATGCAGAAGATAAAACCGTTTTTGTGGTTCGACAATCAGGCGGAAGAAGCTGCGAATTTCTACGTTTCTGTCTTCGGCAGCGGGAAAATCGGCCAGATCTTCCGCGCGCCGGAGGGTGGACCGTTGCCGGCCGGCACAGCCCTGGTGGTGCCGTTTGAAGTTCGCGGACTGGAAGCTATTGCCATGAACGGCGGTCCGGGGCACCCCTTCACTGATGCGATTTCCTTCACGGTCGAATGTGCCGATCAGGCGGAGATCGACGACCTCTGGCAGAAGCTGACGGCCGATGGCGGACAGGAGGTCGTCTGCGGCTGGCTGCGCGACAAGTACGGGCTTTCCTGGCAGATCACTCCGGCGAATATGCCGGAGCTGCTGCGCGGCACGGATGCCGCCGGAGGGGCGCGGGCGTTCCAGGCGATGATGAACATGAAGAAGATCGATATCGGCGAACTGAAGCGTGCCGGCGGGCTAGCCTGAGCCTGGTTTCCGGCATGGACATGAACTGCGCGGTGGACGGGGGTGGGCGCCGTCTGCCTCCGTTTTCTCCGCGTCGAAAATTTATGTGACGCACGTCACATGGTTCAGGCTATGATGTTGGCCTCCTGAATCCCCCGCAGGACAGGCTCGGGTACCTACTTCAAAATTCGATTCAGGAGAGCATCCCGATGAATTCGCGCGATGCCTTTGCTGCAGCTGCCGTTGCGGCCGCACTCCTCGTTCCCCCTCTGCATGGTCAGGGCTTCGGCGCCAGCAAGACGAAGGTGACGCTGCAACGCAAGCTGCCCGCTCTCATGCGCCTTCCTGGCAATACCATTCGCGTGCGCGCCAGCGGCCATGCCAATGAAGCCGACCTCGCTCAGGACCTGCAGGCACAGCTGGAAACCGAACTCTTGAAGGACGATTCGAACCTGCAGGAGGACGAAGAGCATCCGGTCACGACGATAACCTGCCAGATCACGAACTACGCCCATCCTCAGCCGATTCTGGAGCAAAAGCCGAATGTATTCGCGGGGAAAAACCAGCCGAAAACCGTGAACTACATTCGGGTTACCGGAGCGCTGAGCGTCGCCTTTCAGGCCAGGTCGGCTGATGGGCACATGGTGGGATCCGACAACGTGACGGTGAACTACGACCAGGAATTCGACAGCTCCGGCAATAACTCGTCGCACGGCCTGATGGGATCGATGAGCAGCTCGTGGCATAAGATCCGCGGGACGAAAGATGCCGTTGCTCAGGACGATCAGCCGCCGACCGACGCGGAGCTGCGCATGCGGCTGCTGACCATGGCGGTGCATCGCATGGCTCAGCAGATTGTAAACACCAACGAATCGATCGATGTGCTCCTGGCGAAAGACAAAACCCTGGAGGAGGGCGACAAGCAGGCCGAGGCCGGCCTGTGGCAGCGAGCGCAGGAAAGCTTCGAGACCGCAAGTCCCTCGCCGAAGAAGGCGGACGATGCGTACCGGCTCTACAACACTGGTGTTGCGTATGAGGCTCTGGCTTACCAGGCAAGCGACACAAAGTCCGCGATGAAGCTGCTCGATCAGGCGGCGATCAACTATGGCAAGGCGATCGACGCGAAGCCCGACGAGAAGTACTTCCTTGAGCCGCAAAAGCGAATCGAAACGGCGCTGGCGCATTACCGCAAGCTTGAGGAAGAGAAGAATGCTCCGCCTGCGCCTGCGCCGGTGCGACAGGTGGCGGCTGCAACACCGGCTCCGCCTGCAGCGGCTGCGGCGCACGCAGCTGATCCGCCGCCTTCTCCGGGGCATGTCCTTACCAATTCCAAAGTGATTGCAATGGCGCGGGCCGGGCTGGATGACGACTCCATCGCGGCTGCAGTGCGGAACGCCAAAGCCGCGGACTTCGACCTCAGTTCGGTGGGCCAGCGCCAGCTTACGCACGGGGGAGTGGACGCGGCCGTGATCAGCGCGATGAAGGCCCGCGCTGTTCGCGACCTGGCCTCCGGCAAATGATCCCCAGGCGCATGGTCGCGGGGATGGCAGCGGGGCTTCTTCTCAGCTGCCTTCCCGCGCAGGCGCAGGACGAGCGCTGCGGCGCCGGACGGGACCTGGTGGTGCAGGCGCTGGAGCGAATCACGCCTGGCAGCGGTGATGACGCCTTCGAAGACGCGCTGCAACTTCTCAAGCACGCCGTTTCCACCTGCAGCGAACTCGGCGATGCCTGGTATTACCGCAGCCTGGTGGAGCAGCGCCTCGGGCATGCTTCGCTCGCGCAGTATTCGCTCAATAAGGCGCAGCTCTTCGGATCCGAAGCGATGCGCGAAGGCCTGAATCCGCTGGTGCTGGCCACGCCACCCAGGAGGCGCGGCCTGACGGCAGAGGCGCCGCCGCCGAACCAGCCGCGGCAGGGGAATCCTGCGACTGCTCCCGTTCCGATGGTTACAGGACCGGTGCAGCAGAAATGGGCTCTGGTGATCGGCATCAGTCAATTCAGCGACCATGCCGTTCCTGCCCTCCATTACACGACGGCCGATGCCAGTGCATTTGCCGATGAACTGAAGGACGCGAGCATCGGCCGCTTTCCTGCCGAGAACGTGCACGTGCTCATCGATACCCAGGCGACGACACGCAATATTAAGGAGCAGCTGAACTGGATCGCGCGGCGCGCACAACCGAACGATTTGGTTGTGATCTATGTCGCGACGCATGGCTCGCCGCGCGAACTGGACTCCGCCGGCGGTGCCAACTACATCGTCACCTACGACACCGAAATCAAGAGCGCCGACACGCCGGATGAGGACGCGTTGTACGCGACCGCCCTGCCCATGGTGGAGCTGGCCAATGCTGTCGCCACGCGCATGAAGGCCCTGCGTACGGCAGTGATTCTCGACACCTGCTACAGCGGCGGCGCGATTACCGGCAACACGACCAAAATGGGTGTGGGGCTGGCGAACGCCGCGCCCTCCTCAGCCATGCTCGACCGCATGAGTGAGGGAACCGGGCGAATCGTGATCGCCGCCAGCAGCTCGAATGAGGAGTCGCTGGAGAGCACTGAACTGCGGCACGGCTATTTCACCTGGTATCTGCTGCAGGCGCTGAAAAGCGGCAAGGGCATGACTCCGCTCAGCGAGCTTTACGCAGATGTGGCGCGCCGGGTCGCGGAGAGAGTCGCTGCGGAAGGGCAGAAGGAGGGCGCGCAGATTGGCCAGCACCCGGTGATGAGCCGTAGTTCCGACGATGCCGATTTCGCTCTCGGGGTCAGCAGCGGCGGTGGAGCAACGAAGGGCGGACGCTAAACAAATGATGAGCAGAACGGAAGGGCAGGGAACAGGGCGCCCAGACGCAGACCGGGTCAGTTAGCCAGCATGACGCGCAGCGGCTGTGGCGGCGGGCAGGGCTGCGGCGGCGATCGTTGCCTCGATCATGGCTTCGACGCCCATGCAGGAATTCATCATCAGGTGGTAGAGGCGGCGATCGTCCCACTCGCGCTGATGGAAGCGCCGGATATATTCGGCGCGGCGGCGGTCGGTGGCGAGAATCTCGCGCTCGGCGTCTCTGGCATGCTCGGGGAAGTGCTCTTCGACCCAGCGAATCTTGCGCGCCATCGATGCGTAAACGAAAACGTGGAAAGCTCCCGGCACTTTGGCGAGCATGCACGCGGCGCCGCGGCCGACCACGACGCAACGGCCCTTCGCTGCCTGCTCGACCAGGTAGGAACGGACAAATTCCACCATGCGTTCGCTGTCGAAGACGTCCGGATCGCCGGGCAGCCGTTCCAGCGATCCAAACCAGATTGCCTTACCGAATCGATAGAACCAGGGATCGATGCGCTCGTCGCACCGCTTGACCAGTGTGGGCGCCACTCCCGCCTGGCGGGCGACATCTTCGATGATGCAGCTGTCGATGAGCTTCCAGCCCAGGCGGTCGGCAAGCCGATGAGCGTACTCAGCTCCGTGGCTACCGTATTCCCGCTCGACCGTGATGACCTGAATCATGTCCTGTCCCGGATTCCGTGCCGATAGTGCTACTTTTCTGATGGCTCGTCAAGCCATCGTGACATACCGCACAAACAGATGATCGGAAACTCGGCCTGCGGGTTGTCCGGCCGGCTAGTCGCGCAGATCAACGATGGTCGCTCCAGCGCCGCCTTCGTTCTGAGCCGGCTCTGTGACAGAGGCGACCTGCGGATGCTGCTGGAGCCACGCGCGCAGCGTGCGGCGCAGGACGCCCATGCCCGTCCCGTGCACAATCCGAATGCGAGGCAGCCCGGCGAGGAAGGCGCGGTCCAGGAACTTCTCGACCGCATCCTGCGCTTCGTCCGCTGTGCGGCCGATGACGTTGATCTCGGTGCTCATCGCATCGGGCTCGCTAACCGAAACACTGATACCGCGCTTCCGGGCTGCCTCGATCGGCGTCTGCTTTCGGCCGGAGTTGATTACCTCGGCAATGTCATCCCGAGCGATTCGCATTTTCATCGGGCCAACGGCTACTTCGAAGTTCTGATCGTCGATCTGGCGCTGCACAACGGCGGTTTTTCCCAGGCTGCGCAGGCGGATGGTGTCGCCCTCCGCCACATGCCGCACGACGTGTGGCGCAGCGTTCTGGTCGCCGCGGTCGGCCCCGGTGTGCTGCGCGACGACGGCGGTGTTGAAGCCTTCCGAGAACTGCCTCCGTAGGGCGGCGATGCGGCGCTCGGCGTTCTTTGAGAGCTTTTGCTGGGCGGTCTTGTCCTCAATGGCGCGAACGGTCTCCCGGGCCTGAAATTCAAAGTCTTTCAGCAACGACTGGAGCTGCTTCTCCAGATCGCGGACCTTGGCCCGCCATTCCTTCATGCCCTCGGTGGCCAGGCGGGTGCGCTCCTGGGCGAGTTCCTGCTCCAGACGCCGCACGCGGCCTCGCTCGGCTTCCAGCGAGGAAAGCTGCTCGTGGAGGCTCTCCAGAAAGCGCGCAATGTCCTGCGTTTGCGTGCTGAGCCGCCCGCGCGCCTCTGCCACAATCGCCGGCCTGAGGCCGAGCCGCTGGGCAATGTTGATGCCGGCCGAGGTTCCCGGAACGCCCTGGCGTACCTCGTAGGTAGGCGCCAGGGTTCGCTCGTCAAAGCCGACGGCGGCATTCACCGCGCCGGGAGCGTTTTCCGCGTAAACCTTCAGCGAAGTGAGGTGCGTGGAAACAATGGACCACGCTCCGGCTTTGAGGAAGTGCTCGGCAACGGCCACCGCAAGAGCTGCGCCCTCTTCCGGATCAGTAGCGGATCCCAGCTCGTCGAGCAGCACGAGTGAACGCGATGTTGCGAGCTCGGCGATGCGATTGATGTTGGTCACGTGCGCTGAGAACGTGGAGAGGTCCTGCTCGATGGACTGCGCATCGCCGATGTCGGCGAGAAAGCCGTCGAAAACGGGAATGACGGCCTCGTTCGCCGGGACCGGCACTCCGGCCTGCCCCATCATGGCCAGCAATCCTGCGGTTTTCAGTGTCACTGTTTTCCCGCCGGTATTCGGACCGCTGATGATGATCTGCCGGTTCGCTCCGGAGAGTTCCAGGGATACAGGGACGACCTTTCTCGCAGCGCCGCGCAGTCGCCGTTCGAGCAGCGGGTGGCGGGCAGCGTGCAGCCGGAATTCAGGGGCATCGGGAGCAGAGAATCGCGGGACGGAGCAGTCGTATTCCTGGGCAAAGCGGGCGCGGGCCAGAAGGGTATCCACTTCGGCGAGTACCGCTGCGCCGGTCAGAATCGGGCCGGAGAACTGGGCGATCTGCCGAGTCATTGCCAGGAAGATGCGGTGAATTTCGGCTTGCTCCTCTTCGAGCAGGCGAACCAGCTCATTGTTCAGCTCAATGGTCTCCAGCGGCTCAACATAGACAGTCTGGCCGCTCGAGCTGGCCCCGTGCACCACACCCTGTACGCGGCGCTTCCACTCGGTTTTTACAGGAATGACGAACCGCTCACCGCGAATGGTGATGAGTTCATCCTGCGTGCTGCCTCCCTCGGAAAAGCGGCGCAGCGCAGAGCGCAGGCTCTCCTCAATCGCGCGTTGCTGCCTTTCCGTCTCGCGGCGGATGCGGCGGAGTTCCGGCGAAGCATCATCAGCAAGCGTGCCGTCCGGAAGGATCTTTTCGCGGAGAGCCTCGGTCAGCGGGCGCAAACTGGTGGCCAGCAACTCGCGGGAAACCGCGGTGAGTTCGGGGATGCGATCCTTTGCCGATTCCGGCGGAGTGCGAACCAGGTCCGTCCACGAAGCGATCTCTTCAGCGAGAGCAATGAGGCTGCGGAGTTCTTCTGATTCGAGAGCCACTCCCTCGATCCGTGCCTTGGCGAGCAGGTCTGAGGGATCGAAGAGCGAGCGCGTGACGGGTATCGCGCCAGAGCCGGACAGGACGCGCATTTCCGCGACCAGCGCGTGCTGCCGGGCGATCCATGCGCGATTAGACGAGGGAAGCAGGCCGGCAATCCAGGCGCGGCCCAGCAACGATTGCGCATATCCGGCCAGCAGCGCAATCAGCTTGTCCCACTCCAGCGAGTCAGCCGGCTGGATGGAATCGGGAATGGTGGGCACGATGGCCATAGCCCATTATCCCGCCTCGGGCGGCCGGGTCGAATCTGCTAGCAGGCAAAGGATTTGCCGCAGATGTAAACGATACGTCAAATCCAGGCGAGTCCAGCGCATCCAAATTATGCGAGCTATCGAGGTACCCCGACTGCGGATGAGAATTCAACCCTTCAACAGAACCAGCCAATTCGGAAGCAGCACCTTCGCTTCTTTAGCATTCTCCACCGCGATCCTCCTCGCAGGATGCGGAGCCAGCGGATCGAAACCGGCGCCGGCTCCGCCTTCTACGCCCGCCACGCCCCAAAGTAAGCACGTCGTGATGGTCATGGAGGAGAACCAGAGTTACTCGTCCGTAGTGGGAAACACGAGCGGTTGGCCCAATTTCAACAATCTGGTCCAGAAGGGTGCGTTGGCGACGAACTACTACGCCGATATGCACCATTCGATCTCAGACTATTTCATCCTGACGACCGGGCAGATGCTGACGAATAACGACGGCTCAACGACGGTGTGGGATGTCGATAATATTGCGCGCCATATGCTCGGCGCGAGCGTGTCGTTCAAGGTGTATGCGGAGGGAATTCAGCAGGGATACCTCGGCGGCGATACGGGAGCTTACGTGATTCGGCACAATCCATTCGCGATGCTCTCCGACGTGGCGAACAATTCGCAGGTTGCGAATACAGTCCTGATGCCGTTCACGCAATTCGGGTCCGATGTCGCCAGCGGCAGCTTGCCGGAATTCTCGTTTATTATTCCGAACGTCAACGATAACGCCCACAACGGGACCCCGCAGCAGGCCGACTCCTGGCTGCAATCGAATGTTGTTCAGCCTCTGATGAACGACAAGACCTTTCAGGCCGGGGGCGATGGCGTGCTCATTGTCCTCTTCGACGAGTCGGTGCCAACGGACGTGGTGAATGGTGGCGGCCACGTTGCGGCGATGTTTTGGGGCCCGCGGGCGAAGGCCGGCTATACGCAGCAGAGCGCAACTCTGTATCTGCACGAGAGCATGCTGCACACGGTCATGATGCTTCTGAATTTGCCGAACCCGCCCGGTTCAGCCGCCACCGCGCCCACCATGGACGAATTTTTGACGCCGTAATGACGGCGCTGATTTCACTCCAGACGTAAACCGCAAGTGTTGACTTCTGCGCCCTGGACCAGCCACGCGCGACTGTTATGCAAAGGTCCGGCGACCGGGCTTACGATGGAGTGAGTCTCGGCAATCGAGTGATCACGCTGGAACGGAGCAGTGCAGGCGGGTTCGATGACCGCTGCCCTGGCCCGGCTTACCGGCACGAGAGGATCGAACAGGAACTGCATGGCGGACCAGCTGTATCTGAGCTTGTGGTACCCGAATTTTCGGGTGGGGGCGCTCCCGGCAGCGCTCGAAAAGGTGATGGAGCAGTTCGCAGCGGCCGGCGGCGCGGGCAGGGTCAACGCCGCGACGGTGTATCCGATCTCCTGGAATGAATCACCGGTCTGGCAGCGGGTTTATCGCAATGAGGCTGACGACGAAGAGGCCTCTCCTCACTCGGTGATCGCTGCGGCCATGGAGAACGCCCATGACGACTACGCGTGGGAATTTGAGCTGATCTGGGAGCTTTGGATCCCGGAGCAGGCCGGCGGCCTCGACACGATGTGGCGGCACGACCCTCGCATCGTGCGCATTGTCGCTTTTGGCCCGGAGTTCGACGATCATGCCTACGAAACGAATGGGCACATCCGGATCGACTTCGGCCTCGACACGCCCTTTCTCTACGAAGATATGGACCTCGATACGGATGCGGTGCAGCGGGTGAAGCAGAACGTTCAGCGGCTCGTCGATTTTACGAATCTGGTGCAGAAGAACTGCGGCATCTCAAGCCGGCTTCTGTGGTCGGAATCCGGCGACAGCCTGGCGCGGAAGCTCATCGACCGCCTGCAACAGGTAAACTGAAGACGGCATTCATCCGTCCATTGGACGAAAAGATTCAACAGCTTGCCACGGTGTCTCCCTGGGTTCATCAGTAAGCGGGACGAACGGCCTGCCGGAAGCAAGGCGGGTGTTCGGAAATCTATGCAGCAAAGGAAGATAGATGAAAGTTTTAGTGGTCGGGGGCGATGGATACTGCGGGTGGGCTACGGCCCTCTACCTGTCCGAACGCGGCTATGACGTCGCCATTGTCGACAGCCTGGTGCGCAGACACTGGGATCAGACCCTTGGCATCGATACCCTCACGCCGATTGCGCCAATCCGCCATCGGGTGGATCGCTGGCACGAGTTGACCGGAAAAAGGATTGAGCTGTTCGTCGGCGACATTTGCGACTACCCGTTCGTGCAGCACTTCATGCGCAAGTTCGAACCCGAGGCGATCCTGCATTTTGGCGAACAGCGGTCGGCGCCATTTTCGATGATCGACCGCGAACATGCGGTCATGACACAGGTCAACAACGTTGTCGGCAACCTTAATCTACTCTTCGCGATACGGGAGTTTAATCACGCAATTCATCTGGTTAAGCTCGGCACGATGGGGGAGTACGGCCAGCCGAATATCGACATTGAAGAGGGATACATCACCATCCGCCACAACGGCCGGGAAGACCGCCTGCCGTATCCCATGCAGCCAGGGTCGTTCTATCACCTGAGCAAGGTGCACGACACGCACAATATCCGGTTTGCCTGCAAGATTTGGGGGCTGCGCGCGACTGACCTGAACCAGGGCGTCGTTTACGGTGTGCTCACCGACCAGACGGCGATCGACGAGCTGCTGATCAATCGTCTGGACTATGACGAGGTCTTCGGCACCGCGCTGAACCGGTTCTGCATCCAGGCGGCGATTGGGCATCCGCTAACGGTCTACGGCTCGGGCGGCCAGACGCGAGGCTTCCTCGATATCCGCGACACGGTGCGCTGTATGGAAATCGCAGTGGCCAATCCGGCGGCGGAAGGGGAGTTCCGGGTCTTCAACCAGTTCACGGAGCAGTTCAGCGTGCTGGATCTCGCGATGATGGTGAAGAAGGCGGGAGAGGACGCCGGGATGAAGGTGGCAGTGGATCACGTCAGGAATCCCCGCGTCGAGAAGGAAACGCATTACTACAATGCGAAGAACACACAGCTGAAGGATCTGGGGCTGGTTCCACATTGCCTGTCCGAATCGCTGCTGACGTCCCTGCTGCAGTTTGCGATCCGGTATAAGGACCGCGTGGACAGGAACCAGATCATGCCCACGGTGACCTGGAAATAGTCGCTGCTGCAAGACGCGCCGCCGCTCAGCGTTTTCTCTTCGATGTGACAGAAAACTGACCGGATCGAGACAAGTCGGAGGGCTGGGTGGCCGAAAATAAAGCTGATGCCCGCTACTACGGAAAAGGCGCATACTACGTCTAAATTGTGCAGGGCTCTGCCCGCCCCTGGAGGGGTTCTATCCATGCCCACCCGCAAAGTGACTCTTAGCCTGTTCGTTTCTTCGACATTGGCGCTGTTTGGCGGCTATGCTGTCGCGCAGAGCACCAGCCCCACCCCGGCACAATCGACGGCGCCGGCAGCTTCGGATCAGGCGCAGCCGGCGGCGTCCGCGCCTGCGAACCAGCCCACCGAGAACTGCCCAGGGCCGGTTCTGCACCGGGCTCCGGCGGCGGGAGGCGACATCTGTGTGCAGCAGGCGCCCACCGTGAAACATGATGACGACAGCTGGAATCAGCCCGGGAACCAAAACCAGGCGCTCACCGACCCCAACCTGAACCCCTTTAAGCAGGTCTATCCCAACAAAGATGGCATGATGCCGGGCGTGAAGGCGGGGAGTATCGAGGATGTCAATGCCGTGGGAACGCGCAACATTGGCGGACGCGGGATGGGGAACTGGTACTCGACCGATTCTGAAATCAGGATGGGCAAGCAGTACGCCGACGAGATTGAGAAGAGCACCCGGTTCGTCACGGATCCGGTGATTACCGAGTACGTGAACCGGATTGGCCAGAACATTGTGAAGAATTCGGATTGCAAGGTGCCGTTCACGATCAAGGTGATCGATACCGATGAAATCAACGCGATGGCTCTGCCGGGCGGATTCTTCTACGTCAACGCGGGGCTGATCCTGGCCGCGGATGAGGAAGCAGAGCTGGCGGGCGTTATGGCGCACGAGATTTCCCATGTGTGCGCGCATCACGCGGCGCGTGAGATGACCCGGGCGAATTATGCGCAGATCGGCATGGTGCCGCTGATCATGATGACCGGATACAGCTGGACCGGGTACGGTATCTACGAAGCGACGCAGCTGATGATTCCGATTACGTTCCTGGAGTTCTCGCGCGAGTTCGAATCTCAGGCGGATTATCTGGGCGTGCAGTACATGTATCGGGCGGGCTACGATCCGCAGGCGTTCGTAACGTTCTTTGAAAAGGTGGAGAACCTGGAAAAGACGAAGCCCGGCGCGGTTGCAAAGGTGTTTGAAGATCATCCGCAGACACCGGATCGCATCCAGCACACCGAGGAGGAGATCTCCACGATTCTTCCTCCAAAAGACCAGTACCTGGTCACAACGTCGGAGTTCAATGACGTGAAGGCACGGCTGGCTCGCATCGAGAACAAACGGCGCATTATCGACAACAAGCGCGGCAAGCCCTCGCTGCGTCGCGTCAGCACGAATGACGGATCAGATCAGGGCAACACCAACGGCAACGATCAGCCAACGCTCCATCGGCGGGACGACAGCAATAGCAACTAGCCGTATGAAAGTCGATCAAGGCCAGCCTTCGGGCTGGCCTTTTAGTTTGAAGCGGAGGGGGGCGCCGGCTGCCGCGCTGCCGACCGCTCAGAGCGCGGGGCGAGATTCGGGCCTGTGCGGGGCGATCTCGCAAATCGCAACCCGGATTTTGCCGGAGCGCTCGCAGGGAATTTCGGAGACACGCTCCATGGTCCAGTGGAGCGGAACGCGGAAGGCATCTTCGATATGGCGGCGGAAAACTCCAAGTTCCCGGTCTGCGGCGGAGGTGTCATCGCCGGCGGCAAAGCGGACGTGCATGGTGTCAGGGGTCTTCTGGATCAGCTGCACCCCGCGAACAGTGCGGAAGGCGCTGCCGGCTCGCGTCACGATGGGAACACCCGCGGTTACGGAACCGTTGGGCAGAATCAGATTTTCGATTGCAGGGCCAAGAACGGCGGTGATGGACGGGTACCAGCACCCGCACGGACACGGAGACTCGTCAAACAGGACGCAGTCGCCCGAGTCGTATCGAATGAGCGGCATGCCATGGTTGAGCAAATCGGTGACGATCAGCCGGTAGATGCTGCCTTCGCTGGAGGAGCCCGCCGGCACCAGTGAGATGTAACTGGCCCAGGGATGGAAGTGGAGCCGTTCGCCGATCTCGCATTCAATGGCGAGCGTCCCTATATCAGGGCAGATGTACTGCGCGGTCACGCGGCAGCGAAAGACATCTCTGAGGGCCTGCCTCGCTTGTGGAGAGGGTGTTTCTCCCGTTGTGATCACCCGGCGCGGTTTGTGCCACGGCAAGCCGCAGGTGCGCAGCCACTCGGCGAACATGGCGAGGAGACTCGAGGGCCCATGGAGAGCTTCGGGTTTGCAGCGGTTCAGGCGATCGAGCAAGCTCCGGAAGGTTTCGTCGTCCGGGGTGCGGACAGCGGCGCTGAATCGGCCCATAATTCTCTCCTGAATGAGGCGCGCAACGGGGTTCTCGTGATCCTCTGACTGGCGGTCGGCGGCGCGAATTTCAAGGGTACGCGCCGCGACTATTCCGGAAAGTCGATCCAGGTGGCAGTGCACCGCTCCCCTTGCCCGATGTGCCTCGATGTCGCGCCACATGGCTGTGGGCAGGCTGCCGCTGCTGGTGAAGCGGCGCAACTGGTCGGGACGGAAGGTTCGCGAGCAAAGGTGTTCCATGTTCGCACGAACGAGTTCGCGGCTCAGTTCGGGCAGCGGGATTGGCTGGCCGTACTGCCAGTCGACCGAGCGGAAGCGCATTTCATCGAAAACGAGCCGGTAATACGGCGAGGTTTTGTAAGCGTGGTCGAGCAGCGAGCGAAGACGGTCTTCCTGAATTGCCGCCTGGTCCACCGGAGACAGCGCCTCGTACTGCTCCAGCTCAGCCAGACGCTGAGGCAGACCACGGTATTGGTCTGGATCCAAGAGCGGCAGCAGGGCGTTATGCCAGGCGCGGGGGATCATGCGCTCCACCCCGGTGCGATGGTATCGCCGAGTTCCGGGGAGGTCCGCGCCGGGCGAAACTTGCCGAGGCGCTCAGGCTGGATCTGCTCCACTGTGACGATGCTGAGTTCCGTGTTGCCGCAAAACAGGGGATTCAGACGGCGGCGAAGCTCCTCGATGGTGTCAACGCCGTAGTTCTGGCCGGGCACGATGCGCAGCTGTACGTGGGCGCGGTCCCTCTGCACGAACTGAATTTGCCGGACCTGCGGCATGTCGCTGGCGACGGCGGCGAGCGGCACTCCGGAAATCCGGCGGTCGTCTGTGGTGACGAGGAAATCGGTGACCCGGCCGCGAACATTGGCAATACGGGGAAAGGCACGTCCGCAGGGACAAACGGTTGTTTCCAGCGGACTGGCGACATCGCCGATTTCGTAACGGATGAGGGGCATGGCCCGATTGAGAAGATCCGTGACAAGCACCCTGCCTGCTCGACCGCCGTTATTCATGGACCGCTCGACTTCCACGATGAGCGTGTCGGCGTTGATGTGCATGCCGTTCATCTCCGGGCAGTCGCTCGCGATGACGGAAAATTCACGGCTGCTGTAGCGATTGAAGACCTGCGCGTGAAAGATCTCCTCGAGAAGAGCGCGCTGACCTGGCAGCAGCATTTCGGCGGTGACGATGACGGTGCGGAAATGAATATCGCGAATGCCGTTTTGTTCGCAGTAGCGCGCGAAGAAGACTGCAGACTGTGCATACGCAACCAGCACCCGTGGCCGGAAGCGGCGCAGCAGGGCAATGTACTGGCGGAGGTCGCCGTCGCCGATCAGCGACGTATTCAGCAGCAAACAGCGATCGAGGAGCCGCTCGCGCCAGCCGATCTTCCGGGCGCCGGAGCCGGCATTGGGGCGAAGGCCCGAGAGCTGCGCATGCCACGTTCCGGGATATAAGCCTGCCCACGCGTTGTGCCGGTCGAGGGTGGCGCGGCGCGAATCGAGGCGCTCCTTGTCGATCCAGAACCGGACAGGCATGCCGGCTGAGCCTACCGTCTCTTCCTGCACACGCAAATCCGGTGGCACAGTGCGGGCGAGCAGTTCCTGATTGTGACAGCGCAAGTCGGTCTTGGTCAGCACAGGCAACGCCTTCAGGTCTTCGGGTGTCCGGATATCCAGCGGAGTGATGCCGTTCATCTCGAAACGTCGCCGGTAGAAGGGGATGTTGCGAAAAGCATGCAGCAATTGTTCGCGGAGCCGGAGAGATTGCCAGCGGTCCAGTTCCTCAGGACTGAAGTGCTGGTTTTTCTGAAACTGCCGGGCATAGCGGGAGTAATGAGGATGATGCCGCCGTACCCACAGTGGGTAAGCGACGCGACGCGTCATCCAGGAACTCAATGGGTGCGAAGGTACGTGTTGCAGAATCCAGTCCGGATTCACGCCTCACCATCCTGCCCGAACGTGCTGCCAAATGGAAAAGAGCATTACCACTGCAGAAACCATCCCCCTGGGGACAAGGCTTGCCAGAGGAATGGATGCAAACGGTCTGCCAAACGTCCGGAAGTGGACAGCGAGACAGGACGGTTACGTCAGAAGGGCTTAGAACCGGAGCAGGGCTGCTGCTTGGGAGTACCGGCCCGCAGTCCTGCGGAAGCGAAGGCTGAGCGCCCACCGGCAGGGTGTGCAGAAATCTGCAAACCATCACACGAGGGATGCTCCTGTGCCAATTTATGCAGACGCTTCGAGATTGTAGTGGCGGATCTTCTGCAGCAGCGACTTATAGCTGATTTGCAGACGTTCAGCGGCAATGCGGCGGTTCCAGCGAGACTCCTCAAGAACCTCGCGGATCATTCGGCTCTCCATCTGATCGCGGGTGGAACGAACGGCAGACTTCAGGCCGGCCGCCGCCGGTGCAATCACGCCTTCCGCGACGGGATTGACCATCGACAACGAAGGCGGCCGAGCGATCACTTTCGACTCCAGTTCCACCAGAGCTGCGGTTTCATCGCGCATGATGAGATAGCGCTTGACGAAGTTTCCCAACTCGCGCAGATTGCCCGGCCAGTGGTAGCGAATGGCCGCGGTGATCATACGCGCCGAGAAGTGAATGGGCTCAAGCCCATTGGCGGCGGCCAGTTTGCCGGAAAGATTCTCAAGCAGCCACGGAATCTCCTCCGTCCGCTCGCGCAGCGGCGGTACACGAAGGATGAAGGCATTCAGGCGGTAATACAGGTCCTCCCGGAAGCGCTTGTCCGTGATGGCCTGTTCGATGTCGATGTTGGTGGCGGCGAGAACGCGTACGTCCACCTTGGTATTCAGTCTTGAACCGAGACGCGAAAAGGTGCCGTCCTGCAGGACGTGCAGCAGCTTGGCCTGCAGCTGCGGGCTCATCTCACCAATTTCGTCCAGCAGGATGGTCCCTTTGTCGCAGACGTCGAACTTGCCGGGCTTTGCTTTGGCTGCGCCAGTGAACGCCCCTGCTTCATAGCCGAACAATTCGCTCTCCAGCAGATCGTTCGGCAAAGCGGCGCAGTTGACCTTGAGAAACGTCCGGTGTGCGCGAAGGGAATACTTGTGAATCAGAGACGCAATGATCTCCTTGCCCACTCCGCTTTCGCCGGTAATCAGGACAGGAACATCGGCGCGGCTGAGCATCCGCACCTGGTGCAGGATGTCGAGCATGGCGGGCGACGCTGCGAGGAAGAAGTGCCCGGAGCCGAGGTCCTCGATATGCATAGCCGGCGGCGGCTCGGCGATGGAATCTGCGCGACGCGGGCAGAGGGTGGTGACCAGCTCATCCAGGTCTGTCGCACGGATTGGCTTGGTCAGGAAGCCGCTGGCTCCCGCCTGAGTGGCTTCGTGAAGAAGCCTGGGGCTCAGGTGCGTGCTCATCAGCGCCACGGGAAGCTCTCGGCGAGTGGCGCGAATCCGCTTCAGCGCGTCGATGCCGCCGGAATCCGGCAGGTGCTCGTCGAGCAGGACCAGGTCGTAATCGGCCGCGCGCCTTTCCAGAAGGCGGACGCATCCCTCGGTTGACGATGCATATTCGACGATGAAGCGCGGGGGAGTGAAAAGCGAGTCAAAGCTCTTTCCTGAATCCGGCTGATTTTGGGCAACCAGTACTCGTAACGGGCGCATAAAAGGAAACCTCAGCTGCCGACAGCGGGGGAATATGGCTGCCCGATGTCTGCTCGACGATACGGCCAAAAAGACGGCCAATTGCGTGCCCGTTCCTCTCTCCGGTTGCTGCCGGAAAGCCGGCGAAGACACCACTGCCGTGCCAGTGACGCACGACCCTGGCGGGAACGACGAAACCCTCGGAACCTCTCGAACTTCCTCGGCTTCTGCTTACAAGCCTACTGACGATGTGCTCGTTAAGATGCGGCTGTTTTTCCCTAAAGATGCCTGTTCGTTGCACACATCGAAAAGCCATTTATGAGTGGAGCCTAAAACGATGGTGCAAGGACAGAAGCCTGCCGGCGGCTGTCGTTTCTGGAATTCGCGAGGACTTTATGGAGAGCATGCGGTGGCGTTCTGCCGCGCATTTCAGCGCATCCGAGCTTGAATTCCGTTGGCCGACAAGTTGACCGGCTCACCGGCCCGCGCATCTAAGGCGGTGGATGCGCATCCGGCGCGCAGCAGGTCAGGAATTCACCTACTGAGGCAACGTGGCAGCCGCCGATGGCAGAGTACGTGCATCCCAACGCGTCGTGCGGCTATGGAGCGAACAGTCGGGAACAATTCGGAAACCATGCTGCTGGGCCAGTCGGCGGCCATTCAGAAGACCATCCGCCAGATTCAGGATGCTGCGGCAGTCGATGCCGCCGTCCTGATCATGGGAGAAAGCGGTACAGGGAAAGAGCTGGCGGCGAAGATGCTCCACCAGCTCAGCCGCCGCTCGCGCTATCCGATGGTGAAGGTCAACTGTCCTGCCATTCCCGGGCAATTGTTTGAGAGCGAGCTGTTCGGGCATGAGCCTGGAGCGTTTACCGGCGCGCGCAGTTCCCGGCCGGGGAAGTTCGAACTCGCCCATCATGGGACCTTGTTCCTGGATGAGATTGGCGAGCTGGACATCGCTCTGCAGTCGAAGCTGCTGCGCGCCGTCCAGGACTTCAGAATCGTTCGGCTCGGCGGCGTCGAGGAGCACGAAGTCAACGTGCGACTGATTTGCGGGACGAACCGCAACCTCGAAGAAGAGGTAAAGCGGGGGAATTTTCGCTCCGATCTCTACTACCGGATTAACGTGATCCAGATCGAAATGCCTCCGTTGCGCCGGCGCAGCGAGGATGTTCCGCTGCTGTTTCAGCATTTCGTCCGTCTTTACGGCAATCAATACGGCCGGCGTCCTGAGCCGATCAGCACTTCGGCCATGCGCATTCTGGAGAAGTATCACTGGCCAGGCAATATGCGCGAGCTGGAGAATCTGGCGAAGCGATACGTGGTGCTCGGAGGAGAAGAGCACGTGCTCGCTGCTCTGCGTGATCCTCGCGAAGAGACCTTCCCGATGCCGGAAGCAGTGGACCTGAACACGCCACTGCGCATCCAGACCAAGCGCGCAGTGCAATCTCTCGAGCGGCGGATCATCCTCGATGTGTTGCGCGCGCACAAATGGAATCGTCGCAAAGCGGCGCGCTCTCTCGACATCAGCTATCGCGCTCTTCTGTACAAGATCAAAGAAGCCGGTTTGCCTCCGATCAGAAACGTGAAGCCGCGCACGCCTGTCGAGGCTCCCGCGTTGCCTGAAGACACGAACGGCACGTGCACTCAAACCTCCGCGTAGGGCCTCTCGGTTACGATTGAGCGCGGCTATCCGCGTGGCAATGCATTTCCAGGAGAACGCGGCTCAGAGAAGTGGCATCGTACAGACCGAAGGACGGTGGACGATGCTGCCTTTCATCTCGGTGATCCTGCCTGTGCGCGACGAGCGCGCAATGCTCCCCCGGTTGCTCGACGAATTGTTGCGGCAGAATTACCCGTCTGACCGTTTCGAGATCCTGGTGGTGGATGGCGGGTCGAGCGACGGAACCGCCGACCTCGTACGCCGCCGCTTCTCGAACAAGCATGTGCACGTCAAAGTTCTGGGCAATCCTGGCATTCGCTCCAGCGCCGGCCGCAATATTGGAATCGGGGCCGCTGCCGGAGACGTGATCCTCTTCGTTGACGGGCATTGCACGATTCCGAGTCACAATCTTCTCGAAGACACGGCGGCCATACTGGCGCAGAGCGGGGCAGGCTGCCTGTGCCGTCCCCAGCCGCTGCTGGCGGCATCGGAGACGCATACGGGAGAGGTCATCGCGCAGATCCGCTCCGGGCATGTGGATCGCGAAATGAAAAGCTGCGGCTTCGTCGATCCGGTGCAGGGAGGCTGTGCATATCGCCGCGAGGTATTTAGTCGCGTGGGTCTGTTCGACGAAAACTTTGACGCCTACGAGGATGTGGAGTTCAACACCCGCGTTCGCAAAGCGGGCATTCGCGCCTATGCCGATCCGCGGCTCGCGGTGCATTATCAGCCGCGGAAAGACGTGCGCGGGCTTTTTCATCAGATGGTTCGATCGGGACGCGGACACGTCCGTCTGCTTCGGAAACATGCCGGATCGGTGGCAAAGACGCAGTTCGCGCCCATTGCGATTCTGCCGATCATCGTTCTCACTTTTCTCGCGTGGATTGCTTTCCCTGTCCGAGTCGCGGAACTGCTCAGCATTCCGCTGGCTTCGATGGCCGCAGCTGTCGTGGTCGCTTCACTTCGGCTCGGGATCCGTTACGGGACAGACTCTGCGTTGAGGGCGCCGTGGATCTACTCGGCAATGTACTTCGGGTTGGGCATTGGATCCGTTATGGAGATCCTGAAGCCGGTCCGGCCCGCCACAGTTCCCGCCGCTCTCGAGGTGGTGCCGCCGCTTTCGCAGGCAGAAGAGATCGAGGAAGTGGAACGCGCTGCCTGATCAGCTGCGTCCAGTCTGAGTTCGAGTCTTCGTCCGGTACACTGGCGGCGTGATCTCGGGCTATCGCGGCCGCCTTGCGCCATCACCAACCGGATTCCTGCATCTGGGACACGCGCGAACGTTCTGGCAGGCCTTCGTACGCGCGCAGAACGCCTCAGGGACTCTTGTCTTCCGCAATGAGGACCTCGATCCGCAGCGATCCCGGCCTGACTTCGTACAAGCCATGTTCGAAGACCTGCGGTGGCTCGGCATTCGCTGGCAGGAGGGTCCTGATATCGGCGGGCCATTTCGCCCGTACGAGCAGAGTCGGCGGCGCCAGCATTACCTCCAGACATGGAAGGCCCTGCTGGACCGCGGATTCCTGTATCCGTGCACTTGTTCGCGGCGAGAACTGAGTGGTATTGCAGAGGCGCCGCACGAGGGCAGCGCGGTGCGGTTCGAAGCCGATGAAGGGCCGCTGTATCCGGGAAGCTGCCGCCCCGCTTTGAGTGCTATAGACGACCTGCGAAGGATCGAGCGTCCAGCCGGCGTGAACTGGCGGTTTCAGGTTCCTGACGGAGAGGTGGTCGAATTCGAAGACATCAATCTCGGGTCCCAGCGTTTCATTGCCGGCAAAGATTTCGGCGATTTTGCCGTCTGGCGCCGCGATGACGTCCCTGCCTATCAGCTGGCGGTGGTTGCTGACGACATTGCGATGGGGATCACGGAAGTGGTGCGCGGCGCTGACCTGCTGCTTTCAACGGCGCGGCAGATCCTGATTTATCGTGCACTGGAGCGGCCCATACCGCACTGGTTCCATTGCGCGCTTGTCCTCGATGCGCAGGGAAACCGCCTGGCCAAGCGGCACGATGCGCTCTCGATCAGGACATTGCGCAAGCAGGGGTGGCAGCCGGAACAGGTTGCGGGGATTCGACCGGGCCTGTGAATCAGGCGGTCTCTTCCTCTTCGGCGTCCTGCATTTCTTCAATCGCCATGTCGCGAAATTCGCCGGAGTCGAAGACCTCTCCGCAGTCGAGGCACTCAACGAATTCAGCATCTTCTTCGCGCGCCACAACGCGGACCCGTGGGTGTTTGCAGACCGTATTCATGGGGTGCTTATTAAGTACCGATGGTTATGGGGCAGATTGTATCCGGCCCGGAGCGTCTGTCAACAGGGTTCTTTTGGTGCGGCTGTAAACTGGTCCCATGCCTGACACGGAGAGGGTATCGCTCGAGGACGTGCGGCGGGTAGCCGAACTTGGCTATCTCGAACTGACGCCTGACGAGGAAACGCGCATGCAGCGCGATTTAAACGCGATTCTGGACTATGTGGCACAGCTCAGCGAACTGGATACGACCGACGTGGCCCCGCTGGCACAGGTAGCGGAGCTGCTGGGCCAGGGCGACGACGGACAGGCGGAAAGGGCATCTGTGTTGCGCGCTGATACGACTCGGCCCAGCCTGCCGCATGAGAACGCGCTGGCAGCGGCGCCGGAAACAGATGGCGTGTTCTTCAAAGTTCCGAAGGTAATCGAGCGATGACCACGGCGACTTCCTCAGAATCGATCGCCGACGTTCGCTCCGCGATCGCTCGCGGCGAGACCACCGCCACCGAGATCACGAAGCGGTTTCTCGCGCGGATCGCGGAGCAGGACCCCCGCATTCACGCCTTTCTCTCCGTGGACCGCGAGTACGCTCTGGCGCAGGCGGCCCGTATTGACCAAATGAAATGGAATGGGGAAGCGCTGCCTCCTCTGGCTGGTGTGCCCGTCGGAATCAAGGACGTGCTCACACTGGAGGGGTTTCCCGCGACGGCTGGATCGAAGATTCTCGAGGGTTACCGTCCGCCGTACACTGCGACCGCCGTTCGTAAACTGGCCGATGCCGGAGCGGTCTTTGTGGGCAAGCTGAACTGCGATGAGTTTGCCATGGGGTCCTCAAATGAGAACTCCGCTTATGGCCCGGTGCACAATCCGCACGATCCGGACCGAGTGCCCGGCGGCTCCAGCGGCGGCTCGGCTGCGGCGATTGCGGCGGGAATGTCGGTTGCAACATTAGGGACCGATACGGGCGGATCGATTCGCCAGCCGGCGTCGTTCTGCGGTGTGGTCGGCGTACTACCGACGTACGGGCGCGTATCGCGTTATGGGCTGATCGCCTTTGCGTCCTCGCTCGATCGCATCGGCCCGTTTGCTGCGAATGTTCGCGATGCCGCTACGGTGCTGGGTGTGATCGCGGGACACGATCCGATGGACGCCACCTCCTCGCCTCTGCCGGTGCCGGACTACACGGCGGAGCTGGACAAGGGCGTTCGCGGAATGAAGCTTGGCGTGCCCGCCGAGTACTTCGCCGAAGGACTCGATCCGGAAGTCCGCGCCGCGATTGAAGCAGGAATCGAAAAGCTGCGCGCCGCCGGCGCTGAGATTCGCAAGATCAGCTTGCCGCATACCCGCTATGCGATTCCCACGTACTACGTCATTGCGACGGCGGAGGCGAGTTCGAATCTTGCCCGCTTCGACGGCGTGCGGTATGGATTCCGAGCCCCAAAGTCCGACACGCTCGCCTCCATGTACCGGCGCACGCGTGATCTGGGCTTTGGTGCGGAAGTGAAGCGCCGCATCCTGCTGGGCACTTACGTTCTGAGCCACGGCTACTACGACGCCTACTACCGGAAGGCGCAGCAGGTACGTCGGTTGCTGGCCGACGATTTTCTTCGGGCCTTTCAGGAAGTGGATGCCATTCTCACGCCGACTGCTCCTACGCCGGCCTTTCGCATTGGAGAGAAGTCGGACGATCCGGTGGCGATGTATCTTGCGGACATTTACACCGTCACGGCCAGTCTGGCCGGCATCTGCGGACTTTCTGTTCCGTGCGGGAACTCGCGTGAGGGACTGCCGATCGGAATGCAGATCCTCGGCCGCCACTTCGACGAGAGCACCGTCTTCCGGGTCGGGCAGGCGCTGGAGAACACGGTTGGCAAGTGACTCGCCGCCGGCTTCAGCCCGCGGTGTGAGCTGGGTCTTCCTTGGACCCCAAGGCATTCGCGCCGGTTGGGGAGTCCTGCTGTTCGCTGTGATTTGGCTCGCATTGTCACTCGGAGCGCAGTGGGTGTGCGTTCCCCTGGTGCACTGGACGCCGGGTGCGCCGATGCCGCCCGACTTGGGCATTGTCATGGAAGTTTGCCAGTTGATCCCGGCGATCATCGCCACGTGGATTCTGTCCATCATCGAGAGGCGGCCAGTTACCGCGTATGGCTTTCAGGGCGATTCGCGCATGCTGCGCCTTTTCTCCGGGATGCTCTGGGGCTTTGTCGCCATTTCGTCTCTGGTCCTGACGCTCTGGAAGCTGGGTTATCTAGCGCTGGGCCGGACGTCGCTGTCGCCCTCGGCGGTCCTGGGATACGCCGCAGTGTGGGGCTTTGTCTTCCTGATGGCTGGGTTTTTCGAGGAGTCCCTGTTTCGCGGATACATCCAGTTCGCGCTGACGCGCGGCATTGGATTCTGGTGGGGAGCCTTGCTGTTCGCGGGCATCTTCGGCTTGACGCACCGCATGAATCCCGGCGAATCGCCGATCGGGCTGGCCTCAGTGGTCGGCGCGGCGCTCTTCTTCTCGCTCAGCCTTTGGTATACCGGCTCGCTTTGGTGGGCTGTGGGCTTTCACGCGACCTGGGATTGGGGGCAGTCTTTCTTTTATGGCACGGCTGACAGCGGGGTGGTCTCGCAGGGGCATCTCTTCGATGCGCATCCGCAGGGGCCGCTGATCTGGAGCGGCGGGACAACCGGGCCGGAAGGCAGCGTGCTCGTGCTGCTCTGGCTGGCGGTGATGGCGCTCTTGATGGCCCTGTGGTGGGGGCGCCGGGTGCGCTCGCCGTTTAGGGGCGGGGCATGGAAACCAAAGAAGGACCTGTTTCCCGCAGCCCTCCCGCAGGCCAGTTGGTCTGACGCGCCTTACCGCTGATCGATCGGCACGTATTTCACCGGATATTCCGGTCCGGTGTATTCGGCGCGCGGCCGAATCAGCCGATTGTCGTCAAGCTGCTCGATTACATGCGCCGCCCAGCCGGCAATGCGGCTGATGGCAAAAATCGGCGTGAACAGGTCGAGATCGATGCCCAGCGTGGTGTACGTCGAGGCGGAGTAGAAGTCAACGTTCGCGTTGAGCTTCTTCTCGTTTTTCACGAACTCCTCGATGGCACGGGACATTTCAAACCACTTCGTATTGCCGGAATCGCGGCTCAGCTGCTCTGACATCTTCCGCAGGTGCGTCGCACGAGGATCTTCGGTGCGATAGACCCGATGCCCAAAGCCGAAAACCTTCTTCTTCTGCGCGAGCAGGCTCTTCACGTATTCGACCGGATCGCCGCCCTTCTTGCCGATGTCGAAGAGCATCTTCATCACGGCTTCGTTCGCGCCGCCATGCAGCGGCCCCTTGAGCGCTCCGATGGCTCCGGTGATCGCGGAGTGCATATCGGCCATGGTGCCGGCGATGACGCGCGCCGCAAACGTCGAGGCATTCAGCTCATGATCAGCGTGAAGGATCAGCGCAATGTCGAAGGTGCGTTCCGCCGCTGGAATGGGTTTCTTCCCGTGCAGCATCCAGAGGAAATTGGCTGCATGGTTGAGCGACGGATCGGGCTGGATGATGTCCTTTCCCTTGCGAATGCGATCGTAGGCGGCGACGATCATGGGCAGTTGTGCCGTGAGCGCGAAAGCCTTGCGAACGTTGGAATCGTGATCGACAGCGGCTTCGTCGGGATCGTACGGGCTCAGGGCTGAGACGGCGGTGCGCAGCGCTTCCATCGGGGTGGCACTCTTTGGAAACGAACGCAGCAGGTCGTAGATTTGGGGTGGCACGCGGCGGGCTTCGGTCAGCTTGCGCGAGAACTCCTTTAACTCAGAGCGGTCCGGAAGGCGTCCATGCCAGAGAAGATAAGTCGTCTCCTCAAAGGTGGACTTCTCCGCGAGCTCATGAATATCGATGCCGCGGTACGCCAGCACTCCGGCATATCCATCGATCCAGCAAATGCCGGAATTCGCCGCTACTACGCCTTCCAGTCCCTTGACTACTGTTGCTGTCGCCATCTGCCTTCCTTCGCCACGTCTCTAAAATTCTTCTCCGAATATCGGGATGCTCCCGCAGCCATTCGCGATGCAAAGCGGCATGGGATTCGCGCTGCCGCAGCGTTTGCAAGCAGAGAAATCCAGCTCTCCTTATAGCTTACGCGAACGAAGCTTGTCAGCGCGGGAAGCCTCTGAGAGACGAGAAATGCATTACGAAAGTTGCGCGGCAAGTCCTGAGCTTAGCTGCGCAACACCTCGCCGAAACGGGAGAGCGCGAACGGTACGACGCTGGTTGCGGGCTCCTCCCCCAAGATCCATTGCCTTACGACGCGCCCGGTTCCGGGCCCGAGCATGATGCCGTTTTTGAAGTGGCCCGTCGCGATCCAGCAATGCTCCTCTTCCTGGTCGATGATCGGCAGTCCATCGCCTGAGCCGGGACGCAGGCCGGTCCAGGTTTCGGCAATGGTGGCGTCGCGCAGCGGCGGCCACAGGTCGACCGCGCGGTGAAAGAGCTCCTGGATCTGATCCGGGTAAAGCTCCT
>DASYYN010000122.1:0-17588 GCA_035933815.1 Acidobacteriaceae bacterium
GAGCAGAGCTCAGCGCACCACAAACGCCCAGACGGAGAGGATGATGCCGGCGGCGCCGAAGCCCATTCCCAGATACCAGTAGCCGCGCTGGCGGGTGAGCAGGGTGATGGAGGTGATGACGAGGCCGATCTCGAGCAGCGCCTCGCCCAGATCAAAGCGGTCGGCGCGACGCTCGTCTTTGGCGACTTCGGCCTCGAGGTCGCGGGCCTTCTCTTCGGTTTCTGTCAGGTCCTGGTTCCACTTTTGCAGGTGCGCGTTATACGCGCCGATCACCTTGTTAGCGGCGGCCTGGTCGCGGACAGCGAGCGCGCCGAGCAGATCGGTGGTGAGCTGGGTGTTGTACTGGCGGATCTTGTGGGCCTGGTAGAAATTCCACTGATCGCTGGCGCGTGCCTGGTGCAGGACGGCTTCGGTATGCGTGCGGTGGCCGAGCACGGTGACGACGGCGACGAGCACGGCGAGCAGGCTCATGGTGAAGCTGACGGCGTGCAGCCGGTTTTCGGCGGCCTTTTCGTGCTGCTCCGCGAGTTCGTGGGCTTCGGTGGGCTCCATGCGAACCAGCAGAACAGGAAACGGGCGGGGGCGCAATAGGGGGCCGGCAGGGAAAATCTGGCCGGCACGGCGCAAACTCCGCCAGAATCTCGAGCTATTCGGCTTCCCGGAACACAGGAGTGTAGCTGATGCCGATCAGCAGCCCGTCCGGTGCGAGAAGGCGGCTGACTGTCTGGCCCCAGGGCTCTTTCCGGTTTTTGACGAGCAGCCGGTAGCCCTGCGACTCCAGCTCGGCCGAGGCTTGTTCGACGCTGTCGACGTCGAACTCGAGCCAGGCCTGCGGCGCTGGAATGTCTACGGGCCAGGTGTCCGTGCCGAAGCAGGACTGCGCTGCCTGCGACAGCGGCCAGAGGGCGAAGGTCTTCACGCCGTCGAGCGCCTCGGTGTGGAGATACCCGTTGCTCTCTTCTTTGAAGCGGATGCCGAGCACGTCGCGAAAGAGCCGGCGATCTTCGGCAGGCTGACGCACGATCGGTCCAAATCCAGTAACAAAGAGGACTTTCATGGTTCAGATGTTGCCGTCGACCGCGCGGGGAGTGCCGGGCTGCAGGCGCTCGATTTCCATCTGCACGCGGTTGCGGAACTCGACGGGATGGGCAATTTTGTGGAAGGGCTCGGAGGTGCCGCCGGTGCCGATAATCACGATGGATCCGTAGCCGAGCATGCGGCCCATACCGGGCTCGGTGACCTCGATGGTTTCCACCTTGTTGAGCAGCATCTCGATGGTGCGGCGGCCGGCGAGGCCGGTCTTGATGACGACGCGGCGGTTGGTCACGGCCATCTCGGTGGCGTTGCGGCGAATGCTGCCGGCGACGAAGACCACGATGGCAATGAGGGCCGCGGCGAGCGCGCCCCAGTAGAAGGCGTGGAGCTGGCCGGGGGGCAGGGTCATCCGGTGCTGGTGTGCGTAGACGGCCAGGAAGGCGGCCAGCCCCAGCAGGATCAGGCCGAAGATGACGTGGCCGACCATGACGAGCCAGTGAAGGCGGGTTTCGTAGACGACGTGCTCGCCCGGGACCAGCGTCTTGTCGATATAGCCCATCGCGCGCTCCTGTGCCGAATGAAGGATCGGGGGCCGCTAAGTGATGCCCTCAAGCTCTTTGATGGTGGCGATGGCCAGGATCAGGCCGGAGACGACCAGCAGCACGAGACACCAGGTAAATCCGGCCACATGGATGCCGCCCATCGCCTGCGGCGTTTGTCCGAAGAGGGAGAGCTGAAAGTCGGGGTAGCCTCGCATCTCCAGTAGCGCGGCGAGCGCTGCCAGCGCGGCAGTGAAGCCGATGACCAGCCTGGTGCCGGTCCGCAACGCGGAAACCAGGATAATGGCGAGCGCGGCATAGATGAACATCGTGCCGAAGAGGAACGAGTCGAGGAAGATGAGCTTATAGAGGGCGTGGGAATCCTGCGCGGAGAGGTACACGCCGGCGGGGAGGCTGCCGTTGATGAGGCCTTCGAGAACGGTGAGTGTCGACCACTGCGTTCGGCCGAGGACGGGGATGCTGGTCGTAACCAGGGGGACGACAAAGGTGGCCAGCCCCAGCGCCGACATGACCAGCGTCATGGAGCGGGTGCGCTGACCCAGGGTGGGGGGCAACTCGTCTTTCTTAATCGCCCGGATGGGTTTGATGTCGTCGTCAACGCCTCGGGGGAAGAGCACGCGGCGGGTGTCGGTTTCGCGTGGATTCGGTGAGAGGGGGGATACCATCCCGGGAAGGCCTCCAAAGCTCGACGTGTTACGAACCTACGCCATCTTACAGCGTCGACGAGGAAATTCCCGGGACGAGCGGTGGGGACGGGGAATGTCCTGCCCGGAGACGTGGCGAGAGGCTCGGGCCGGCTTTCATCGTGAGCCGGGGATCGTCCAAACCAGGGGAGAAACCGGCCCGGTAATATGATCTCGATGCGCGTGAACCTGCTCGCCTTCGGAATGCTGCGCGACGTGCTGCCCCAGGCGGGCGGCGAGCTGGACGTGCCGGCAGGGGCGACGGTGCGCGATGTGCTGGAACGCTGCCGGGCGATGGCTCCAGGCTTTCCGTGGCCGGCGATCGCGGTGGCGGTGAATCAGGAATACGTCGGCGGCGGGCATGCGCTGCGCGAAGGAGACGAGGTGGCCTTGTTGCCTCCGGTGAGCGGCGGAGCGGGGGAGAAGCCGCCGTCTGAGTCGGCGTATGTGCGGATTGTCTACGACCGGATCGTGCCGCACGACATTATTCCGGCCCTGGAGCGGCCTGAGGATGGGGCCATCTCCATCTTTGACGGCATCGTGCGCAACCACTCGCGGGGGCGCTCGACGCGGTATCTGGAATATGAGGCGTACGAGCCGATGGCGCTGCGCAAAATGGAGGAACTGGCGGCCGAGGCGCGGGAGCGGTTCGCGATCCGCAACGTGGCGCTGGTGCACCGGCTGGGGCATCTGGAGGTGGGCGAGTCGAGCGTGCTGATCGCGGTGTTCTCGGCGCACCGGGCGGCGGCGTTCGATGCGTGCCGCTGGCTGATTGACACGCTGAAGCAGACGGTGCCGATCTGGAAGAAGGAATTTTTCGAGGACGGCGCGGTGTGGGCCGACGGCGAGCCGTTTCCTGAGCACCTGAAGGCTGACGCGCTGCAGCCGGACACGACGGAGCGCCTGCGGTGAATGGTCTGCGCTGGGCGGCGGCGGCCCTTGGACTGGGACTGGGGGCTGTGGCTTTCGCGCAGCAGAACGCGGCGCCGCTGGGCAACATTCCTCCGTACAAGGTGAATGTGCGGCTGGTGAACGTCTTCGTCAACGTGACGGACGAGGAAGGCGCGCCGGTCGGAGGGCTGAAGCAGGACGACTTCACGCTGACCGAAGATGGAGTGGCGCAGAAGATTTCGTATTTCGAGCGGCAAACGAATATGCCGCTCAATCTGGTGCTGGCCATCGACACCAGCGGATCGGTGCGCAAGGATCTGGACATCGAGAGGCATGCGGCGCATGACTTTCTGCGCGCGCTGATGCGTCCGGTGGATCACGTCGATTTGATCGACTTCAACTCGGACGTGCGCGAGGTGGTGCCGTTCACCTCGGACCTGCGGCGGCTGGACGCGGGGCTGAGCAACCTGAGCACCGGACCGGCGACCGCGCTCTACAACGCCATCTATCTCGGAGCGCAGCGGCTGGCGCCGCAGCGCGGGCGCAAGGTGCTGGTCGTGATCTCCGATGGCGGCAACACCGTCGACGGAGTCGGATACGACGAGGCGCTGGACCAGGCGATTCGCAGTGAGGTGATGGTCTACAGCCTGATCGATCTGCCGATCCTGAACGATGCCGGGCGCGATACCGGCGGTGAGCATGCGCTCATCACGCTGTCACAGGGGACGGGCGGCAAGTATTACTACGCGAGTTATGGCAACTTAGCCGATGCCTTCGCGCAGATATCTGAAGACCTGCGCACGCAATATCTCATCGGCTATTATCCGGCGGCGCGGCGTTCGCCGTCAGACTTCCGGCGGATCCATCTGGCGCTGAAGCCGGGATCCGCTCCGCACGCGGACAGCGATGTGCTGCGGTATCGGCCGGGGTATTATGCGCAGGCTAGCCGGCCTTTGGATGAGTGAGGGGCAGGGTGTAGGCAACAGGCAATAGGCAATAGGCAATAGGCAATAGGCAATAGCGATTAGAGCAGAGGAGCGGCAGGTTGTGATCGCAGCTTCTTCAGCATCGCGACCAGCATCTTGCTCACTTCCAGCGACATCCTCTCGATCTTTGCGGCTTCCAGAGCATCGCCCATTCCCAGTTCCTTCGCGATCACGAGCTGCGTTTGAAGCTCGAAGTTCGAGCCATTCGCGATCGTCAGAAAGTGCCTGTACTGGTCGCGCGAAAGTCTGCCATATCCTTCGGCGATGTTGCTCGCCACGGAGACGCTGGCCCGGCGAATCTGGCTCGTCAGGCCATACACTTCTTCTCGTGGAAAGCTGCTTGTAAATCGGTAGACAGCGATCGACGTTTCGATAGCTCGTTGCCAAACGATCAAGTCCCGGTACGAACTTATTTGTGAGTCAGGCACAGATTTGTTGTACGGCGCAATCAGCGCGAAGGCAGCATGCCTTCGGTAACGTTTTGCCTGTTGCCTGTTGCCTGTTGCCTATTGCCTATTGCCTGTTCCCTGGTCTTTCGCATCCGGGAACAGATTCTTTGGGGGCGCGTTCTCCTGCTGGCGTTCGGGGTGAGGCAGCGGCTTGCGCGGGAGCATCTGGTCGCGCATGGCGGCGTTGTAGACGAAGATCGCCTCGACGACTGCAGCCTGTTTCAGATCGCTTGCCTGGAGTTCCTCGTAGACGTCCATGTTGCTGTGGTGGGTGCGCGTCTCGTAGTCGAGCGGATCCTGGATGAACTGGAATCCTGGAATGCCGACGGCGTCGAAGGAGAGATGATCCGTGCCGCCGGTGTTGCGCATGGTCAGCGTGGTAACGCCCAGGTCTTTCAGGGGCGCGATCCACTGCGCGAAGATCGGCGCGACAGAGGCGTTCTCCTGCAGGTGGACGCCGCGAATGCGACCTGAGCCGTTGTCCAGATTGAAGTAGCCGGAGATGAGCCGCTGCTCGGGCTTCAGCTGCAGCGGACCGGAAGCGCGGCGCAGGAATTCGGGCAAGGCCGCCTGGTCGGGCGCGGTGGAAAGCGGGGCGGATCCGAAGTGGTCGCGGACATAACCGCGCGAGCCGAAGAGGCCTTGCTCCTCGCCGCTCCACAACGCGACGCGAATGGTGCGGCGCGGCTGGACGTGCAGCGCGGTGAGAATGCGCATGACCTCCATGGCGACGACCGAGCCGGCGCCGTTGTCGGTCGCGCCGGTGCCGGCGATCCAGCTGTCGAGGTGGCCGCCGACCATCACGACCTGGTCTTTCAGGTTGGGATAGGTGCCGGGAATTTCGGCGACCGTGTCGTAGCCGTGTTCGTGATCGCCGGTGAACTTTGTCTCCACATCCATCTGGATCTGCACCGGGACCTGCGCCTGGAGCAGCCGATACACGCGCCCGTAATTCTCGATGGCGGTAACGACGACCGGGACCTTCACCTCGTGTCCGCGAATGTAGGGCTCGCGGCCGAGAGCTGCGCCGTTGTCGTCGAAGAAGGTGCCGCCGGAGCCGCCGCCGTCTCGTCCATCGCGGCTGGGCACGATCACGCCGGCCACTTTTTCGTCGGCCAGAAACTGCGCAATCTTGTCGGTCATGCGCATGCGCTGCAGAAAGGCACGCAGACGCTCGGGCGAAATCGCGCCGCGCTCGCTGATCTGATACTGCGCCAACTCCTGGAGTTCCTGATCGGTCAGCCGGGTGAACAGCGGCTTATCGACGGGCGGCACCGGGCGCATAGGGCCGAGGAGGACGATTTTGCCCTCCAGCTTGCCGCGGTACTGGTCGAAGTCCTTCTCGTCCTGGATGTTGATGTGGACGGCGTCTCCGGTGACCGGGCCGTTGGTCGGGGGCGACCAGGGCGTAGCCTGGGCGATGAAGACGGCGGTGTCGGGCGCCGTCATGCGCACCCAGGTATTGATCTGCTGCCAGCCAATGCCGAACTCGCCCCAGTCCTCGAGGTGCGCGTTGGCGCATCCCATGGCGGTGAACTGATCGCGCGTCCAGGCGTTGGCTTTCGCCATGTTGGGCGAGCCGGTCAGGCGCGGACCGATATCGTCCTCGAGCGCCGAAGCGTAGTCCATCACCCGGGAGTGCTGCAGGCCCTCCTCGCGGATGCGGTTGTACATGTTCAGGTCGAGCTTCTCGACGGCGGGCTGCGGCTCGTCCCACGGATCGACGGTGGGCGCGGCCGGCGCGGGCGCCGGCTTGTGCTTGTCGGCTGCGAAGAGGGGCAAAGCTGCCGTCAGCAGCAGGGCAGACCAACACCGGGAGCGTGCGTGCATTCTATCCTCCGGGAAATCGGCAGGATAGCACGCGGCGGCAATGGGGCGACGGCGCGTTGAGAGCGAACAGTCCAGGTGCGCTGCAGAACGACACCGGGGGAATTACGGGTGCAAAGGATTCTTTGGCTGCTTTGGCTTCTTCCTGAACCAGAAAGCCATGCCCGGCGCGTAGAGCAGGATGAGCACGAGGGTGGCGTTCAGGCCGACCAGGGCGTAGCAGGCAGCGCGGAAGAAGTCCGCATCGGCGATCCACGGCGGAGGCATGACAGGGCTCAGGATGGCAGCCATGTCCATGAAAACGGCGATGCGCAGGATGGAAAGCACCGAGGTGGCCATGAGCACGGTGCGCGCCCAGGGCATCCGCCAGAGCATCGCCAGGGCAATGACGATGACGTAGGCGATGCTGACATACGTCATCCACGAGACGCGCGTGCCGCCATCCGACAGGAAGAAGAACAGCTGAAAGCCGTTATGGGAGGCCCACTCGGCGTGGGGATGAAAAAACGATTCGCCGAGGATGATGGCCAGCCCCATGGCGCGGCAGAAGAGGAAAAGAACGACCAGCGTCACCATTTCCGGGCAGGTGTCGCGCGTCTGCTCGCCCGCTGCATCGTCGTCCTCGCCGGCCTTCTTTTTCAGCTGAGCACGCAGGCCACCATCGAGTCCCCAGGAATCCGCGCGCGAAGGTGCGTCTTCCGGCAACTGCAGACTGTCGCTGATCTTGTCGGACTCAACGGCCATGCTGCAAATTTACAGCCGGAAGCTGCCGGCTGAGAAGCTTTGATGAGCGGGGAGCACGAGCTTTCGGTAATGCAATCGACCGGGTAGTTACCGCCTGGCCATCACAGGATTGGACTTAGCGGCAGGGGCGGGAGTGGGCGCGGGCTTCGGAATCGCCGGCTGCAGTGGCTTCTGGTGATTGAAGGCTTCGGCCACGCCAGGCGCGAAGGCCAGACCGACGGCGATGATGACATCGAGAACGATGAGGATCCAGGCAGTTCCCTGGAGAAAATTGATCCCGGCACTGGCCGCGTTGCCGAGACTCGGCTGGTAGTCGGAGAACAGATACAGAAAGCGGCCCAGCAGCAGCGCCGAATAGAGCGAAGTGCCGACCAGCACCCAGCGGCTCCACTTGACGCAGTTCCAGATGAGAATCCCCATGACGAGCGTGTAGAGGAAGCTGACCATGGACAGCCACGACACACTGTAACCGCCGTTGGAGGCGACGAAGTAGATGCGCCAGAAATACCAGGCATTCCACTGCGGTTGATGATGGATGAGCAGGGCCGTAAACACCGGCGCGAGCATGAGCATCCGGCAGAATTCCCAGAGCGAGATGAGGGTGACGATCTGCGGCGGCGGATCCTCCTCGAAGGACGCCTGCTTTTCCTCTTCGATCCCCAGCGTATAAGCCCAACGGGTCGCACGCAGTCCGCCCGGTCGCGCTGCGGGCGCGGACTTGCCACGCCGGGCATGCGTCCGGTGTCGATGCGGCACCTCAAGCCGCAGGTCGGTCGAGAAATCTCCAGGATTGGCCGACATACTGGCTTCAACTTACCCGCAAGACAAGTGCGTGCAAATGCAACATTCTGGGAAGTGCCTGCCCATGCAATGGGGTCACGTAATGACCATTACGAGCGCAGATTACTCTGCGAAACCAGCGGGGCACTGACGTGACACTAGCGGGTGAGCAGAACTTCGTAGAGATTGTCTTTGGCGAGGAAAAAGCGGCTGTTGGTGAAGCCCTGAAAGAGCTGCTCGATCTTGCGGTTTGTGTAGACGCGCTGGATGGGAAAGGGCTCCGATTCCTGCATCTCGACCTGGGGACCGTCGGTGAGGTGATAACGGCAGTAGGCGGTGAAGGGCCCCTGCGCTTTGGAGTGGAAAACGGCGAGCACCTTGCCGCCGCGGCAGGTCACGTCCTTGAGGCGCTGGATCAGCGGCATAGTGAGAGGCTCGGGGATGTAATCAAGCGTGGCCCAGAGGAGCACCACGTCGAACTCGCGCCCCGGCTGAAATGCCGGGTTGTGCTCGAAGAAACCTTCCACGTTGAAGCCTGCGGGCTCTCCCGGCTCGATCGGCGGAAGCTTCCACTCGCCCTTAATGGCTTCGTGGACGAGGTCGGCCATGTAGACGCTGTGCCCGAGGTTGGTGAGGAAATTGATGTTCTGCGATGAGGTGGGGCCGATGTCGAGGACGCGGAGCCCCTGCGCGTCGCGCAGATATTGCTGGAGCGCCTGCCAGCCGCTGGAGCTGCGCGGAATGCGCGGCCCGGTGAGCACGGTCGCGCGGTCGCGCTGCTGGCCGTTTTGTTTCCTGCGGAATGTGTTCCAGATCGCGCTCAGCGAGGGCATTTTCATCGAGATTATCAGGATTTTAGCCGGGAGCCTCGCCCGGCGGCAGGCGCGGGTACTCTTTACGCGGCGCCGCCACAACAGAGATAATGGCGGCGAATCTCACGCTGTTCATTTCCGGAGCTTATTCATGCGACGCACCAGCACTGTGTTCACCGCAATTCTTCTGAGTTTTGCCGCGGCCCTGCCTGGATTCGCGAAGTCGAAAGACAAAGTGGACCACAAGACGTTCAACTTCGACGGCAAGGAGCGCACCTACTACTATCAGGTTCCTTCAGCCACCGACGCCAACAAGCCGCTGCCGGCGGTCGTGCTGCTGCACGCGCAGGGCGGATGGGCAACCGATGTGATCGGGATGTGGCACGACTTCGCCTCCCACCAGGGCTTTATCGTTATCGCACCCGAAGGCCTGAGCAACACCATGTGGAACTCGACGGTAGACGGACCGAATTACCTGCACGCCGTGGTCGCCGAGGTGAATAAGATTCATCCCATTGATCCGCAGCGCGTGTATTTGTTCGGCCAGGGCAGCGGCGGCGTTTACGGGCTGGCTCTGGGGCTGTTCGACGCCAACTACTGGGGAGCTACGTGCGTGCATCAGGCCGTTCTGGACCCGTCGAACTACAGCCTCTTCCAGCACGCGCCGCGCAAAGAGCCTTTTCAGGAATGGGACGGCGATCAGGATCCGAACATCTCGATGAACGTGCTCACGAATCAGTACGAGGCGTTTAAGAAGGCGGGTTTCCCGTACGATTTCAAGATCATTCAGAACTCCTCGGGCCAGTACAGCGGCAACTTTGCCGACCAGGTGAACGAGGGCTGCTACAAATTTTTCATGAAGAATCCGAATTCCGTGGCGGCGGCTCCGGCGGCTCCGGCTGCCCCGGCTGCTCCGACGGGCGTGACGGCAACGCCGCAGTAGATGGTTCGCAGAAGGTGAAAAGCTCCGCGGGCCGCGCGGAGCTTTTCTTTTTTGGGCTGCGGTGAGGGTCAGGGTTGCGCGTCTTTGATCACCGCATAGAAGGCTGGCTTGGGCTTGCCCTCGCGATCGAAGAGCAGTGGATAGTCGGTGCGGCCGGGGACCGGCCAGTTATTTTTCCAGGAATCGGCGTCGGTGACTCCCCAGAAGGTGACGCGGCTGATGTCAGCGTGGTGCTTGACGAAGACGCGGAACAGGTCAGCATAGCGCTGGGCCAGCTTCTGCTGCACGTCTTCGGGTAGACCTTTTGGATATGGATTCAGTTTTGGATCCTGCGCGATCCTGAGGCTGGCTTCGGCTGTCGGGCCGCGCGTCGCCGCCGGCAACACGTCAATGTCCAGTTCGGAGATGGCCACCTTCACGCCGAGAGTCGCGAAGGCGGAGATGGTCGCGTCCTGCTGCTCGGCGGTCGGCCAGTTGAGGTTGTCGTGCCCCTGCAGGCCGACGCAGTCGATCGGCACGCCTTCGGCTTTGAGCTTCTTCACCAGCGCGATGGCGCCGTTGCGCTTGGCCTCGTTCTCGAGGTTGTAGTCGTTATAGGTGAGCTGCGCCTGCGGATCGGCCTCATGCGCGTACTCGAAAGCCTTCGCGATGTAGTCGTCGCCGATGATCTTCTCCCAGAGCGACTGGCGCATGGTGCCATCCTCGTTCAGCGCTTCGTTGACGACGTCCCAGCTCTGGATGCGGCCCTTGTAGCGGCCGACCACCGTCGCGATGTGGTCGTGCATGCGCTGGAGGAGCGCGTCGCGGGTGAGCAGATTGCCCTTGTCGTCATGGAAAACCCAAGCGGGGACCTGGTTGTGCCAGACCAGGTTGTGGCCGACGGTCCACATGTGGTGCTTCACGCCGAAGTCGACATACTGATCGGCCAGGGTGAAGTCGTACTTGTCCGGCTGAGGGTGGACGATCACCCACTTGAGCGTGTTCTCGGGCGAGATGGAATCGAACTGCTGGACGATGAGCGCATCGCCGCGCTCGTCGTGCCCGGTGATCTGCGCCGTATTGATCGCGGCTCCGATGTGGAAATCGTTGCGGAACGCCTCTTTCAGCGTGGTGGGCGCCTGCGCCGTTGCGGTAACCGCGATCATCAGCGTGGCGCAGGATGTGACTCGCAGAAGCATGGGCTCTCCTTCCGGAATTACTGTTGCGAAGCGGCCGCCGCGGGCTGGCCGAAGCTTTGCCGACGGCCCGCAAGCTCGTCGGAGATGGTTTGGTTGAGGCGGCGCGAGATGGGGTAGAAGAACAGGCACGCTGCCGTGGCGAAGAAGGCCAGGCCCGAGTAGAGTCCGGCAGTCAGCCGTATGCCGGAGAGCGCGCGCGCCGTCTGCGCCGCGTTCGAGACGTAGCCGTAGTAGGAGAAGAGCCATCCGGCCAGGGCACCGCCGATGGCGAGCCCTACCCAGAGGGCAAAGATGACGGCGGCGGTGACGGTGCCGCTGGCGCGGCGTCCGGTCTTCCACTCGCCGTAATCGGCGACGTCGCCCATCATGGCCCAGATGAGCGGACCGGAGGTGCCGTAGCAGAACTGGCGCAGAACTTCCGACACGATGATCGGGACAGTAGCCGTCGCGGGCAGGAAGAGCACAGCCAGGTTGAAGATGCCGCTCAGCGCCATGCTGAGGATGAAGAGCGGGCGCTTGCCGAGACGGCGCGTGAGGGAGGTGGAGACCATGACTCCGAGGATGAGAGCCGCCAGGCCGAATCCGTTGAACCAGCTGAAGATCTTTGGGTTGCCGGCCAGATACTTGAAGAAGGGCAGCATGACGCTGCCGCGCATGGCGATGGCGGCGAAGTAGAAAGTCGTGACCAGGAAGAGCACGATCCACGGGCGGTTGCTGAAAAGGTCGGCGAGGTCCTGGGTCAGCGAGCTTTTCTGCTCGGGATTGGGCTGGATGCGCTCTTCGGTGGAGAAGAAGGCGACGATGAAGAAGATCACGCTGAGCACGAGCAGAATGCCCATCGTCCACTGGTACCCGCGCGCATCGTTGCCGCGGCCGAAGAAGATCACCATGGGGATCGCCAGGCTTTGCACGATGAATCCGGCGGTATTGGCCAGCACCTGGCGGTAGGAAGCGATGGACGTGCGCTCGTCGGGATCGCCGGTGATGACGGCGGTCAGCGAGGCGTACGGCACGTTGTTCATCGTGTAGATGATGCGCAGCAGCGAGTACATCACCCACGCGTAGATCAGCTTGCCGCCGGGGCTGAGGTTGGGCGTGGTGAAGGTGAGGATGCCGATGATGCCGAAGGGCAGCGCCGTCCACAGCAGCCACGGGCGGAACTTGCCCCAGCGCGTGTTGGTACGGTCGGCGATGACGCCCATGACGGGGTTGAGGACTGCCGCGCCGAGTCCGACGACCAGGAAGAGCGTGCCCGCCTGCGCTGCCGTCAGGCCAAAGGTGTCAGTGAAATAGCTGAGCTGGAGCGCCAGCATGGCCTGGAAGATGAAGTTGGCGGCCATGTCGCCCAGGCCGTATCCGAACTTCTCGCCGAAGGAAAGTTTTTGAATCATAGGTGCCTCACCAGCGAAAAGACTGTTAGCAAGAGACTGTTAGAGAGAAGCTGTTAGAAAAAACTGTTAGCGAAACCTTTCGCGGCTTCTCTCCTGTGGTCGTATTGCCAGCGAACCTGCTAACCGGCTAACAGCAGTTGCTAACAGCTCTTTGCTGGCAGCTTCTCGCTAGACGTCTTTCGCTAACAGCTTTTTTCTAAACGCTTTCTTCTAACAGTCTCTTGCTAACAGCTTCTCGCTGCCCTCACTCCGTTACCGTCAACGTCAGCTTCTTCAAATCCTCGTCGCGGGATGAGGTGCCGATCATGATCGAGAAGTCGCCTGGCTCGACCACGTACTTCATGCCCACGTTCCAGAAGCGCAGCAGCGCCGGCGTGATGGTGAACGTGACCGTTCTCGACTCGCCCGGCGCGAGCCACACCTTCTCGAAGCCCTTCAGCTCCTTCACGGGGCGCGTCACCGAGCTGACCAGGTCGCGGATGTAGAGCTGCACGACTTCGCTGCCGGCGCGCTCGCCCGTGTTCTTCACGTCGACGGAGACGGTGACGCTGCCATCCTTCTTCACGCGCGATTTGGAGAGCCGCGGGGCGGAGAGTGAGAAGGTGGTATAGCTGAGTCCGTAACCGAAGGCGAAGAGCGGCGAGACGTCGTCGAACAGGTATCCGCGGCGCGCCGAGGGCTTGTAGTTGTAGAAGACCGGCAGGTGTCCCGCCGAACGCGGGAAGCTGATGGGCAGTTTGCCGCCAGGGTTATAGTCGCCGAAGAGCACGTCGGCGATGGCGCGGCCGCACTCCTGCCCGAGATACCAGCACTCAAAGATCACCGGGACCTTGGCGACCAGATTCGTTGGCGCCAGCGGACGCCCGTTGAAGAGGAACGCGATGACCGGCTTGCCCAGCGCGACGATCGCGTCGATCAATTCATTCTGGCGGCCGATGAGGTCGAGGCTGGTGCGGTCGCCCATGTGCTGCAGGTTCCACGCCTCGCGCGAGGTCTGCTCGTTGCCGCCGATGGCCAGCACGATGACATCGGCCTGCTTTGCGACGCGCACGGCTTCCTGGATCTGCCGGCGATCCTCTTCGGGATCGCTGGGCGTGACGGCATCCTGATTCCAGCTGCCGCCGATGGTGATCCTGCAGCCCTCGCTGTGGAGGACCTTCACTCCCTTGCCGGCCTTTTGCTGAATGCCTTCGAGCACCGTGACGTTATGGTTGGGCACGCCGCTGTATCCGCCGAGGAGCTGGCGATGCGCATTGGGTCCGATGACGGCGATGGTCTTGATCCTGCTCAGGTCGAGTGGCGCCAGATTGCCGTCGTTTTTGAGAAGCGTGATGGCCTCGCGCGCGGCGGTGAGCGCCAGCTCGCGATGCTCGGGCTGCTTGACGACGCGCTCGGCCTCAGCCGGATCGACATACGGATCGTCGAAGAGGCCCATCTCGAATTTCCAGAAGAGCATCGGCGCGACCATCTCGTCGAGTTGCGACTCGCGCAGCGCGCCCTTCTTGACAAGTTCGACCAGGTACTTGTAGCAGTCCGGATCGGGCAGCTCGATGTTCACGCCCGCCTCGACGGCCAGCTGCGCCGACTCCTTCTTGTCCTTCGCGACGAAGTGGCCGTGCGTGTCGGGCCGGTAGCCGAGCTCCCAGATGGCGTAGTAGTCGGAGACGATGAAGCCTTTGAAGCCCCACTCCTTGCGCAGCACATCGCGCAGCAGCCATTTGTTCGCGTGCGAGGGCACGCCGTCGATCTCGTTGTAGCTGGCCATCAGCGTGACGGCATTCGCCTCGCGCAACGCTTCCTGGAAGGTGTAGAGAAACGTCTCGCGCACCAGGCGCTCGGAGAGATTCGCCGGCGCGCAGTTCATGCCGGACTCCGGCTGCCCGTGGCCGACGAAGTGCTTCAGCGTGGCGAGGACGCGGGTCTTGTCTTTGAAGGTTGCGTCGCCCTGGAAGCCTCTGACCGCGGCAATGCCCATGCGCGAGACGAGAAACGGGTCTTCACCGTAGGTTTCTTCGACGCGTCCCCAGCGCGGTTCGCGGGCCACGTCGACGACCGGGGTGAGCGCATGGTGCGCGCCTCGCGAGCGGGCCTCGAGCGCCGTCATGGTGAACAGCTCTTCGACCAGCTTTGGGTTGAAGGTTCCGCCCAGCGCAATCGGCTGCGGGAAGCTGGTGCCTTCGGGCGCGGCGTGCCCGTGCAGGCACTCTTCGTGGAAGACTACCGGGATGCCGAGGCGGCTGTTCTCGAGGAAGAAGCGCTGGATGGCGTTGGTCAGCTCCGCCATCTGGCGCGCCGTGCGGCCGCCGCCCGCGTCACTGGGACGGCCGACCTGGCCGAGTCCGCGCGCGAGGGCGTAGGGTCCGCGCAGGTTTTTCTTTGCCTTCGTGAGGTCGAAGTTGCCTTTTTCGTCGACGAGGGTCTGCGCCTTCTCCTGCCAGATGCAGAGCATCTGCGCGGCTTTTTCTTCGAGGGTCATGCGGCCGAGCAGGTCTTTTGCGCGCCTGGCGGAGGGCAGGCTGGGATTTTTATAGGCGGGGGCTGCTTCGGGTTTAGCGGCCGCGGGCCGGGCGGCGACCTTCGCGGCGGATTTCTTCTTCGGAGCGGCTACGGGTGTCATGCGACTTTTCCTGAAAGAGAGCGGATTGGTGGCGAACGAGTGCGGCTGCGTCCGCTCCAATGTAGTCGCGCAAAAGAGGAAAGCGCAATGGAAAATCGATTTAACCAAACCAATGAGCTACACGGGAGATTTGACTAGTCAATTTGCCTGGTCAATAATCAGGCATGCGGCAGATACAGGCGTCCGAAGCAAAGTCCCGATTCCTGCAGCTCCTGGACGAAGTGGAGCAGGGCGACACGATCGTGATCACACGTCACGGCAAGCCGGTGGCGCGCCTGACCCCTGAAAGCGAACGGCGCCGAGCAGAAGTCGCTCAGGCGATCGAGGACATTCGCGCCGGGGGCCGCTCGAACGGACGGATCACGATCGAGGAGATCCTCTCAGCCCGCGATGAGGGGCGGAAATACTGATGGCGTTCGTGCTCGACGTCTCGGTGACTGCGGCATGGGCTTTTTCAGATGAAGTGAATCCTCACGCCTTCGCGATTCTCAGCCGCATGGACAAAGATCATGCTCTGGTGCCGCCGCTGTGGTGGTTCGAGGTTCGCAACGTTCTCATCGTGAATGAGCGGCGAAAGCGCATCACCGAATCGGCCACGGCTGCATTCCTTCGAAGGCTCGCGCAGCTTCCCATTCAGGTCGAGAGCTTGCCGCAGGAGCCGGCAATCCTGAGACTGGCGCGGGCGCACGGCCTCAGCGTCTACGATGCTGCGTATCTGGAGCTGGCGATGCGAGAGGGTATTTCCCTGGCGACTGAAGATGCAGGGCTCGTTCGGGCGGCGACGGCGGAAGCGGTGACTTTGCTGTGAAGGCCTGCGAAGTGCTCGTCGATTCAACGCAGCCAGATGCCTGACAGGGTGATCGCCGGATCTCGCTTCAGGGCTTCATCGTCAGCGAGTGCCCCAGTAGGCAAGCACCCGCATAACGAGCAGAACCCAAATACCCCAGGCAATGTGCAGTATCATCGGCCTGTCCTCACCTCGCGCAGGATTGGATGATCATTCGCGCGTTGACGTGGTATGCATCGGCGTGCTTCTTCGAACTGCACCACATCGTCCCGAGTACCGTACTATGGAACGCTGCCATCGCCCGAAAGTCTTTGGTGAAGCGGCCGCTGTTACCGGATTGCGCGCTGCGCGCTCACGGACGTGTGTTACTCGGATGGATCACGTCGGAAGAGTGTGCTGGTGATTTGGGTCCGTGCAGGAAGTGTCCGAAGTGATGGTGGCAGAAGAAAGGCTCAGCGAATCGCCGAGCCTGATTTGTTCGAGGTACATCCCGGGCGCAACCTTGCGCACCAGCTGCACACAAATCACAGTACGGGAGGGTAATACCCGAAGGGCAGGGCTCCCGTGAGCGGAGCAGCACCCATCGGGTCGCGGCGAGGATGCCCCGCGGATATTACCTCCCTACGCTGCCCACCGGGCCAGCGGGTCACGCGAACCGTGGAATTCGCATCTAGCCCTCCTGGAGGCGATCTTTCGGGTGCGCAACTCTATTCTTTGGCTGGTGGCTCTTTTGCTGTGCGTCACCATTCCGCCGGCGATGGCGCAAAGCCGCATGGAAGCCGGCGTGTTTCTGGATTATCTGAACGTCGCGCAGACGCAAACTCCCAACTTTGGCCTCGGCGGAAGATTCGGTTACCGCGTCCACAGCCACGTGATGATCGAAGGCGAGCTTGCCTATGATTACGGCGTCAATTTCAACGAGCTGTACGTGAATGTCACGAACGGAAACACAGCCGCCATCGAGCACACATCGGTAGGCGTGACCGACGGACTCATTGGCCCGATGATTGAGCCCGCCCATGGGCACCTTCGGCCGTTCGCCACGCTCAAGACAGGTTTCCTTGACTTCCGCCTAAGCCCGAGCCTTGTGTCGCTGCTGCCCTATGGCGGGGTGGCCAGTTCGATTCTCGGCCTCCGCAGCTCCAACGTGAACGCGGCGCTCTATCCCGGCGCCGGCGCGGAGGCCAGCCTGGGCCCGGTGGGGTTGCGGCTTGAGTTTGGCGACCTGGTCTACTTCAACCGCGGCGGCCACAACAACCTGCGCATCACCTTCGGCCCCATCCTTCGCTTCTAGCGGGAGATTTGTCGAACCCGGCGGCTCCGGTGCGAACAGGGCACAAAAAAGGCCCACGGTTTCCCGCGAGCCTGGTGTACCTGGCCAGCTACCAGTCATGATCGGCGGGCTTCGCTGCTGACCGCCTTTTCACTGACCGCTTCATCGCTGACCGTTCTATCGCCGGCCCCTTCACCCCTGCCTTACGCCTTGCCCACCACCGCGCCTTCCAGCGGGATGCCCGCCCGGCTGACCACCTCAAACCGCAGCGCGCCTTGCTTGCCGGCGTCGATGCGGACGTGGTCGCCGTGCAGCACCTCGCCGTCGAGGATCTTCATCGCCAGCGGGTCCTGGATCAGGCGCTGAATCGCGCGCTTCAGCGGACGCGCTCCGTAGGCGCGGTCATAGCCAGCGGTGAAGAGCTGGCGACGGGCCGCGTCTGTCAGCTCAACCGAGATGTGACGGTCGGCCAGCAGCCGGTCCAGATCCTTCAGCCGCAGATCGACGATGCGCGTCAGCTGCTCCTCGCCCAGCGGGCGGAAGATGACGATGTCGTCGACGCGGTTCAGGAACTCCGGCCGGAAGTGCTCGCGCACCACCTTCAGCACAGACTCCTGCGCGTGCTGGAAGCC
>DASYYN010000128.1:0-13049 GCA_035933815.1 Acidobacteriaceae bacterium
ACGACGGCAAAGACCCTCTCCGTCCCGACGAACAACCGGCCATCGCCAAATCCGACCTGCACGTGGTCGCCTACGACTTCGGCATCAAGAAGAACATCCTCCGCATGCTCTCCGCCGAAGGTTGCCGCGTCACCGTGGTCCCGGCCAGCACCTCAGCCGAAGACGTGCTCGCCCTGAAGCCCAGCGGCGTCTTCCTCTCCAACGGCCCCGGCGACCCCGAACCCGTCACCTACGCCCAGGAAAACATCCGCAAAATGGCCGGCCGCATTCCGATCTTCGGAATCTGCCTCGGCCACCAGCTCATCGGACTCGCCCTCGGCGGCAAAACCTACAAGCTCAAGTTTGGACACCACGGCGGTAATCACCCGGTCAAGTGCGTCGACACCGGCAAGGTCGAGATCACCGCGCACAATCACAACTTCGCCGTCGATCCCGACTCCATCAATCCCAGCGAAGTCGACCTCACCCACGTCGACCTGAACGACAACACGCTCGAGGGCCTGCGCCACCGCACCATGCCCCTCTTCAGCGTGCAGTACCACCCCGAAGCCAGCCCCGGCCCCCACGACTCGCACTACCTCTTCCGCGACTTCCGCAGAATGATGGAGGAGTGGAAGGGATGAAGCGGGCATTGGCCGCCGTTTCACTTCTCTTTCTTTTTCCGTTCGCATTTTCAGAGACGATTACACCGCCGGCCCTGAAAGTGCGCCAGATTTGCGGAACGGCTTTCATCGCAAATGGGCGAATAGAACTCCGTCGCGAACCGCATGGAAAACCCATCGCAATCGCTACAACGGACAACGACGGGAAGTTCATCTTTCAATCTACGCCTGCAGGTCGGGTCTACTTGGCGGTGCCGGGATATGCAATCCAGGACTGGTTTCCTCTCGACGTGCATGGGCCACTGAACTCCAATACGTGCAAGCATCCCCTCTACGTGCGACCCACGATGGGATCGGAATCAGCGATCCTTGTTAGCCTGAAAAAGGAATAAGCAGAATCTTCGAATGCCACGCCGCAATGACATCACCAAAATCCTCGTGATCGGCTCCGGCCCGATCGTTATCGGCCAGTCCGCCGAGTTCGACTACTCCGGCACACAGGCCTGCAAAGCCCTCAAGGCCGAAGGCTACGAAGTCGTGCTGGTCAACTCGAACCCGGCCACCATCATGACCGACCCCGAGCTCGCCGACCGCACCTACATCGAGCCGCTCTCGAAGGATTACCTCGACGAGATCCTGCGCATCGAGTCGGAGATGCTCCGCGACGAGCACCGCCCCGGCGTCTTCGCCCTGCTGCCCACCGTCGGCGGACAAACCGCGCTCAACCTCGCCGTCGAGCTTTCCGACGCCGGCATTCTCGACAAATACGGAGTCGAACTCATCGGTGCCAAGCTCGACGCCATCAAGAAAGCCGAAGACCGCCTCCTCTTCAAGGACGCGATGACCCGCATCGGCCTCGACGTTCCGCGCTCCGCCCTCGTCAACAATCTGCGCGACGGCCTCGACTTCGCCACCAAAATCGGCTTCCCCGTCATCATCCGCCCCTCCTTCACCCTCGGCGGATCAGGCGGCGGCATCGCCTACAACCGCGAAGAGCTGATGGAAATCCTCGCTCGCGGCCTCGACCTCTCGCCCGTCCACGAGTGCCTCATCGAAGAATCCGTCCTCGGCTGGAAGGAATTCGAGCTCGAGGTCATGCGCGACCTCGCCGACAACGTCATCATCGTCTGCTCCATCGAGAACATGGACCCCATGGGCGTCCACACCGGCGACTCCATCACCGTCGCCCCGGCGCAAACCCTCACTGACCGCGAGTACCAGGCCATGCGCGACGCAGCGATCCGCGTCATGCGCGAAATCGGCGTCGAGACCGGCGGCTCCAACGTCCAGTTCGCCATTCATCCCAACAACGGCCGCATGGTCGTCATCGAGATGAACCCGCGCGTCTCGCGCTCCTCCGCTCTCGCCTCCAAAGCCACCGGCTTCCCCATCGCCAAGATCGCCGCGCGCCTCGCTGTCGGCTACACCCTCGATGAGATCCCGAACGACATCACCAAAATGACGCCGGCCTGCTTCGAGCCCACCATCGACTACGTCGTCGTCAAAATTCCCAAATGGCAGTTTGAAAAATTCCCCGGCGCCGACGAGAACCTCGGCCCGCAGATGAAGTCCGTCGGCGAGGTCATGGCCATCGGCCGCACCTTCAAGGAAGCGCTGATGAAGGCCACGCGCTCCCTCGAGACCGGCAAGCGCGCCGGTTCCGAAGTGCTGGAGCCGCGCCGCATGACGCAGCGCCTCGTCACCGCGCAGCCCGAGCGCCTCAGCTACCTGCGCTTCGCCTTTCAGCAGGGCCTCTCCGTCCGCGAAGTCGCGCGCATGACCAACATGGATCCGTGGTTCCTCTACCAGATCAAAGAGATTGTCGACACCACTGAAGCCCTCCGCAAAGTCGGCCTGAGCAATGTGTCATCGGAGCAGTTACGAAAAGCCAAGCGCCTTGGTCTTTCCGACGAGCGCCTCGCCGACGCCTGGGGCCTCCGCGGCAACGATGGAGTCGCCAAAGTGCGGGAAATGCGGCGCCGGCACGGCCTTCGGCCCGTCTTCAAGCTCGTCGACACCTGCGCCGCCGAATTCGAAAGCTTCACGCCCTACCTCTACTCCAGCTACGACGAAGAGGACGAGGCCGCCCCGACCGCCACCCGCAAAGTCATCATCCTCGGCAGCGGACCCAACCGCATCGGCCAGGGCATCGAGTTCGACTACTGCTGCTGCCACGCTGCCTTCGCGCTCCGTGAAGACGGTTACGAGACCATCATGGTCAACTGCAACCCTGAGACGGTCTCCACCGACTACGACACCAGCGATCGCCTCTACTTCGAGCCGCTCACCCTCGAAGACGTCCTCGCCGTCTACGAGCACGAATCCTCCGGCGGCGCTCAGGTCGGCATGATCGTCCAGTTCGGCGGACAAACGCCGCTCAACCTCGCCCTCCGCCTCAAAGCCGCCGGCGTGCCCATCCTCGGCACCTCGCCTGAGTCCATCGACCTTGCCGAAGATCGCAAAAGCTTCGGCAAGCTCCTCGAAGACCTCGCCATCCCGCAGCCGCCCGGCGCCACCGCCACCAGCGTCGAAGAAGCGCTCGCCGGCGCGGAGCGCATCGGCTACCCCGTCCTCGTCCGTCCCTCGTACGTTCTCGGCGGACGCGCCATGGTCATCGCTTACGACGCGGCCACCGTATCGCAGTACATGAAGGAAGCCGTCGAGTACTCGCAGGAACGCCCTATCCTCATCGACCACTTCCTCGAAGACGCGGTTGAAGTCGACGTTGACGCCCTCTGCGACGGCAAAGACGTCGTCATCGCCGGCATCATGCAGCACATCGAAGAAGCCGGTATCCACTCCGGCGACTCCTCCTGCGTGCTGCCCGCCGTCGATCTCGCTGCCTCCACCCTCGACACCATCCGCCGCTACACGCGCCAGTTGGCCCTCGCGTTGAACGTCATCGGCCTCGTCAATTTGCAGTTCGCCATCCAGCGCCGCCCCGGCCAGCAGGACAAGGTCTTCGTCATTGAAGTCAACCCGCGTGCCTCACGCACCGTGCCCTACGTCTCGAAAGCCACCGGCGTGCCTCTCGCCAAAATCGCCTCGCGCCTCATGACCGGCCGCAAACTGCGCGAGTTCCTCGATGTCTCCGAAAAAGATCTCGGCACCGGCACAAATTTTTACGTCAAGTCGCCCGTCTTCCCCTGGAACAAGTTCCCCGGCGTCGACACCGTCCTCGGCCCGGAGATGAAATCCACCGGCGAAGTCATGGGCGTCGCCGACAACTTCGGCGAAGCCTTCGCCAAAGCGCAGCTCTCCGCCGGACTCTCCCTGCCGCTCAAAGGCACGGTCTTCTTCAGCGTCAGTGACCGCGACAAGACGAACCTCGTCAACCTGGCGCGTCAGTATGTCGAGCTTGGCTTCCACCTCGTCGCCACCGAGGGCACCGCGAACGCCATCGAGAAAGCCGGCATGAGCGTCGATCGCGTCTACAAAGTGAAGGAAGGCCGCCCCAACGTCGTCGACCTCATCAAGGGTGATCGCATCAACCTCATCGTCAACACGCCTCGCGGCCAGGATCCGTACTTCGACGAGAAGGCCATCCGCCGCGCCGCGGTCCTCGCCCGCGTCCCGACCATCACCACGCTGGCCGCCGCCCGCGCCGCCGCCGAAGGCATCGCCGCGCTGCAGCGCCGCAAGATCACCGTCAACCCGCTCCAGAAACTCCACGCCGAGCACGTCACCGCTCGCTGATCGGAGGCGCAACACGGGTGCGGCTTCAGGCCTTGCGCCAGCGAGGGCGGTAGAGACCTCGGCCTTCAGGCCGGCGCTTCTGCATCACCCAAATCAATCGGGCTTCAGCCCCGAAGCGCTCTGTGTCAGGGCACGGCTTCAGCCGTGCCGATCGATAGATCCGAAGCATTGGGGCTTCAGCCCCTGAGGGATATTCCCGCCAATAACATGCTCTATTTCATCTGGAGAACGCCCCGGTAACTTCGTCCGCCTATCAGTAACTCCCCGAGCAGAAAAGAATTCTTCCCTCTCTTCCCGTCTGAGGTAAGATTCACAGTCCGCCCCCTGAAATTACGAGGAGGAACTCGATGGGCCTTCATCGTTGGGTAGCATGCGGAATACTCGTCTTTTTGTCACCCCTTTTATTCGCGCAGTCGAGCGACTGGGCCGTAGTGAAACAGGTTTCACCGGGACTGCAGATTAAGCTCGTCAGGGCAGACGGTAAAGCATTTGTGGGTGTCGTTCAATCCGCTACGGACGATGCGATTCGAATCGGTAAAGATCGCTCGTTTCAGCGGCAGGAGGTCCGGAGCATCTTCCTAAGGAGCCCTGGGCACCGCGGCCGTAACGCATTAATCGGCCTCGGAGTAGGCGCCGGCGTTGGTGTTGGATTCGGAGCAGCCGCTGGCTGTGATGTTCACAACACAAAAAGCTGGTGCTTTGTTTCCCGGCCCGAGGCGATTGCCGTTACCGCCCCACTGTTTGGCGGCTTGGGAGCTGGCATCGGCGCCTTAATTCCCTCCGGTGAAAAGTGGCACGAGGTCTATCGCAACCCGTAGCTGAACGCAATGGGAGCGAACCATGCCCGAAATGGAAAAGCCGCGGTTCGCAACCGCGGCTTGCACTACACCCTAAACCCTATCCCCTATACCCTGCCTTCACGCCCGCCACAACGCCACGCCCCCCAGCAACCCATCCATATTCGACACAATCGTCACATCTTTGCGCGGCTCCATCCTGATCAGCTTCGTGTTCCCGCCGCCCAGGTACAGATGATCCCAGTTGAACGTCGCCTGCGTCTGCGCGATTGCCTTCTCCAGCAGCTTGTTCCACTTCTTCTTGCCGTACTTCTCGAGCCCGCGCCGCCCGAGATAATCCTCGTACGTCATCTTTCTCCAGGGATGATGTCCCAGTTCCAGCCCCGGACAAAGCCTTCCATCCGTAAACAGCGCCGATCCCATCCCCGTCCCCAGCGTGATCATCATTTCCACGCCGCGCCCCTGAATCGCGCCATAGCCCTGCACGGCAGCGTCGTTCGCCACCCGCACCGGCTTGCGCCACCGCTTCTCGAGCTCAGCCTGCAGAGGAAATCCGATGCACTTCGGATGCAGATTCGCCGCGCTCAGCACCACGCCGTGCTTCACCACGCCCGGATACCCAACGCTCACCCGGTCGAAGCTCCCCAGTTGCGCGCGCAAATGATCGAGCGCATTCAGCAGCCGCGCAGGCGTTGCCGGATCCGGCGTCACCACCCGCAGACGCTCCGAAAGCGGCTGCCCCTCCGGGCTCAGCAGAATCACTTTGAGGCCTGTGCCGCCGATATCGACAGCGAGAGTAACGGGATTTTTTTCAGCCATTTTTCACACGAAACCCGCAACAGTGTATCGCGAGCAATGACAGGAGTCAGTGATCAGAAATCAGTGATCAGAAGTCAGTGGCCTCCGACCTGAACGCTGGCCGCTGACTGCTAACTGCTGACCGCTGCCTTCACCGCCCCTCCATCACAATCGGCAGTGATGGTGTCGTCGATCCCCCCGCCGGCTCCTCCGTCACGATGAATTGCTTCGCATCCGTATTCGCTGGGATCGGCGGCAGCACCACCGTCGCGCCGCGATCCTCATTGGGCCGGAACAGCCCCGCCGGAATCGGCGCCTTGCCACCGGTCGGCAGCAGCCACAGTTCGTAGGTCCGGTTGGCCGGAAGCGGCCGCAGCCCCGCCGCCAGAAACACCAGCGTTCCCTGATTCTTCTGCCAACTCACTTCGCCCACCGGATGCATCGGCTGCCCCGTCTCCGTCAACACCACATGCGAGGCGTCCGGCGACGTCACCACGCCCACAATCTTCTCCGCATGCTGCAGCTGCACGCGCAGCTGCGTGGCATCGCCCTCGCTCAGGTTCAGCTCTCCGCGCACAAAGGCCATGCGATGCGCCAGCCAGGCCGCACTCGCCAGAAAAATCACCGCCAGAATCCATCCGATCCAGGCCAGCGCGGTCGAAGTCCGGATGTTGCCCTCGTCGTCGTCCATCGCAAAATAATAGAGGAGCGGGCTTGCAGACAGTTTGGATGCATCGCGCTCCCCTGAGAAAATTTGCCCCTGAACTTCCGCGCATGAAACTTCGCCTCGACAAATTCCTCGTGGAACTCGGCCTCGCGCCCACCCGCGAGCGCGCTCAGGCTCTCATCCTCGCAGGCCGCGTCCTCGTCAACGAGCAAAAGCTCGACAAGCCCGGCCACGCCGTTTCCGCCGACGCGGCCATCCGCCTCCTCGGCAGCGACCTGCGCTACGTCAGCCGCGGCGGACTCAAACTCGAAGCCGCGCTCGCCCACTGGCACATCGATCTCCGCGGCCGCTTCTGCCTCGACGTCGGCGCCTCCACCGGCGGCTTCACCGACTGCATGCTCCAGCACGGCGCGGCGCGCGTCCTCGCCATCGACACCGGCTACGGCCAGATCGCCCAGTCCCTCCGCGACGATCCGCGCGTCGCCCTCATGGAGCGCACCAACGCCCGCCTCCTCAGCCCCGGCGATCTGCCCCCCGGCATCACCTTCCTCGCCATGGACGTCTCCTTCATCTCCGCCACCCTCGTCCTGCCGCCGGTCCTCGCCGCAATTCGCCACTCCTCCAACAAACCTCCGCGTGTGTCAGGGCACGACTTCAGTCGTGCCGCTAACGCCGCCAAAACAGAAGGGGCTTCAGCCCCTGAGGGAAGTTCTCCCCTCGAAGCCGTCGCCCTCATCAAGCCTCAGTTCGAAGCCGGACGCGAGCACGTCGGCAAAGGAGGCATCGTCCGCGATCCCGTCGCTCACCAGCGCGCCATCGACCGCGTCCGCGCCTGCGTCGAAGAAAACCCCGGCACCGCAATCGACATCATCGACTCCCCCATCACCGGCACCGAAGGCAACCGCGAGTTCCTGCTCCATGCCCTCTTGTCGTAACCTCCCGCCGGAATCGCTTTACCCCCTGTCGAACCCTTATTCCCGAGGTGTATCCTGTAGCCCATCCGAAAAACCAGGCGTCCCCAGCTTCAGCGTTGCCCGGTTTTCGGCAAGATGGGAAAAGCAAGTTCCCCAATATTCCTTCGTTCTGCGGGAGCGGACATGAGACCTACATTCGCCATCGGTATTGGCGGAGCCGCCGGCCAGGGCGTCGCCACACCCGGCGACATCTTCGCTAAAATCTTCAGCCGGCGCGGACTGCACCTCAACGCCTATAACGCCTATCAGTCCATCATTCGCGGCGGCCACACCTTTCTTACCATCCGCACCGGTCCCGACCCCGTCACCAACATGGGCGACACGCTGGAACTGCTCATCCCCCTCAACCAGGACACGATGGATCGCCACCTCGGGCTGCTCCGCGAGGGCGGCGCGTGCATCTACAACGCCGACACCATCAAGCCCGGAACCGCAGCTCCCGGCGTGCAGCTCTGCGCGATCCCCGTCTCCCAGCTGGCCGACATCAGCAAGAACAAAGTCGCGCAGAACACCCTCGCGATGGGCGCCGCCCTCAGCATGATGGGCATCGGCTTCCAGTCCCTCGAAGAAGTCATTCGCGAACAGTTCGGCAGGAAGGCTGCATCCGTCGCCGACGAAAACATCACCGTCGCCCGCGCCGGATACGACTACGCCACCCAGCACTTCAAACCCTTCGCCAGCCCGCTGCCTATGACCGACACGAAATACGCGGTCCTCAGCGGCAACACCGCGCTCGCCATGGGCGGAGCGGCGGCCGGCGTCAAGTTCTACTGCGCCTACCCCATGAGCCCCTCCACCGGAGTCCTCCACTGGATGGCGCAGCACGGCCGCAAAGCCGGCATCATGGTCCGCCAGGTCGAGGATGAAATCGGCGTCATCAACATGGCGATCGGCGCAGCCCAGGCCGGCGTCCGCGCCATGTGCGCCACCTCCGGCGGCGGATTCGCCCTCATGAGCGAGGCCATCGGCATGGCCGCCATGATGGAAGTTCCCGTCGTCGCCATCGATTGCCAGCGTGCCGGCCCGTCCACCGGCGTCCCCACCAAAACCGAACAGGGCGACCTCTGGCAGATGCTCGGCGCTGCCTTCGGTGACTATCCGCGCGTCATCGCCGCTCCGCTCGACATCGGCGACTGCTTCACCCTCATGCCCGAGGTCTGGAACGTCGTCGACAAGTTCCAGGTCCCCGGTCTCGTCCTCTGCGACCTGCTCCTCTCCGAAGGCCGCCTCAGCGTCGATCCCTCCGTCCTCAACTTCGCTCCTCCCGTCGATCGCGGCGAGATGATCACCGAGCCCAACGGCCACGGCGACGGCACCTACAAGCGCTACCTCATCACCGACAGCGGAGTCTCGCCGCGCGCCATCCCAGGCATCCCCGGCTACACACACGTGGTCTCGACTGACGAGCACGACGAAGACGGCGTCCTCATCAGCGACATGTACACCAACGTCCGCAAGCGCCGCGCCATGATGGAAAAGCGCATGCGCAAGGAGCAGGGGATCGCCGCCGCCGTGCCGCCACCCGTGCTCCAGGGCCCGAAGGATGCCGAGGTCACGCTCATCGGCTGGGGATCCACGCAGGGCGTTATCGAAGAAGCGCGTATGCAACTCGCCGAACAGGGCATCACCTCCAACCAGCTGCAGATTCGCTGGCTCGTCCCCCTGCACGGCGACGCCATCGTCGATCTGCTGCGCAACGCAAAGCGCACCATCATCGTCGAGAACAACTTCAGCGGACAGTTCGCCCGCTACCTGCGCAGCGAAACCAGCTTCGTCGCCGACGGCCACATCCGCAAATACGACGGCGAGCCGTTCATGCCGCACCACATCGTCGACGGCGTCCGCGAACAACTCGCCGGCGCCACCACCCTCTCCGTCCCCGAGCACGAAGTCATGGTTTGAGAAGAAGCGCATCAGGTTCCGCGCAAGCGGAACAACGGTAGAAGCCCCGGCCTTTAGGCCGGGGAAGAGGAAACAGCAATCAAGGGGCTTCAGCCCCGGCAAGTTCCCAGGAGATCAAAAAGATGGCCACGATTCTCGAACCCCCCAAGGCACTCACGCAGGCCGACTTCAAAGGCAAGGTCGATCCCGACTGGTGCCCAGGCTGCGGCGACTACGGCGTCCTCGCCGCCGTCCAGAAAGCCCTCGTCGAACTGCAGATCCCCAACCACCAGGTCTGCACCGTCAGCGGCATCGGCTGCTCGTCCAACTTCCCCGGCTTCATCAATACCTACGGCATGCATACGCTGCACGGACGCTCGCTGCCCTTCGCCACCGGCCTCAAAATGGCGAACCATGAGCTCACCGTGCTCGTCACCGGCGGCGACGGCGACGGCTTCGGCATCGGTGGCAACCACTTCACCCACACCATCCGCAAAAATATCGATCTCAACTACATCGTGATGGACAACCAGATCTACGGCCTCACCACCGGCCAGACCTCGCCCACCAGCCGCCTCGGCATGAAGACCAAAAGCTCTCCCTACGGCAACATCGAAGCGCCCATCAATCCCGTGACCATGGCGCTGGCCGCCGGAGCCACCTTCGTCGCCCGCGGATTCTCAGGCGAGCAGAAGCACCTGACCGAGTTGATCAAGCAGGCCATCCAGCACAAAGGCTTCTCGTTCCTCGACGTCTTCAGCCCCTGCGTCACTTACAACAAGGACAACACCTTCCAGTGGTTTCGCCCGCGCGTGAAGAAGCTCGAGGACGACGCGAACTACGACGCCTCCGACTGGCTCGGCGCCATCGAGCGCTCCACCGTCTGGGGCGACGAGATCCCGATCGGCAAATTCTTCGAGCGCACCGACTTGCCCGCGTTGCATGAATCCGAGCCGGTCACGCAGTCGGGACCGATGGTCGGCCGCCCCGACCACGTCGACCGCGCCGCCGCCCAGTCCTTTATCGATGAACTGATGTAATTCGAGAAAATCCGGGTGCCGGGTGCCCCATTCAAGCCTTCTTCTGGCTTGAGTGGGATTCGGGTGCCAATCCTTGTCGGCCGCCGTTAGCGACAGCGTGGGACTGAACACCGGGGTTCGGGACCTCAAACGCCCGCTCACCGAGCCGGCATTTCCTGCATCACATCCTGCCGCTGGTCCACAGTTGGCGTGCCGCCGCCCTGCGCCACGGCTGCCTGCACCTGCGCCACGGCCTGAGCCATGCTGATCGCCGCTTCGCTCACCTCGCCTCGGCTGATTTGCTGGGCCGCCTGTGCCTGATCGTCGCCGTAATTCCATAGTCCGATCATGATGCGCAGCTTCGGATAACGAGAACGCACCGCGTTGTAGACTCTTCGCGAGCGCCCGCGCGCAAACGGAGCCAGCCCGGATAAAAACACGATCTCCGGCTGCTCCTCCGCCGCTATCCTTCCCAGACGCCGGTCCGGCTCCAGATGAATCGCCTTCGCCTCGAACCCTGCGTTCTGTAACAACTGCGCGAGCATGATCCCGGCTATATCGTCTGCCTCATCCCGCACCGGAACGCAGAGGATTTTTGTCGGCGCTGCGCGCACGCTCTGTGCCTGAGATGCCGTTTCAGACTGCTCCCTGTCGCTCATATCCAGAATCAGATCCCGCAGCGTCCGATACATGAATTGCTCTGTATCCTCGTCCAGATCCTGCTGATGGCGGTTCCGCTCCGCCATCGACAGCGCCGGGAGCACCACGTCGTCGTAGACCTGTTCCAGCGTGTGATCCACCAGACTGTTTTCGAGGATCTCCGCGGCCTCGCGTTCATCGCGCGCCAGCAGCCGGTGGAACAGCTGCGCCGATGGCGGAATGGGCGGCTGGTCGCCCAGCATCACCGTGAGAAATTCAAAGTTGGGAACGTGGCTGCCGATCACCACCAGGCATACGGTCAGCGGCACTGACAGCACCAGCCCTACCGGCCCCCAGATCAGCGTCCAGAATCCCGCTGCCACCAGAATCGCCAACGATGACAGTCCGGTCTGCCTGCCATAGAGATGAGGTTCGGCGTAGTTCGCGGTGACCACCTCAAGGCAAAAGAACACGGCCAGAACCAGCAATCCGGGCGTCCATCCCGGAAAAACTGCGAATGCCAGCGTGGCCGGGAGCAATGCGCTGATCGGAGCCCCAATGTAAGGAATAAAGCGAAGGACCAGAGCAAGCGCGCCGAAAAGAACAAAGTGCGGTACGCCGATCAGAAACAACGCCAGGACAACAATGGCTCCGTACGACGTGTTGACCGCCAGCTGCAACTGGAAATACCTGCTGATGCGCGCAGCCGCGTCCATCATCGCCAGCGTCGTTACCTGAACGTGCCCACGCCCCGCAAGGCCGATCAGCCGGTTGCGCAGATCCTCCCTGCGCAGCAAAACGAAGAAGGTGAAAACAATGGTCAGGAATACGGTCACCATCGGATCAACGATGCCCCCGACCTGATCCAGCCGCCCTTTCGTCTGCGCCACATCTCGCACCTGAACCGGATGCTGCCGCAAGGTACCGGCATCCTGATCATTGCCCGGCGCTGCTTCTTCCAGCCGCTGCCGGAGTCGGTTCACTTCCGCCTCTGCCCGGCTGAAAGAAGTATTCCTGCCGTGGTGGATCAGCGCAAATTTACGGTCGATATTCTGCTGGTAATTCGGCAGGTCGGCTGCCATCTGGATCAGCTGCGAGCCCGCTATCCAGCCCACGCCGCCCAGGATGCTCGCGAATCCCGCTATGACCAACACAACCGCGAACGTCCGCGGCACATGAATCCGCTCCAGCCAGCTGATCAGAGGAGCCACCAGAAAGGCGAACAAAATTGCGAACGCTAGCGGCAGAAAGACGACCTTGGCCAGGTAAAGTGCCGCGACAGCCAGCACGGCCGAGATCATGACGAACAGCCGGGATATCAGCTTCGTTGCGTTCGGACCCGCCATGCCTTACGCCTCGCAACGACTAAGATGCGGAAAAGCAATCCCATCGCTGAAAGTCGTTCAGGCAGCGGCGATATGGAGTTACGGGACGCAGGCAGCGAAGAGGGTTCCGCCTCTGAACTATTCCCTGTTCCCCATTCCCTATTCCCTGTCCTTCACTCCACTCCCGCTTCCGGCGCTCTCCGCCCGCGCTTCACCTTCTCCGGGTCCGGCTCCGGCTGCGGCTCCTTCGACGGATCGTAATAGAGCAGCCGTCCGCACGACTCGCAGGTGTGAATCTCGCCCTCGCGAATCTCGTTCCACAACTGCGGACGCAGCCCCATATTGCAGCTATGGCACCGCTGCCCCTGCGCATACGCCACGCCCGTGCCCCGCGTTGCGCTCACGCGGTCGTAGACGCGCAGCAGCTCTTCGGGAACTCCCGCTCGCTCCGCCTCGCGACGCTGCGTCAGCTCCTCGAGCCGCTTCATCTGCGCCGCCGACGCCACCCGCGCCTCGTTCTTCTCGATCTCCACCACCTTCGCGTTGTCGGCCAGCTCCGCCTGCGCTGCCTTCCGCTGCGCCGTCAGCTTCTCCGTGCGCTCCATGCTCTCCAGCTCGCGATCCTCGATCTTCCGGATCTCCTCGTCCGCG
>DASYYN010000150.1:0-5032 GCA_035933815.1 Acidobacteriaceae bacterium
CCCTGGTTCTCCGGATTGCGTCTGCATTCTACGACGTTGCCGCCGCGCGGACGCTCCGGCCCAGGATGTTCGGCTAGTTCATCTTCATCCCCGGCATCGCGGAGTGATCCATATTGTCGTGCCCGGCTTCGCCATCATCGACCGACCAGATCTTCGCCGCATCCGTCTCGTATGGATACACGTGCACCATCCAGCCAAACACATGCGGATAGAATGTTCCACCAGCCGCATCGCACGCCTCGCGCGTTTCGATCGAACCCAGCAGGCCAAACTTCGCATGCGGCCCCAGGTACTCAGCTTCCTGTCCACGCGGCGCTTTGCAGAAGTTCACGTGCTGATGCCAGCGCGCGATGCTCAGAGGAATCCGCTCGTTCAGCTCATCCTCGCTGGCCCCTACCCGATCCGTGTACATGGCACCGACCAGCGTGTATCCGCCATCCGGCGTCTTGCGGTACAGCAGCGACGTTGGCTTCAGCGGATTGAAGTACCAGGCCGCCTCGGCTCCGTTCAGGGCTTTCGTGAAGTGGTATTGCCGCTGCGGCAGATTCGGCAGAAAGATCCTGTAGCCATCGTCGAGCGCTTTACGGTAATCCCTGTACGGCTCCATCGCCTGCTTCGCCGCCGCCACAACCGCATCGGCCCGCGCCTGGTCGCCCGGTTCGATCGGCCGCAGCGTCGTCATGTACATATGTCCCGACATGTGCGGCATAGCTGAATCGCCCGCGGGCGCCTTGCCATGCGTCAGCGCCGCCACGGTCAGCACGCCCGCCACGAGCGCCATGACCAATCCGCCGTAAAGAAATCGCCGGGACATCGTGCACCTCCCGTTGAGCCGTCATTACGCCGCCCGCCGCGCAGCGGTTCCAATATTCTTTACACTCCCCGGCATCCCTGCCAAACTGAACTGTGAATCCGCCCGCCGCCAGCCCCTCCGCCACAAAATCCATCGTCATTCTCGACTTCGGATCGCAGTACACGCAGCTCATCGCGCGCCGCATCCGCGAGCAGAACGTCTTCTCTGCCGTGCTGCCCTGCACCGCCTCGATCGACGAGATCCGCGCCCAGAACCCCATCGGCCTCGTGCTCTCCGGCGGACCCTGCTCCGTCTACGACAGCGATGCTCCGCCCGCCGACCCGGCCGTCCTGAACCTCGACCTGCCCGTTCTCGGCATCTGCTACGGACTGCAGTTCATCACGCATCACCTTGGCGGCCGCGTGCGCTCCGCCGCCAAGCGCGAATACGGCCACGCCGAAGTGGACCTGATCGACTCCACCAACCCCCTGTTCGAGCAACTGCCCGCTTCGCTCCAGGTCTGGATGTCTCACGGCGACGAAGCGCTTGACCTGCCGCCCGGCTTCCACCTCACCGCGAAAACCGCCAATGCCGTCGCCGGCATCGCCAATCCCGAGCGCCGCATCTGGGCCGTGCAGTTCCACCCCGAAGTCCACCACACGAAGCAGGGCACCGCGCTCCTCCGCAACTTCCTCTTCAACATCTGTGGCGCCGCCCCCGACTGGACCCCCGAGCACTTCATCCAGGCGACCGTGGCCTCCATACGCGAGAAGGTCGGCGAGGGACACGCCATCTGCGCCCTATCCGGCGGCGTCGATTCCTCCGTCGCCGCGGTCCTCGTTCATCGCGCCATCGGCGATCGCCTCACCTGCGTCTTCGTCAACAACGGCGTCCTGCGCAAAAACGAATTTGAAAAGGTGCAGCAGAACCTGCGCGACAAGCTCGGACTCAAACTGGTAGCCGTCGATGCGGCGAAGCGCTTCCTCTCGCGCCTCTCCGGCATCACCGACCCCGAATCGAAGCGCAAAATCATCGGCAAAGAGTTCATCGCCGTCTTCGACGACGAAGCGCACCGCATTGCTGAGGAGACTGGCGGAGTCGACTTCCTCGTCCAGGGCACGCTCTACCCCGACGTGATCGAATCCTCCTCCGTTAAAGGACCCTCGCAGACCATCAAGTCCCACCACAACGTCGGTGGCCTGCCCGAGGAGATGAACCTGAAGCTCATCGAGCCCCTGCGCGACCTCTTCAAAGACGAAGTCCGCCGCATCGGCCGCGATCTCGCCATCCCCGAGGACATCCTGCAGCGCCAGCCCTTCCCCGGCCCCGGACTCGCCGTGCGCATCCTCGGCGAGATCACCGCCGAGCGCGTCGCGCTGCTCCAGGAAGCCGACGACATCGTAGTCACCGAAATCAAAAACGCCGGCCTCTACCAGCAGATCTGGCAATCCTTCGCCGTGCTGCTGCCGGTCAAGAGCGTTGGCGTCATGGGCGACCAGCGCACCTACGCCTACACCTGCGCCGTCCGCGCCGTGCACTCCGAAGACGGCATGACCGCGGACTGGGTACCGCTCCCCTATGACGTGCTCAAGACCATCTCCAACCGCATCGTGAACGAGGTGCGCGGCATCAACCGCGTCGTCTACGACATCACCTCGAAGCCGCCCGGCACGATCGAGTGGGAGTGACGGCAAGCGGGAAACTCGCCGGCTAACGTCCGGCGATAACTCTGGAGTGGCGCCGAAGGCGCGCCCGCCTGGACGGCCAGTCCCCCTGCTATCCTTCCTCTTCGTTGAATTCACGCGCCAGAGGCCCCGCTCCATGAACCTCGGTTGTTGTCTCCTCCTGCCCCTTATCGCGACCTTCACGCTGCCCGTCGCTGCCCAGGACCAGGCCGCCATCCCCGGCACGCCGTCCGCTTCGATCGCCGGCATCAGCACCGCCTACGCGCGCGATCCGAAGCAGCCCATCGATCAGGAGTACACGGCGCATATCAAGCAGTACACAACGGAGCCGTTCTTCAACACGCCGCTTACGGATTACCTGCCCGCGTCCAAATCCGTGCCCACGCCTGCCAAGGTCCTCGGCGACGTCTCCGGCGCGCCCAACATGCTGCCCTACGCCGAGGACGTCTACAAATACTTCCGCCTGCTCGCGGCCAGCACGCCGCGCGTGAAGGTCTACACCATCGGCCACACCGAAGAAGGCCGCGAGATGATCGCCGCCGCCATCGCCGACGAATCGCTGCTGGCGAAGCAGGGAGAAAACAATGCCCGCCTCGCCAAACTCGCCGATCCCCGCACCATCCACATGGACGACAAAGTAGCCGCGGATCTGGTGAAGCAGTCCTTCCCCGTCTACTACATCACCGGCACCATCCATTCCCCCGAGACCGGCGCGCCCACCGCGCTGATGGAGCTGGCTTACCGCCTGGCCGTCGACGATTCGCCCTACATCCAGTACATCCGCACGCATTGCATTGTGCTCATCACGCCGGTTGTCGAGGTGGACGGCCGAGACCGCATGGTGGACATCTACAAATGGCACCGCGCCCACCTCGGCGAGAACTCCCCGCGCCTCGTCTACTGGGGTCACTACGTGGCGCACGACAACAACCGGGACGCCATGGGCATGACCCTCGACCTCACGCGCAACGTGCTCAATACGTATCTCGAATGGCACGCGCAGGTGCTCCATGACCTGCACGAGTCCGTCCCCTTCCTCTACGACAACACCGTTGGCGACGGACCCTACAACGCGTGGATCGATCCCGTCCTCGCCGGCGAATGGGCGCAGATCGGCTGGAACAATGTCTCGCAGGTGACCGCGCTCGGCCTGCCCGGCGTCTTCACCCACGGCGACTTCGACACCTGGAGCCCTGGCTACCTCATGTTCCTCGCCGCAATGCACAACGGCATCAGCCGTCTTTATGAGACCTTCGGCAACGGCGGCGCGGATACCGAAAAGCGCATCCTCTCGCCCGACGAGTACGCGCGCACCTGGTACAAGCAGAATCCGCCGCTGCCGGTGGTCACGTGGTCGCAGCGGGACAACAACAACTACGAAGAGAACGCGCTGCTCACGACGCTTTCCTACTTCGCACAGAACAGCCAGGAATGGCTGCAGAATTACTACCTTAAGGCGAAGCGCTCCATCGAGAAGCCCGGCGCCAACGGCCCTGCCGCGTACGTAATCCCCAGCGAGAACCAGTCCGCGTCGCGCCGCGCCGAATTGCTCCGCGTCCTCGCGCTGCAGCACGTCGAAGTCAACCGCCTCACGGAGCCGGTAACGGTAAACGTCCCCGTCGAGAAGAAGCCGCCTGCGCCGAACTCAGAAGAAGCCAAACCCACCACGCCCCAGACCACCTCCCGCATCTTCGCCGCCGGCAGCTACGTCATCCGCATGGATCAGCCCTACTCCCGCATCGCCGACGCGCTGCTCGATCGCCAGTACTGGGCGCCCGACGATCCGCAGAAGCATCCCTATGACGACACTGGCTGGTCCTTCCCCGATCTGTTCGCCGTGCCCACGGTCCGCGTCACTGATGCCGCCATCCTCAAAGCGAAAATGGAGCCCGTCGCCAGCCCCGGCGCGCACTCCGGCTCCGTGACCGGCTCCGGATATGTTGTGGCCGTCAACAACGCCGGCGAAATTTCGCTGCTGGGCCTGCGCTACGCCCTCAAAGACGCGAAGATCTCCATCGCCGATTCGGCCTTTGAGGACGGCGGCCGGCACTTCGCCGCCGGATCCCTGATCATCGAGAAGGCCGCGTTCGATGCCCTAGCCTCGGCGCTCAAAGCTGCTGACCTCCAGGCCGCCTCGTTGAGCGCGGCGCTCTCCATCCCGATGCACGACGCGCCCACGCCGCGCATTGCCATGATGCACACCTGGCTCGCCACACAGACCGAGGGCTGGTGGCGGCAGGCGCTCGACAAGTTGCACGTTCCCTACGACTACATCAGCACGCAGACCGTCTCCCGCGAAACCGACCTGCGCTCCAAATACGACGTCATCCTCTTCGCGCCCGTGGGACGCGCCAGCACTCAGGCGATCGTCGATGGCCTGCCGATGTATGGGAACCCGCTGCCCTGGCAGAAGACCGACCTCACGCCCAACCTCGGCCGCATCGACTCCACTCCCGACCAGCGCCCCGGCCTCGGCACCACGGGCCTGCAACACCTCAAAGATTTCGTCGCCCAGGGCGGACTGCTCATCACCTCGGAAGACACCGCGCAGTTC
>DASYYN010000273.1:0-4770 GCA_035933815.1 Acidobacteriaceae bacterium
GCGCGCCACGGAGGCCGGCAGTCATACAACCGGCCAGTCGTCTATGAGTGAATTTCAGATGGGCGGCAGCTTTTTCGGCCGCGAGCCCGCCGGCTTCAGCACCGTCACAAAGAACGGGAGCAGCCACATGCGCGGGCAGGCGACATTCTTCAACCGCGGTGCGCTCGGCCAGACCTACAATGCCTGGGACAAAGTGATGCGGCAGGAGCCCGCCGGCACAACCACTATCAACAATCAACCGGTGCAGTACCTGAACGGCCATCCCATCACCTACGTCGAGGTGCCCTGGCACGCCCCCGACCGGCGACAGGAGTGGGAGGTCTCGGCCGGAGGCCCGATCCGCCGCGATCGCCTCTTCTGGTTCTTCGCGTGGGAGCAGCACCTGCGTCACGATCCCGCCATCGCGCGCGCCAGCGAGCCGGAGGTCTTCTTCTTCCCTCCATCGCAGCCCACGCTTGCTACACTCGCCGCACGTATGGCCACCAGCAAAAGTCCCGTTGCGCAGTCCTGCGCGGCGACCGGCGTTCCCGGCGGCGGCTCAACGGCGACGGCAGCCTGCTCCTGGTCCACAGTGCTGAACCAGATGAACACGATGCTCGGCATCGTGCCGCGCTTCACGCGCCAGACGATCGTGTTCCCCAAGCTGACCTGGCGCATCAACGACCGCCATCAGCTGATCGTGCAATACAACTCCATGCGCCGCACCGCTCCGCACGGCGCGCTGAGCGGAGCGTCGGAGAACGACGGTATCGGCAGCTTCGGCAACAGCGGCAGCAGCGACGACACCGCCGTCGCGCGGTGGGATTTTTCCCTCACTCCGCGCATCATTAACAGCGCTCGTTTCCAGTACAGCCGGGACCTGCTCGCGCAGTCGCCCGCCACACCCACCACCTTCGAGCGGCAGTTCGCGCAAAACGCCTGGGGCCTGGCACCCGAAATCTCCGCGGATTCCAGCGCCGGTTTCCGCTTCGGCACGCTACCCACCGTGAACAAGCGCGCGTATCCCGAAGAAACCCGCCAGCAGTTCCTCGACGTCGCGTCGTGGATCCATCGTAAACAGGCCCTCCGTTTCGGCTACGACTACAACCACATTGACGACGTGCTCCAGGGCATCAACGGCGAGAACGGCGCCTACTCCTACTCCACGCTGCTCGACTTCCTCTCCGATCTGCTCGCGCCGGACAGTTGCGACGGCACGACCAGCGGCGCCGGCGCCTATCCCTGCTACACGCGCTACCGTCAGACCCTCGGCTACACGGACTGGTGGCTGCACACCGCCGATTACGCCGCCTTTGCCGCCGAGGAGTGGCGGCCCACGCGCGCGCTCACCATCACGGTCGGCCTGCGGTACGAATACCAAGGTCTGCCCGATACCAATTCCGCGCTCCTCAATCCGGATATCCCGCAAACCGCGCGTCTGCCGCACAACCGCGACAACTTCGCCCCGCGCGCCGCGTTCGCTCTGGACCTTTTTGGCCGCGGCACGACCATCCTTCGCGGCGGCTTCGGAATGTACTTCGCGCGCATCCCCAACGCCACGGTCTTCAGCGCGCTCACTTCCACCGGCAGCGCGCATTCACCGCGCAGCTATGCCTGGCGTCCGCTGGACGCCGGAGCGCCGCCTTTTCCCCACGTCTTCTCGAGCGACGAAACGCCATACGTGCCGCCGGCCGCCCCCAACCAGGCCTCCACCGCGCCAGACGTCGTCTATTTCGACCCGCATTTCCAGCATGCACAGATCAACCAGGCTCAGCTCTCCCTGGAGCAGTCGATCGGCGCGCGCACCGTCCTCAGCGCAACCGCCATGGCTACCGACGGGCACCATCTCGCGCAATTCGTCGACACCAACGTCGATACCAGTGCAACCGCCGACGTCTTCTACACGCTGAAGGCTCCCGGCAACAACAGCAACTTCGGTCCGCTGGCGAAGTTCGCCTCGTCCATGAATGGCAGTTCCTTCCCGATCTATCAGCCGCAGCGCTTCTACTACCAGCGTGTCAACCCGACCTACGGCTCCATCACCGATATCCTCAGCGAAACGAACTCCAGCTACCGCGGCCTGATGCTGCGCCTCATCCGCCGCATGTCGCGCGGCGTCACCGCGAACGTGGGATTCACGCTGGCGCAGGCCATCGACGACGGCCAGAACGAGGCCGCCTTCGCCGACCGCAACGATGTTTACGATCCCGCCGACCTCCGCCTCGAACACGGCACGTCGAACTACGATGTCCGCCAGCGCGTCTCCGGCGCTGTCGTGCTGCGCGAGCCCTGGCGTCTTCGCGGCGCCGCGGGCGAGCTTTTCGGCGGATACGCGCTTTCCGCGACAGGCGACTGGCGCACCGGCCTGCCGTACTCGATGCGCACCGCCGGCGCGATCCCCACGCCGTCCTGCTCCTACACCGACTGGCTGCTCGCCGGAGGTCCCAATGGCGGAGCGAACTGCCTGAAAGCCGTGACCCAGCCCAACGGATATATAACGGATTCGCGCGTGCCCATTGCTGCGGTCGGCCCAAGCCTCAACGGATCGGGCGGCGAAGACTTCATCCCCGGCATCGGACGCAATACCTTCCGGTATCCCGGCGCGTCGAACCTCGATCTCCGCCTGACCAAGCGCTTCCCCCTGAGCGATCGCTTCTCCTTCGATTTGTTTGCCGAAGCCTTCAACGCCCTCAATCACCAGAGCGTCACGCGCATCCAGACTGCCGGTTACCGGATCAGTAGCGATACCACGCACGCCAACATGGCGACGCTTAGCTGGCAAAGCGGCGAGCGCCCCGCGCCCTCAGTCGTGATGGTCAATGGAACCTCAGTCCGGCAGTACGCATACGACGCCACGGCCGCCTTCGGCAATCCGACGAATGGCGCCAGCAGCGCGATACAGCGCGAGCGCCAGTTGCAGGGCGGCATACGCCTGAATTTCTGAACGACATGCCCCCGATTTACCTTCCATACATATTTTTTCCATTGCAAGGAGCGAGAAACAAGTAGCTTCGGCCGTTACGTTCATCGCAGGTTTCGCCTTCTTTCTCACATTCGCAACCAGTTTTCCACCGCGCCAATCCTTCGTACTGCGCGATCGGGCCGACTTTTCCACATCCACTCGGAACTACCTCTTTCTACGCCAATCTCTCCATGCTGTAATCAGCCAGAAACAATCGTGTGGAATCGTAGTTTCATAGCCTGCCCGGAAAGTGTTGCAGCACCGGTTTGTTCGACCGCCGTGTGCCCACACCTGCCGGCGCTTCGTTCCGGAATTTCGGCCCGCCGCGACTTTCGCGCAGACGGCTGCCGGCCGGAACGAGGTTCGGGATTCCCTGATTTCTTTGGAGAGCCTATGACGCGCAATCTTCGCTATCGCATCCGCCTGTCCGCGGGATTCCTCTTCGTGCTTTCGCTGATGCTCGCCCTCATGGTCCCTGTCCGCAGCCATGCGCAGACAGCCGTTGACGGCGCGATCGGCGGCACTGTAATGGATTCCAGCGGCGCCGTTGTCCCCAACGCCACCATCGTCGTCCACAACGTCGGCACCAACGCCGAACAGACCGCCGAGTCGGATGCCTCCGGCTACTACCGCATCATCCACCTGCAGCCAGGCACGTACACCGTCACGGTGAAGGCGAAGGGATTCAGCGAACTCAAGGTGCAGGACGCCACCGTCCAGGTCGGGCTCCTCACCGACGTTGACGCGCATCTCTCCGTCGGCGCAACCGCCCAGACCGTCGAAGTCACCGGCGCGGCGCCCATCGTGAACACCACCTCGCCGGACTTCGCCGGCGTCATCCCCCAGGAGACCCTGAACAGCCTTCCCGAGAACAACTACCGCTGGTCGGCTGCCGCGCTGCTCACGCCGGGCGTCACTAATGACTCCAACGGATTCGGCCTGCTCAGCTTCCGCGGCGCCAGCACACTGCTCAATAACGTCACCATCGACGGCACCGACGACAACCAGGCGTACTTCTCTGAAGAGCGCGGCCGTACGCGTGCCGGCTACTCCACCATCAAGGACGCCGTCCAGGAATTCCAGGTCAACACCTCGAACTACTCCGCTGAGTACGGGCGCTCCGCCGGCGGCATCGTGAACTCGGTCACCAAGAGCGGTAGCAACCAGTTCCACGGCGACATCTACTACTTCGATCGCGACAGCGACTGGAACGCGCAGAACTATTACGTGCAGCATCCGGTGCAGGTCTCGCCGGGCGTTTACCAGAGCAAGTCATTCAAGCCGACCGACCTCCGCCGCCAGTACGGATTCACTGTGGGCGGCCCGATCCTGCGCGACAAGCTCTTCTTCTTCCTTGCCGGCGATCGCTACTATCACGATTTCCCCGGCGCTGCGACCATCCTCGGCACCAGTTCCAACGCGAATTTCTACGGCGCCCCAGATGCGGCTCTGGCGGCGAACCAAGCCTGCAAGCCATCCACCGCGAACGGTACAGTTGCGCCAACAAAGTATCAGGACCTGCAGGTTTGCGCTCTTGTGAATGCCACCGGCTTGTCCTATAGCTCTGCAGTCAGCTACTACACCAGCGGCATCAACGGCCTCGTCTCGATGCTCGGATCGCAGCCCCGCACCGGGGGCCAGACCATCCTCTTCCCCAGGCTCGACTGGCAAATCAATCAGAAGAACCGCGCCTCAGTGGAAGCCAACCGCATGCGCTGGACCTCGCCGGCAGGCATCCAGACTGCTCCTGCCGTCGCTTACGGCAGATCGAGCTTCGGCAACGACTATGTCCGCGACAACTGGATCGTCGGCAAGCTGGACACCTTCGT
>DASYYN010000278.1:0-15717 GCA_035933815.1 Acidobacteriaceae bacterium
GGTCCATCCACCACTTGCAAACACCAGCAAGAGCAAAGCAGCCCTCCGGCACGACGAACCAGATGAAGCCCGACCACGTCCGCCATGGCGACCTGAAGATGACAATGACCCAGAAGCACAGCGCCGCAATTCCTACAGCAGTAGCAAGCGATGCGGCGATCTCCTTCCGCGTAGAAAAACTCAGCACGGTGGAAACGGTAGCGGCGAAAACGAGCAGGAGAAAATACAGGCCATCCCTACTCACAAGCGGCTCTGTGAACGGGAGAATCACGAAGGTTGTGAATCCCCGGTACGCGACGTAGGCAATCATGACCATGCTTGAAAGGACAACGAACAGGCTCTTCATCGAGGGCTCCCTCCCAGCAGCCTGATTGTAATGTTCGTTCTGGACGAGTGACCGGCAACTCGGAGATAGGAATGTCAATCCGTTAAAGAGGCCGTCTTTCGTGTCGCGCTCCACCGCTTCGCTCAGGCAGCAATGGGGCACCCGCGCCCACTACCCTGTCGCTCAAAAGAGGAGCGACAAGGATGGGGCACCCGGCATAGCGACGCCTTTGGTCAGGCTGGTTCCGCGGCGCGCATGGTGCGTCGCTTTCGTTTCTCGGACATTTGCGCTTCGAGCTTGCGGATGGTCTGGCGCACGGCGGTCTTGCGCCACGCGGTGTGGAGCGCCTCCTGCACTTTGCGCTTCTTTGCCTTCGCGAGAAGAATGCTGGTGCAACCCTGCTTTCCCCACGCGCCTTTCACGGGAGAGAACGTTTTGGGATCAGCGGCAATGAAGGCCGCCTGCTGATCGGGGAAGAGCTTCACCATGGCCCAGGCTTCGTCCGGATAGCCGAGAGTGGCGAAGATGCGGCCGCCCACGCGGAAATCCGGGTGGTTCATGTGGGCACACTCCTGCGTGTCCGGCAAAGCCAGGGCCAGGTTGCGAAACTGATCTGGAGTCATGCGGGCTGTTGCTCCGCCATGGACGCCATCGCCGCCTTCATCTCCTCCGGCGAAACGTCGCGCACGTGGGTGGCGATGTACCACTGGAAGCCGAAGGGGTCCTGGACGCCGGCGGAGCGATCGCCGTAGAACTGGTCGGCGGGCTCGCGGACGCTTTTAGCGCCGGCTGCGACCGCCTGGTAGTAGGTGGCGTCGCAGTCTTCGACATAAAGGGCGAGGCTGAAGGGCGCGCCCTTGTAGTACTCAGGGCTGCAGATGCCGCGCTCCGGCGCCTCGTCGGCCATCATGATGATGGAATCGCCGAAGCGCATCTCGGCGTGCATGACGCGGCCATCCGGGCCGGGCATGTGGACCAGGGTCGTCGCGCCGAATGCTTTTTTGTAGAACTCGATGGCCTGATCGGCGCCGCGAATGTAGAGATAGGGCTGAATGCTGTGGTATCCGTCGGGAATCGCTTTCACCGGCATAGACGTCTCCTTTCGGTGCCAACCATTTTGCATTTGAAGGGCTGGGCGCGGCAATCGAGTATTTTCGCGTCAGGCTTCGTCGACTCGTCTGAGGCCAGGCAGGATTAATTCACTGCCACCCCATCGGACGGAGCTTGTGGTGAGGTAGGTTTCGCGGCCAGGTTTGCGGGCGACATCGACTGCGGCTCCATGCTGCACTAACCGCATCGTCCGGGCGCACTTGCCGCATAGCCAGAAGTGCTCCAGATGACGATTTCGCTTTGCACCATTGGCGCCGTTGGTCGAGGGCACGTCGAAAACGAAAATGCGGCCGTCCCGCAGGTACACCAGCGGCCTGGCGCATGTTGGATTGGCGCACTGATTCAGCATGGGGCACCTCCCTGGCTCAAGCAGACGGGGAACGCGAGCATCCAACGATGCCGGACAACGCTGAGAAGTATTGGACGGCGCGGCTGCTGGTGTCAACCGGGCTGTGGAAATGGCGGATGCTGGCGCATCTGTCCGCAGACGCCGGGGAGGAGTTCAGAATGCGTTTTAGTTTTTCGTCGGCGTGAGATGCATCGGCTGGTTGAGACAGAAGATCAGCACTGATCCCTTCGGCAGATTTGCTGCCGAGGGACTCTGCAGCAGAAGATGCGTCGTTTCCGCTCCGGCGCCAACCAGCGCGCCTGCACCCGCGCCGACTGGACCGGCGACCACGCCGCCAACGACCGCGCCGGTTCCGACAGCGCCACCGTACTGGATGGCGTCCTTGGTGTAGTGAGTGCTCGCGACGACGGAGCCTTCATCATTGGCATCCGTGCCTGGCGCGTAGCTCTCGATTACGTCCGCATCGATGTGGTATGAGGTGCCATCTGGCAGGACGATCGTGTCTGCGTGCAGGCGCATCGAGGCGTGCAGGCCGAAATGATGTCCCTGAGAAACGTGCAGCACGCGGCCGCGCAGTTCCGATCCGGCGGGGATCACGACCGTGTTGTCGTTATAGACGTCCATTCGTACGGTCGCGGTGAAGGGGGTACCGGCGTCGGTGCGGGCGGTGGAGAGTGACTCTTTCAGGCGGACCGAGACGTTCGTCCCAGTGCGAAGGTCGTTGGGATTGAAGGGCACGTAGGAGACGATGCCGTAATCGGAGGAATCGCCGGTATCAGCTGCATCGCGCTGGTGGAAGCCTGTTGTCGGTGCCGGTGCCGGAGCGGCGGCGTGGCTGGGGACGGCGGTCACGATGCCATCGTCGGTATTGTCGAATTCCCCGAAAACTCCGGCGTGGATGGCCGGCTTCGCAGTTGCAGTCGCAGGCGCCGCGGTGGTGACCGGCTTCGGCGCTGTTGTTGCGGGAATGGCGGCCGAGGGCTTCGCCGCAGGGGTCGGGGTGGGCACGCTCGCGGTGGGCGGCGGCGGAGTATTGGTCATGTCTTCGTCGGCCTGAATAGTTGCGTCCGGCGGCGGCTGCGACACGCCACTCGAACTTTCGCTGGGTTGCGGCTTTTGCGGGTCCTGCTGCTGGGGCGCGGACTGTGCCACGGCGGCAAACGTCACGCCGGCAAGAGCGGCGAAGAGGAAAAGACGGCCAATCGATTTCATCGAAGCAAGACTCCTTGCCTGGAAAACGCCGGGGGCCGGGAAGACACGATTCCAGGCATATGAACCCACGCCGCAGAGCGAAGTTGCGGCGACTGTCGGGGAGGGCCCTCCATGTTCAGCGTAGTCCCTGACGGGCTCGCGTGCCACAGGGCGACAGCGGCGGCGAACCAATCTGAATACGGGGATGCATCACCGCTCCGTAATCAGGCTGCACAGCGGTGCGGATCGCGCAGTTCGGCCAGCAGGTCTTCGGGGCGGAGCGGTTTCGGCAACAGCCTGCAATTCATGCCGTCGGCGTGGCGGTTCACCATGCCTTCGGCGTCGCCGTGCCCGGAGATGAACAGGATGCGGCATTTGGGGTGAGCTTTGGCGATCATGCGCGCGGTGTCAATGCCGGTCATATCGCCCATGACGATATCGATCAGCAACACATCGGGCGACGATTGCGCGGCGAGGCGCACGGCCTGAGGACCACGATAGGCCGCAGTGGCCTGGAATCCGCTTTTGTTCAGGATGAGAGCGAGAGTGTCGGCGATGATCGCTTCATCGTCTACGACCAGAACCTTCGTCTTCGCCGGGTTGTGGGGCGACGACATGCGACAGTGAGCCGAAATCAGAAGGGTCTGCGAGTCGAGCCTGACCCTGCTGATCGGTGGTCAGTTTACTCGAAAGTATCTATCGCGCGCCAACAACTTTGGTAACCTGGCGGGAGATGGCGCGACGCAGCTTCAGAGGTGCGATACGTATATATGTGCTTTAAAATACGTATGATAGCTGCATATATTAATGGCGGAGATGCTGGAGCCGCTGGCTTAACGTGTCAGTGAGGCGCTCCTGGGCGGCGTCGTCGAGCTTGCGTGCGCCGGAGGTCAGATAAAAGACGTCGATGACCGTCTCGCCTTCGGTATCGATGAGCGCGACCTCGATGTTGCAGCGGCATGCGGCGAAGCTGAGAGCGATCTCCCGCAGCAGGCCGCGGGTGTCCTGGGTGACTATTTGGAGCAGCGTGCTGTGGGAGGAAGCTTCGTTGTCGAATTCGAAACGGGTGGCGATGCTGACGCGCGGCCGCGGCAGCTTGTGATTGCGCGAGGCCAGTAGCTGCTGCAGCGAAATGCGGTGCGATAGCGTGTCGCGAATACTCTGCAGGAAGGGATCGATTTCCGAGTGGTTCAGCTCGAGTGTGCGATAGGTGTCGGTGAACTGGAACGTGTCGACGACGATCCCGGCGGCGTTGGAGAAGGCGTCGGCCTTCACGATGTTCATGCCCCAGGCGGAGAGCACGCCGGCCATGTCGGCGAAGAGGCCCGGGCGGTCGGCGGTCACCAGCGTCACCTCGTTGAGCTGGCGAACGGTGCGGAAGGCGACCTGGACGGAGTCAACTGCAATGCATTGCGCCATGCGGAACTGGGCGGCAATCTGTTCCGGGCTGCGCGTGGCTAAATAGCGCTGCGGCAGGCCTTCGAGGAAGCCGCGCAACTGCTCGATGCCGGCGGAGTCTGGCTCGGGAAGGGCGAGGGTCACGCTGCCATCTGTTGACGGCAAGGGCAGCTGGGCGACGATGCGGCTGATCAGCGCCGGGTCGGCCGAGGCGTGATAGCGCACTTCGTCGACGCTGCGGTCGAGGAAATTTGAGGCGCTCATGTACAGCTGCCACAAGCTGTCGGCCTTCCACGGCGTGAGCGCATCGGGCGAGACGGCACGGATGTCGGCATAAGTCATCAGCGTCAGCATCTTGAGCTGTGGCTGGGTGGCAATTTTCTCCGCGAAGGAGCGGATGTTTTCCGTGTCGAAGATGTCGCGGCGCATAGCGCTGGACATCTCCAGATGATTGCGGATGACGCGGCGCACCGTTTCGCGTTCTTCGAGATCGAGTTCGAGGCGCGCGAAGAGGCTCTCGCACAACTCCACGCTGGCCGTTGCGTGGCTGCCATTGCGCCGCGCTTTGCCGGTGTCGTGCATGAGCAGGGCGAGCAGGAACAGGTCGAGGCGGTCGATTTCCGGCAGCAGCGTGGCGAGCCGTTTTTCCCAGTCGTGCTGGGGCTGGCGCAGGCGATGCACGTTATCGATAACGTGGAAGGTGTGCTCGTCGACGGTGTAGCGGTGCCAGGTGTCGCGGATCACGAGCGACTCGATGCCGTGGAACTCGGGGATGATCAGCTCGAGAATGCCGAGGGCGTGCATGGTGCGCAGCGCGTGGGCAGCCCACGTGCCGAGCAGCACTTCGCGCAGGCAATTCCACAGGAATGGGCCCTCGGGCATCTGTACGGCAAGCATCGGCAGCGCATCGGAGATGCGGTCTTCCGCGGTGAAGCTGAGGCGGTAGCCGTTCTTTGCCATCAGCCCGAAGATCTGCAGGATGGAGTCGGCGTCGTTGATCTCCACTCCGGCGGCCAGGTCGAGCCGGCCATCCTGGAGGAAAAAGTCAGTTCCGGGGACAGGCACTCGCTTGCGGCGAAATTGCTTGTAGAAGGAGCGGCGGGGCGGCGGGACCGCGTCCATGAGCAGGGTGGCGCGGCGATAGACGGTGCGGGCCTGGCGGTACCAGTTGCGCATCCAGTAGGCGGGGTCGGAGGTTCCGCGCGTTTCGAGCCCGATGGAGAGGCCGGCGGCCTCGTCCTGCGCGTGCCAGTCCAGGGTGTTGTCGTCGTGGCCGGATCGGTAATGGAGAAAACATCGCACGGCGGAAAGGAAATCGTAGGCCGATTCCAGCTCGTCGTGGGTTCCGTAGAACTCGTCCGCAGCGGCCTGGGGCCATCCTTTCTGGGCATGGATGGCGTTGAGCAGCGTGAGCCACTGGGTGAGGTGGTAATCGCGCAGCCCGCCGGGGCATTCCTTAACGTTGGGCTCGACATGGAAGATGGTGTTGCCGTAGCGGGCATGCCGCGCGCGCGCCATTTCAGCAAGGTTCTGCACGATCATGTCCCATTCGCGCAGGATCACCGAGGGCAGCAGTTCTTTCTCGAACTTCGCGCACAGGTCGCGGCTGCCGGTGAGATAACGCCGATCGAGCAACGAAACTGTGAATTCCAGATTGTCGGGATGCACGCGCTCGCATTCCTTCAGCGTGCGGGTGACCGGGCTGGCGCGCAGGCCGATGTCCCACATGGCCTGGGTGCAGGTGCGGATGCGTTCCTTCCACGCGGGCTCGAGTTTTTCATTCGCAACCAGGAACAGGACGTCGACGTCGGAGCAGGGGAAAAGCTCGCGCCGGCCGAAGCCGCCCGTAGCCATGATGGCGATTTCACGCTCGCCCGCCCCGGCGGCGATCTCGTCCCAGAGACGGCAGATGAGGGTTCCAACGATCTGCGCGCGGCGGCGAATGGCTGCCGAGCCGTCGCCCGTGCGCTCGAAGGTCTGCCGCACCAGCGCGGAGTCCTCCTGATAACGGGTACGGAGTCGCGAGAGCGTGGGCGGCTCAGGAGGCATGGCAACCTGCAAATGAAATCAGCGTCTCCGCCGGGACGGAGACTTCAGTTGCGGCGGCCGTGCTTACTGCCGCCAGGCTCAGAGCGCGGCGGGTCCGCGCTCGTCGTTGCGGATGCGAATGGCGTCATCGATCTTCGAAATGAAGATCTTGCCATCGCCGATCTTACCGGTCCGTGCTGAGGACAGTATGGCCTGGATGGCTTTTTCGGCCATCTCGTCGCGGACCACCATCTCGATTTTGATTTTTGGGAGGAGATCCACGGTGTATTCGCGGCCGCGGTAGAACTCGGTATGTCCCTTTTGGCGGCCGTGGCCGCGCGCTTCGAGGATGGTCATGCCTTCGATGCCCGCCTCGAGCAGGGCGTCCTTAACAGCGTCGAGCTTGGAAGGCTGAATGACGGCTTCAATCTTTTGCATAAGCGTTCAGTATCCCGGCTAGTCAGAGTATCAGAAGTGATTGAGAACACAGCAGAGCACTTCAGGAACCGAAGTCATACCCCTCTTCGCCGTGCTGGGTAATGTCGAGGCCCTCGATCTCGTGTTCGCGGCTGACGCGCAGGCCGATGAGCGCGTCGACAAGCTTGAGCAGAATGAGGGTGCCGACGCCCGACAGGGTCCAGGCAATGGCCACGCCGGCAAGCTGATGCACGACCTGCATCCAGTTGCCGTCGATTGCGCCGGTCGCGTTGCCGGCGCCGAAGATGGGATTGATGGAGCTGGAGGCGAAGATGCCGGTCAGGATGGCCCCGATGGTGCCGCCGGCTCCGTGGACGCCGAAGGCATCGAGTGAGTCGTCGTAGCCGAAGATCCGTTTGACGACCGTGACCATGAGATAGCAGAAAACTCCGGCCACGGCTCCGATGACCAGCGCCGACATGGGCTGCACGAAACCGGAAGCGGGCGTGATGGCGACGAGCCCGGCCACGGCTCCGGAGATCGCACCGAGCGCGCTGGGCTTGCCGTTGCGAATCCACTCAGCGAGGCTCCAGCTCATGGCCGCGGCCGCGGTGGCGAAATGCGTGTTCACGAAAGCGCTGGTGGCAAGGCCATTCGCGGCGACAGCGGAACCGGCGTTAAATCCAAACCAGCCCACCCACAGCATGCAGGCGCCGATGAAGCTGAGCACGACGGAGTGCGGCGGCGAAGGTTCCCGCGGATAGCCGACGCGCTTGCCCATGTACAGGGCGCACACGAGCGCTGAGACACCGGAGGTGACGTGGACCACCGTACCGCCTGCGAAGTCCAGACAGGGAACGCTGCCGCCCAGCGCGGCGTTGAGCAGACCGCCCTTGCCCCAGACCATATGTGCCATGGGCGAGTAGATGATGATGGACCAGAGCGTCAGGAACAGGCACATGGCGCTGAACTTCATGCGCTCGGCGAAGGCTCCGCAGATGAGCGCCGGGGTGATGATGGCGAACATCAGCTGGTAAATCATGTAGGTTTGCGCCGGCACGGTTGCGCCGTAGTCCGGATCGGGCGTGAGGCCGACGTTGTGAAGGAAGGCGTAATGAAAGCCGCCGATGAACGCATTGCCGTGGCTGAAGGCCAGACTGTACGTGAACAGCCCCCAGAGCACCGTGACAATGCACATCATGGCGAAGCTCTGCATCATCGTGGCCAGCACGTTTTTTCGTCGTACGAGGCCGCCATAGAAAAGCGCCAGACCCGGACCGGTCATCATCAGCACCAGCGCGGCGCTGGTGAGCATCCAGGCGTTATCGCCCGCAGAGATGGCGGGCGCGGCGGGTGCCTGAGCGAGGGCAGACGGCGCGCAACAGAGGGCGCACGCTGCTGCGGTCAGATACACGGGCACAAATCGGCGAAAACGCATAGCACTCCCGGAAAGGATTTGAAACGGCTACGGCGAGGGTGATCCGCAGGCGAGAGCGACAGGGGTCGCGCCGGGACGAATGCAGTTGTTATGGTTACTTAACCATATTTTGCGAAAAGGGCCAACAGGAAACGGCGGGAGTTGGGTCAGCGGTTCGGGCGCGCGTTACTGGCTCATTTTCGAGTCCCATTCCTTCTCCACGGCGTCGGCCACGACCTGGTTGCCGTGCACGTTCAGGTGAACGCCATCGAGAGAGATCGCGTGCACCGGCCACGCCGCCTCAACAGATGTCATGTCGAAGAATGGGACGTGATGCGCAGTGGCCCATGCGGTGAGCGTCTCCTCCGACTGAACGGCTGGGCTGGGAATTTCATGGCGAAATGGGATGTAGAGCAGCGCCATGCGCGCGCCGTTGGCTGCGGTGAGCTTTTGGAAGGCGTCGAGTTCGGCGAGGTTCGCGCGGATCGTCTCCTGATTGATGATGGCTGCATCGCCGGCATCGACGTGCGGCGCGGTGTGGAACAGGCGCGGCTTCAGAAGACGTGTCCAGAGTTCGCCGAGGGCGGTATGTGAGTAATTCTGAGCAGTGTCGTCGCCTACATCGGTGATTTGGGCGCGGGGCTGAGGGAGGTCGTCGCTGTTGAGGACCAGAACCACGATTTTCGAGTGGAATGTTCCGCGAGAGCGGAGCCAGGAGAGCTCATTGTCGATGGCCCAGGCTCCGGCCGACGCGTTGAGCACCTCAACAGGCTGATGCAGGACAGAGGGAAGCCCGCGGTGCAGCAGCTCGGTGAAGATCCGCGACTGATCGACGTGGCTGGTGCCGTAGGTGACAGAATCGCCAACGAACATGATGCGCAGAGTTCCGGGCGCAGGCTCTGGTGCAAATGCGTCAGATCGCATGCCGTACCGGTTCGTATGCGTGTGGCAGAAAAACCGGAAGGTGTTTTGGTTGGGCGCAAGTGTGTAGGCACACGCCGCGTCAGGCACGACGACAACCGGATTGCCAAGTCCAAGGACGAATCGGAGCAGCAATTCGGAGCAGATGCCGATGACCAGGAGGGCGGCAGCAATCCAGGCGGCAATGCGGACAGGGCTCTTTTTTCTGCGGGAAACGGCTACCGGCACAACACTCCTGGAGAACGGTCGGGCATCCTTCAAATCAGTTGCGATAAATGGGGCGCAACCTGGGACGGTGCCTCAATTTCTGGCTATCGATTCACAGTGTAATCGAAACTCGCTCCTGCAAGGCGGTGCGACGGTTCATCCGGCGGTATGATGGACCTATGAGCGAAGCTCTGCGCGACCGCCGCTTATTTGGAACGCTGGAGAGCAGCGCGAAAAATCGCGAGAAAGTGCTCGAAGCGAGTTATGGTTACGAGCAGCCGGAAGGCGTATTTCTCACGACTGTCGACGCCGCGATCAACTGGATCCGCAAGAACTCCATCTGGCCGATGACCTTCGGTCTGGCCTGCTGCGCGATCGAGATGATGTCGATGGGCGCCTCGCGTTTCGACGTGGCGCGTTTCGGCGCGGAAGTGTTTCGCCCTTCTCCACGGCAATCGGATCTGATGGTGATCGCTGGGCGCGTCTCATGGAAAATGGCGCCGGTGATCCGGCGGCTTTATGACCAGATGCCGGAACCCAAATGGGTCATCTCGATGGGTGCGTGCGCGACGTCAGGCGGAGTGTTCAACAACTATGCTCTGGTGCAGGGCGTCAATCAGGTAATCCCGGTGGATGTCTATGTGCCGGGATGTCCCCCACGGCCCGAACAACTGCTGTACGCCATCACGCTGTTGCAGGAAAAAATTCAGCACGAACAGGGCACTCTGAAGCGCGTACTCAATCTTCAGTAATCCTGGGCTTTCGCTGCGTATTGCTCAGGCGCTCCGGCGCTCGACGTTCTTGATGTGACTGTTCAGGCACGCGGGTCACCTTTCGGCGGATGAAATCCGATCAGGAACAAAATGTGGCAACACATTGAAAAAATGCGGCCTGGGCCCTCCCAAGCTGTGATAATTTCGATATCGCGGAAGTTTGGGAGAAATAACTCCGCGTCTCGCAAGATCCTGGCAATTTAGCCTGAGATCGCGCAGCATTCGACAACAGATACACAGTGGTGCGGAGGATAGACGCAATGCAAGCACGTCCATTCAGTTTTCTGGGCCGAATCTTGCTCTCTGGGTGCGCACTGGGGTTGAGCGCATCGGTCGTTCTGGGACAAGCTTCGTCCACTAATTCGGCGGCATCTGCACAAACGCCGGCATCCCGTTCTGATGTATTTCTCGGATATTCATACCTTGCGCCTCATGGTTCTGTAAACACGCCTTTGGCAGACGGAACGTTTCGTACCGACCGCTACGACGCCATTAACCTGGGAGCGATCGGCAGCTATTCCTACTTCTTCAACCGCTATGTTGGCGGGCAGATCGAAATCGCGGTACATCCCAATGGTCCCAATGATGGAGAGGGAAGCGGTTCGGGCGGCATCATCTTCCGGCTGCCCCAGGAAGGTGTGACGCCGTTCGTGCACGCGCTGGCCGGCGCCACCAAACTGGGTGGCCCGAACCCTCAAGCCGCGAATGGTGTCGATATCGTCAGCCACCAGTACACGTGGGGGCCGGCGCTGACCGTGGGAGCGGGACTCGACTACGAGTTCCCTGGAGCGCACAGGTTTGCTCTGCGGATCTTCCAGGCCGATTACCAGTACCTGCATGCGGATTTCGGACCGCAACCTGGCACGGGTGGCCGCGCGAATCTGAACGCGGTGCAACTTAGCACAGGCCTGGTCTTCCACTTCGGCAGCATCGCGCCGCCGCCTCCGGTGCAATACGCGTGCTCGGCGAGCCCGGCGTCCGTGTTTCCGGGTGAGCAGGTCACGATCACCGGAAATGCCACGAATCTGAATCCGAAAAAGAAGCCGAGCTACAACTGGAGCGGGCAGGGTGTGACGGTGGGTGGCACGAACTCCACGACTACCATCGACACTGCGAATCTGGCTCCCGGCAATTACACCGTGAGCGGCCATGTGACGGAAGGGCAGAAGGCCTGGATGTCCGCCGACTGCACGACGCAGTTTGCCGTGAAGCAGTTTGAGCCGCCGACGATCAGCTGCTCGGCCAGTCCGACGCAAGTGAAGCCCGGCGAAAGCTCGACGATCACCTGCAACGGCGTGAGCCCGCAGAATCGTCCGCTGACGTACAGCTACTCCGCCTCGGCCGGAACGATCAACGGCACAGGCAACACGGCGACGCTGAACACCACCGGCGCGCCTTCGGGCACGATTACGGTGACCGGCACGGTGCAGGACGATAAGGGCCAGACGGCTTCGGCGACCAGCACGGTTGACGTGCAGCAGCCGCCACCGCCGCCGACTCCGCACACCCAGACGCTGTGCTCGATCCAGTTCACCAACGATCCGAAGCGCCCGACGCGTGTGGACAACGAAGCGAAGGCCTGCCTGGACGATGTGGCCCTGAACGCGCAGCAGAAGCCCGACAACACCCTGGTGGTGGTGGGCAACTCTGCTCCTGTTCCGGAACCGAAGACAAAGGCAGCGAAGCGCCACGCTCTGACGGCCGCCGATATGGCGTCGCAGCGCGCGGTCAACGAGAAGGACTACCTGGTGACGGAGAAGGGCATCGATGCCAGCCGCATTCAGGTGCGGACCGGTAACTCCGGCCAGGATCAGGTGCAGAACTACCTGGTTCCGGCGGGAGCCAACTTTGACAACGATGTGCCCGGTACGACGGCGCTCGATGAGAGCCACTACAAGGCTCAGAAGCGGACCGCGCCTCCTCCGGCTCACCATCACCGCAAGGCGGCAACGAAGTAAACTGCAGAAAATGAGACACCAAAGGGCCGACCTACCTGGTCGGCCCTGTTTTTTGAGAGCCGGGTGTGGAACCTTGGTTTCGCCGCAATGATGGGTCTTCGGTCATACACTTTGGTCCTAAAGTTGCAGTTGAAAGTGCAGCCGGTGGAACGGGAAACGGCTAGTATTGGGGACGCCATCTAAGGCACCCTGAAACCGCGGAGCGCTGGTTCGGGTTCCGCAAGCAAGAGGCCTATGAAACTGAAGCGGATGCGATTCCCCCTCGCACTTCTTTTGGTCCTGTTCACAGGATCATGCTTCCACGCTGCGTTTGCAGCCCCCACATTCTGGTCGTCAGTTGGCCCGGACGGCGGTGACGCGAGGCGGTTTGCGTTCGATCCGAACGATCCCAGCCGCATTTATCTGGGCACCACCGACAGCTGGATTTATGTGTCGAATGACGGCGGGTCGTCCTGGTCGCGCCTGGCGGAGTTGCCCAGCCGCGAGCATCTGGTCATCGACAGCCTGGTTGTCGATCGCGAGGATCCGAGCACGCTGTATGCCGGCGTGTACGTGATGGATCAGACCGACGGCGGCGTGTTTATCAGCCACGACCGCGGCCGGACCTGGACACCTGCCGAGGGCATGCGCGGGCAGTCGGTCTTTGCCCTGGTACAAGCTGCCTCCGCGCCGAACACGTTCGTTGCCGGTACGCTGAAGGGCGTGTACCGCAGCGACGACAAGGGCCTGCACTGGCGTGAAATCAGCCCGCCGGGCAGCCGCGAAGTCCATGAAGTGCAGTCGATTGCCATTGATCCTAACGACGCGAACACCATCTACGCGGGTACGTGGCATCTGCCGTGGAAGACCACGGACAACGGAGCGCACTGGAACGGCATTAAGGACGGTCTGATCGATGATTCAGACGTCTTCTCGATGGTCATCGACCGCACGCGCCCGACGATTATGTTCCTGAGCGCATGCTCGGGCATCTACAAGACGGACTCGGCCGGCCAGCTGTTCCACAAGGTGCAGGGGATTCCTTCGACCGCCCGCCGTACGCGCGTGCTGATGATGGATCCAAAGGAACCGAATACCGTGTACGCCGGAACGACTGAGGGCCTGTACAAGACGCAGGATGGCGGCACGGTTTGGTCGCGCACCACCGGTCCGGACCTCATCGTGAATGACGTCTATATCGACCCGCGTAATCCACGGCATGTTTTGCTGGCGACCGATCGCAGCGGCGTGCTGGCCAGCGAAAGCGCCGGCGCGGGCTTCATCTCATCGAACACGGGATTCTCGCAGCGCCAGGTAGCGGCTCTGCTCGCAGACAACACCCACGAAGGCACGATCTATGCCGGCGTGATCAACGACAAAAGTTATGGCGGAGTTTTCGTAACGAAGGACTTCGGCAGAACCTGGAAACAGCGGAGCGAAGGACTGGACGGTCGCGACGTGTTTGAGCTCGCCCAGACGAGCGAAGGCACGCTGCTCGCCGGAACCAGCGACGGCGTTTATCGCTGGAATGGCGGCGTTTGGAGCCGCGACGACAGCGTCACCGGACCTGTGACTTCTCCGGTTGCGCCTGCACACACCCGCAGCTCACGCACGCGGGAAAGCGCGCGCGAGCGGGAAGCGGAACTCCGGCGCGCAGAGGAAGAACGGGCCGCGGCGCACCGGGTTCATGTGTCGTCCATCCAGGGTCGCGTGACGGCGCTGGTGGTCATGGGAGATGCCGTTTATGCGGCGACCGCGCAGGGGCTCTTCCGCAGCATGAACCACGGCGTCTCCTGGCAGGGTCCGATGCTGGGTGCTTCCACTCCCGGTGCTTTCGCCGGGGCGGGCAGCTACTATGCCGTTGCCGGAGAGGGCGAGACGATCTTTGCCGGGCGCCGGCAGGGAATCATGATGTCGGAGAATCATGGCGCGACCTGGAAGTCCGTGTCGTTCCCGACGGGCCTGACGGCTCTGCATACGATGGCCGTCGCACCGGATGGTTCGTTGTGGATCGGAGGGCGTGAGGGAGTCTATACCAGCACGGACCACGGCCTCACCTGGAGCAGGTTCGACAAATTGCCCGTTACGGACATCACCAGCCTTGCCTGGAACAACAAGCTGCAGCGCATGGTGCTGACCTCCGGGCAGGACTCGCTCATCTTTGCCATCGATCCCGCGGATAAGACCTGGAAATGGTGGAACCCGGGATGGATGGTTCACTCTGTGGCCGCGCTGCAGGGCCGTCTGGTGGCGGCTTCTATGTTCAGCGGCGTGGTGGTGCAGCCGCAGCCAGAGCAGGCCAGTCTCAGCCTGAACTCAGGTGGTGGGCAGAGCGCGCAGAGATAGGGAGTGGCGTTTCACCTTCGACCGGCGAAGCCCGACGACTTCAGCGAGTTGTATGCGGTTGATCAGTCGTGCTTCAGCCAGGGCATCGCCTGGTCGAAGGCGGAACTGGCGTACTTCCTGCGCTACCCCGGCAACTTTGCAATCGTGGTCGAAGAAGATGGCGTGCCCGGCATTGCCGGGTTCGCCATCGCCGGTTTGCAGCGCAAACGCGGCCTGATGTTCGGCCGCCTGATCACCATCGATGTGCGTGCGCATACCCGACAACGGGGCGTTGGTCAGATGCTCATGAGCGCGATCGAAGAGCATCTGCGCGGGGCGGACGCTGAAGCCATCCAGCTGGAAGTCGCGGTGAACAATGCAGTGGCGCAGGAGTTCTACGGGCATCGCGGGTTCGTGCGGACGGGGCGCATTCCTGGTTACTACCAGGGCCGGCTGGACGCGTATGTCATGGAAAAGCGGCTGAAGGCGAAGTCTGCCGCGCGGCTACAATAGCAATCAATGCTTCGTACCAGCGTGAGGGCTGTGGCGGTTCTGGCGCTCGCTGTCTGCTTCGCGCCCGCTGCCTGGACCCAGGCAGTGAAAGACCTGCCCCGACCCACCGATTACGTCAGCGACTACGCGCACGTGATGTCGCAGAACGTGATCTACCAGCTGGATCGCCTTTGCGGCGAAGTGGACCACGAAGCCCACGCCCAGATTGCCGTGGTTACGGTCAACACAACGAACGGCGAGCCGATCGAGCAGTATGCCGTCGAGCTGGAAGACGCGTGGAAAGTGGGGCCGAAGGGCACCGATCGCGGCGTGATCGTCCTGCTGGCAGTCAAGGACCGCAAGCGCTGGATCTCAACCGGGTACGGTCTTGAAGGCATTCTGCCCGACGGCAAGGTGGGCGAGATCGGCCGGCAGATGGTTCCGATGCTGCGCGCCAACGACTTCGATGGCGCTGTGACACTCGCCGTCGATGAGATTTCGCAGATCATTGCCCAGGATGCGGGCGTTCAGCTGAAGCCGCTGACGCAATGGGGCGCGTCGCAGCGCCAGCCGCATGCGAGCGCCGGCCAGATCATCGGCGCATTCATTTTCCTCGTCCTGGTCGTGATCTTTCTCCTCTGGGCCGGCGGATCGGGGCTGCTCGGCTTTTTGCTGGGGATGTTCTTCGGTGGGGGCGGTCCCTGGCGCGGCGGCGGAGGCGGATGGGGCGGCGGTGGCGGTGATTTCGGCGGAGGAGGCGGTGGAGGCAGCGGCAGCGGCTTTGGTGGATTCGGCGGCGGCTCGACGGGTGGTGGGGGCGCCGGAGG
>DASYYN010000282.1:0-2971 GCA_035933815.1 Acidobacteriaceae bacterium
GCGGGCGCTCCCGTCCTGGAGCAGGGCATGATCGAAGATGACTTCAAGGATCTCGCCGCCGCCGGCGTGAAGTTTCTCGGCGAAGTCGGCCTCGGCAGCGTCAAAGACGGAACCACCGGACGCCGCATGGTCGCCTGGGCCCGCAAATACGGTATCCAGAGCACGATTCACACCGGTGGCCCGTCCATCCCCGGCTCCAGCCTCATCGACAAAGACATGGTTCTCGAAACCGACGCCGACGTCATCGGCCACGTCAACGGAGGTCACACCGCCCTTCCTGACGACCAGATCGTCGCCCTCTGCGAAAAATCGCCGCGCGCCCTCGAGATAGTCCACAACGGAAACGAGCGCGCCGCTTTGCTAGCTCTGAGAACGGCCAAGGATCTTAAGCAGATGCATCGCGTGATTCTCGGCACGGATTCGCCGGCCGGTTCCGGAGTGCAGCCTCTAGGAATTCTGCGGATGATCTCGATGCTTTCTTCGCTGGGAGAAATTCCCGCCGAGCAGGCAATCAGCCTGGCAACCGGAAACACGGCGAAAATGCGCAGCCTCAACTGCGGATGGATCGCCCCCGGCCGCGAAGCCAGCTTCGTCTTCCTCGACACCGCGCAGCAGTCGTCAGGAAAAAATCTCCTCGACAGCATTCAAAAAGGAGACTTGCCCGGAGTCGCCATGGTAGTCACCGACGGCGCAGTCAGCATCCACCGCAGTCGCAACACCCCGCCAGCAACGCGCGTTCCGGAGGTAGTGCGCACGTAGCGACAGCCGCCTCGGCTGTCCCAGCGAAGGGATGAAGGGGATGAATGTGGGGACATCTATGCAGCCAATGTGGGGACAGCCGCCCTCGGCTGCCCGGTCGCGCGGAAGCGCGACAGGCTTACCGCAGCCCGTCTTCGCCCTTGATCTGATCTTTGGTCAACCCACCGACCCGCGCCAGCGGACGCCCGCTATCCGTCACAGCCACAGCGACCATGATCTCATTCGCCCGCGGAGCATCATTCAGCTGCACTTCCATTCCATCAAAATGACTTCGCACGAACGCCGCGTCCTTGTGCCCCAGCGGAATGTCGAGCACCGTTCCCAACCCGCCCCGCTTCTTCGAAGACGGAATCAGCGCCGCGCCCTTGCCCAGCACGCGCCGCACCGGCATCCCGAGCTTCGGATGCAGAATCGCTGCCGCATGTTCCAGTTCGCCATTCTCGCCAACCGCCGCGGCCTTGCCATAGCTTTCCGCCGACGGCCCAGCAATCCCCAGCGCCGCCACAGCGCGCGAAGTGAGCATCTCGCCCAACTCCTCGCCGATGGCCGTCAACTCCGAGAGATCCTCCACGTACTTTCCCGCGCACGGATTCTCAATCACCGCGACTGCCGCCGCCTTCCGCGTCGGCGGAGAAATCTCGCGGTCCATTTCCCTCAGCGTTTCTTCCACAAACGTCGCGATCTTGCGGATCTTCGCTTTCATCGTGCTCTCACCTCAGTCCGTCTTCTCCCTTGATCTCCGACGCCTTGAGCCCGCCAACCCGCGCATGGACGCGAGGTCCTGTCGTCATCACCAGCGCCAGCACGATCTCGTCAGCACGCGGCGCATCCGCAATGCCGACCTCCATCGCATCGAAATGGCTCCGCACGTACGACGCGTTGATGTGCGTGACCGGAACATCGAGCCGCGTCCCCGGCCCGCCGACTTTCTTCGTCGACGCCACAATCGCCTTCGCCCCGCCCAGCACCTCGCGCATTCCGTAACCGCCGGGAACGTGCCACAGCGCGCCGTGCTCGATCTCTCCCGCCGATCCCACGATCGCGCCCTTGCCGTAGCCTTCGACAACCTTCGCGTCCCCGCCAAGCGCAGCCACGAGCGCCCGCGCCATTTCCAGGCCGAGCGGCTTCAGATCATCCATGAATCCCGCGATGTCTGCGAAATACGATCCCGCAAACGGATTTCGAATGACCGCGAGTATCGTCGCCCGCCGCAGCGGCTTCTCCGCTACCGGACCGCCTTCGTGGAAAATCTCCTCGACACACATGAGCCGCTTTCGTACGACCACCTCAGGCATGCACGAGATTCCTTTCCTCAACGCCGGTGGAAATCATGCTCGACGCACCAGCGCCTCCGACCACACGGGTCTCTCCCTGCAGATTCAGCGCAGCGCCCCGAATCAAGCCAATCCGGAGAAGTTTCTCAGCGGTCGCGACCCCAGCTGCCAATGCATCGTCAATTTCGGCGGCTGTTAACGGTCCAACGCTCTGCGTGACGAAGCGTCCACCAAGATCGGTGTCTGGAGCAAGTTCACACGCAGGAACCCGCACAATCGCCGGATGCCCCGGCAAGTTCACCGCATTCGCGATGATGGTCGCGGCTGCATCAGCTGCGGCAGCGCGATCGGCGAGCACTGTAACGGCATCCGCGATTCCCAGTGAAAAGCTGCGCCCGCGCCAGCCGCTGGTCGCGATCCCGCGCACCGGATCTTCGCAGCGAATCGTCGTGGTCCCAAACAGCGACGGGCGATCCGGACGTTCCACCATCCCGATCACAAACTTTTCTCCAGTGGCGATTTGCAGCGCGATGTCTCCGCCATCATTGACGTACGCGCGCGAAAGCTCCGCGGCCGCGATCATCGCCGCGAGAATTTCTTCGGCAACCGCGCCAGCCACAGCTGCCATCGGCGTAATAAAAAGCTCACCCGCATACGGCATGACTGCGGCCGTCATGCGCCGCGCCACCGAACCGCGAGGCCATTCTGACTCTGCCGAACAAGCGCTGCGCAGAAACGCGAGTTCTCCGCAGAGTTCGTCCAGCAGGCTTACAAATCGCGCACGAGCCGCCTGATATGCGCACTGCACATCTTCCGGGCGGCCAAACGCCTCGACGATCAAATCGATCGGACCATCCTGCAAGTGCAGCCGCCGCCCGTCCGGCAACATTCGAATCTGGGCGCGCGAATTCATTTTCTTTTTACCTTCGATCCTGCTT
>DASYYN010000301.1:0-9568 GCA_035933815.1 Acidobacteriaceae bacterium
GGTCCAGTTGCGGCGCACGAGCACCAGTCCGCCGATGATGTCGGCGACGGCGGCGAGGGAGCCGAGGATGAGCGAGAGGAGCATGGGTGAGGCAGCGAAAGACTGTTAGAGAAAAGCTGTTAGAGAAAAACTGATAGCGAAGGGCTGTCAGAGAAAAGCGATTCGCCACACTGTCGCGAAAAAATGCCGGCAAAGAAGTGATTGAAGTTTAGCTGATGCCCGATCTGGTGTTGTCGTCACCCGATAGGCCGGACCCCTAAGGTTCGCGTCCTCCGCTGGCAGTCTTACGCCTAACAGCTCTTCGCTCACAGCTTCTTGCTAACAGCTCTTCGCTTACAGCTTCTTGCTAACAGCTCTTCGCTATCAGTTTTTCTCTAACAGCTTTTCTCTAACAGCTTCTTACTAGCAGTTCTTCTCTAACAGCCTCACCGCTGGTTTACCCGCTGTGCCGGATGTGGAGGACGTCGCCATCCTGTACGAGGTAGTCCTTGCCTTCGAGGCGCAGGGTGCCCTGGGCGCGGGCGGCGGCTTCTGATCCGGCGGCGAGCAGGGTGTCCCAGTGGATCGTTTCTGCTCGGATGAAGTGCTTTTCGAGGTCAGTGTGGATGGCGCCGGCGGCCTCTTGGGCGCGGGAGTTGGCAGGCACGGTCCAGGCTCGGCATTCGTCTTCGCCAACGGTGAAGAAGCTGATCAGGCCGAGCAACTCGTAGCTGCGGCGGATCAGACGCACGAGGCCGCTCTCCTTCAGACCATAGGAGCCGAGGAATTCCTGGGCTTCTTCATCGTCCATCTCCGCCAACTCGGCTTCGACTTTGCCGCAGAAGGCGGTGAGGCCGGCGTTCGGACGCGAGGCAAGTTCGGTGAGTCCGTACTTTTTGCCGGCGGCTTCGAGGTCGGCGCCGAGCGTGGTGCTTTCGGAAAGATTGACGGCGTAGAGGACTGATTTCTGCGAGAGGAACATGAAGCCGCGGATGAGCTTCTTCTCCTCGGGTGTCATCTCGAGTTCGCGCAGCGGCTTTTCGGCTTCGAGCGAGGATTTGCAGCGCAGCAGCAGCGCGTTCTCTTTCTCGAGGTCGGCGGTGCGCATTTTTTTCAGGTCCTTTTCGAGGCGTTCGAGGCGCTTCTCCACCTGGGTGAGGTCGGAGAGCATGAGCTCGAACTCGAGGTTCTTCGCATCCCGCAGCGGATCGATGGTGCCGACGTGGGGAACGGCGTCGTTCTCAAAGGCGCGGAGCACATGGATGAGCGCATCGACGTTGCGGAGGCTGGCGAGGAAGGCCGTTTCCTTCAGCGCTTCCTGACTGATGGCAGCGACGTCGGCGTACTCGACGGTGGCGTGGATGAGCTTCTTCGGGTTGTAGACGGCGGCGAGACGATCGAGGCGGTCGTCGGGCACTTTGGCGATGCCGAGATGCGCTTCGCGCGAGTAGCCGCGATCTTCGACGTTGACGCGGGTGAGGATTTTGAACAGCGAGGTTTTGCCGACCTGCGGCAGGCCGATAATGCCGGTTTTCATGATGATCCTGAAGGAAAGGCTAAAGTTCGATCATAAAGGTTGTGGGGCGGCAGGAGGCAGGAAGCAGAAGGCAGAACTCAGAGATCACAGAGCACGGGATTGGCGGCTTCGCCGATGATCTGCGGACAGCGAGTCTCGCCCCATCGGCGGAGTTCCACCCGGCGCTTGACAACGCTGTACGATGTGGAGAATCGTTGCGGCTTCAGCACTAGTCAGAAGGAGGACTGGATGGCAAGCGATGTGGCCGTGCGGGTGAGTGAGGTCATGCAGATTGCGCTCACGGTGGACGATGTGGCGCAGGCGAAGCAGTTCTATGGCGACGTGCTGGGCGTGCCGTTTCTGTTCGATGCCGGTAACATGGCTTTCTTTCAGTGTGGCGCTGTGCGGCTGTTGATTGGGGCAGGGGAGACGAAGTCCACGGGCACGCTGGTGTATTTCCGCGTGCAGGACCTGCAGGCGACGTATGCGTCACTGCGGGAGCGAGGCGTGGAGTTCACCGAGGAACCGCATATGGTGGCGCGCATGCCGGACCACGACTTGTGGCTGGCCTTCATTCGGGATCCGAGCGGAAATCTGCTCGGCCTAATGGAAGAGAAGCGCTGCTAAACACCTGATCTTTGATGATCTTATCTGTCGGTCTGCCACGCGGCCCCCTCTTCACGCATCCCACAGGGGTGTAGTTCCATGGAGGGTTTATGACAAAACGCAGAGAGATGGGGCGAGATGCAGCCGATCCGCGGATGCACAGCGAAACGACAACTGGGCGGGGGGAGACGACGGGCCGCCAGCCGGGGCATATTGAGCACCATGAATCGCGGAGCTCGGCGGGGAACGAGGCGCAGGTCGCCGGGATTTTGCACGCCACCGACCGTGAGGCGGAGAACGATTCTACGAGCAGCGGGCGCTGGTCCGATGAGTCCGATGCGATGAGTCACGAGAGTGCGCATGGGCAGCACGAGCCGGGAAAGTCGCACCCGGCGAATGTCGACGCGGGCGAGTCGCGGCAGGGGGCGGGCGAAAGCCATCCGCCGAAGAAGCGGGGGCGCAGGGCGGCGTAATCAGGCGAGCAGCTCGCGATGTTCCGGCGTTTGCTGCGCCGCGAGCAGGATAACGAGCACAATTCCCAGGAGCATGACGGCTTCTTCCAGGTGGACGGAGCGGTTGTGCAGGCGGTCGAAGTCTGCGTGGCGCGGGTCCGTGCGGGGCACGTTGTCGATCGCGCCTCCGGCCGCGATACGGTCGCGCTCCATGTGCGGAATGATGGAGTACTGCGAGAAGGCGGTCAGGCCCATCATGATGAGCGTAACTACGAAGGCGGAACGGATACCCGCATATACGCCGGTCGCGCGTCCGATGAGAAGCAGCAGCAGGACGATGCAGCCGGCGATCAGTCCTTCGTGATGCAGGACGCCCAGGCATTTGGCGACGATGGTGCCGGCGGCGTGCGTGTCGGAAATGCTGGTGAACGCGGCGGCGGCGACGATGGGGAAGAAGAAGAGTCCGCCAAGCCAGACGATCAGTGCCAGCCATGCGATGGTGCGTACCAGCGTTCTCATGAGGAACAGCGTATAGCGTGTAGCGTATAGCGTATAGCCCGCCGGCTTGCGATGCGATGGTATAGTCGCCGTCTATGCGGAAAGCAGTCTGTTGCGTTGGTTTAGTGGGGTTTGCAAGCGGGGTTGTTTGCGGCGCGTGGGCGCAGTCGCTGCTGGTGGTGAACCAGCGGGATCACAACATCAGCGTGCTCGATCCGGCGAGCGGCAACAAACTGGGAACGATCGCCGAGCCGATTGCCGGCCAGTGGGGACATGAAGCGGCAGTTTCGCCCGACGGCAAGACGGCGTATGTGCCGATCTACGGAAATTCCGGAGTGGGACGGCCAGGGATCGATGGGCGCGTGATGCTGGTCATCGATGTGCCGTCGCGCAAAGTGGTGCGCACAGTGGATTTCGGCCATGCTGTGCGGCCGCACCTGCCGGTGCTCGATGCGGAGCATCATCTGCTCTACGTGACGACGGAACTGGACCAGGCTGTAACGGCGATCGATACGGGCACGCTGCAGATCGTCGGGACGGTTCCGACCGGGCAGGCTGAATCGCACATGCTGGCGATCTCGCGCGATGGGCATTTCGGGTACACCGCGAATGTGGATCCCGGAACGGTGTCGGTCCTCGACATGCCAGGACGGAAGACGCTCACCGTGATCCCGGTCGCGCAGAAAGTGCAGCGCATATCGATTACGCCGGACGGGCGGCTGGTCTTCACCTCCGATCAGCATCAGCCGCGGCTGGCGGTGATCGACACAGCAACGCGCAACGTGAGGCAGTGGGTTCCGCTGTCGGGCACCGGTTACGGATCGGCGGTCACTCCGGATGGCCGCTGGCTGCTGGTGGCCATTCCGGCGAAGAACACGGTGGACGTCGTCGATCTGCAGACGATGCAGGTGGCGCACAGCGTTCCGGTTGCGGCCGATCCCCAGGAGGTGCTGATCCGGCCTGACGGCAAGCTGGCTTACGTCTCGTGCGCGGTTGCCGGGCAGGTGGCGGCCATCGATCTGCAGCAGTGGAGGGTGGAGAAGCTCATGCAGGCGGGGACGTTCGACGATGGGCTGGCATGGGTGCCATGAGGAGCAGATAGCAGATAGCGGACAGCAGTTAGCCGGGCTAACCGCTATCCGCTATCCGCTGGTTCTCGCTATTGCTGCGGCGTGCCGTAAACGCTGGGGCGGCCGATGAGGCGCTCGATGCGTTTGCGGATCGGCGGGTGGGTTGAGAAGAGATTCGCGAAGGAGTCGCGGCTGAGCAGCGGTTCCACGATGAACAGGTGCGCGGTGGTCGGCGAGCCCGGCATGGGCAGGCGCTTCGAGTAGGCGTCGAGCTTTTCGAGCGCGCTGGCCAGGGCGTAGGGGTTGCCGGTGATGTGCGCGCCGGTGGCGTCCGCTTCGTACTCGCGGGAGCGGGAGACGGCCAGCTGGATCAGCATGGCTGCGATGGGAGCAAGGATCAGCATGAAGAGCATGCTGAGTCCGCCGCCGCGGCGGTCGCGGTCGCCGCCGCCGTATCCGCCGAACATCTCGGCCCACCAGCCCATGCGGGCGAGCAGCGTGATGGCTCCGGCGAGCGTGGCGGCAATCGAGCTGGTGAGGATATCGCGATTGCGGACGTGGCCCAGCTCATGCGCGAGGACGCCTTCCAGTTCTTCGTCGGTGAGCAGCTGCAGGATGCCGTGGGTGACGGCCACGGAGGCGTGCTTCGGGTTGCGTCCGGTGGCAAAAGCGTTGGGCGAGTCGGTAGGGATGACGTAGATCTTCGGCATGGGCAGGCCCAGGCGGCCGGTCATACGCTCGACGACTTCGTAGGCGCGGGGCAGCTGCTCGCGCGTGACGGGCTGGGCACGGTACATGGCCAGGGCCAGCTTGTCGGAATAAAAGTAGCTGAAGAAGTTCATGCCGGCAGCGATGACGAAGGCGATGATCATGCCGTTCTCGCCCCAGCGGCTCCCGATGAAAACCAGCAAGAGCGTGAGAGCCGTCAGCAGATAAGCGGTCTTAAGGGTGTTCATGGGTGAGCCTCCTCGTTGAGGGCTCGTCTTCTATGTTGTCATAAAGCCGATGATCCGGAGTGTCCGCTGGATTCAAACACTATGTAGATATGGAAGTTGCAGGCGCGCAAAGGCGGTTGCGAAGCTGCGAAATGCGGGTGAGTTGTGGGATTACATACAACTGGGGCCGGGGGCTATGAAAATGTGGAGATCCGTAACGTGCCCTCGGTCATTTCACCGCCGTGCAGAGGCAGGATTGCTTTACTCTTTGGGCACTCCGGAAGGCAGGAATTACTGCGGATAAGCCATTTATCATCAGCGTCCGAGACAATTCAATGACACGCGATGCCGGGTGCCTCGAGGAGGTTGTCTGGCGAGTCGCGCAGAGTGGCCAAACAATTGCGGATACCGAGGCTAATCGAGTTTCCATGATCCCCCTCCTGCGCGGGAGGGGCGCTACGCGACAGATGATCTCTACAGCGGAAATGAACCCCAAGAGGACCGGAACAATGAAAAGCCTGCATTTCTGGCAACGGCTCGCCGTCGCCCTCAGTCTGATCTTTACCCTGGCCACGGTGGCCTATGCGGCAGACGTCAACGGACGCATCAGGGGTACCGTGAGCGATCCTTCGGGCGCGGTGTTACCCGGCGTGCAAGTCACCGCAACCAACCTGCAAACTGGCGTGAAGTACACCGCCGTTTCGGGCGCTGACGGTAATTACCTGTTTGCTCAATTGCCGGTCACCGGCGGCGGAACGTACTCAATCTCGGCCGCGGCTCCGAATTTCAAGACCTTCTCGGCCACCGGTATCCAGCTGCACATCGACCAGGAATATGTCGAGAACATCACTATGGCCGTCGGCTCCACAGGGCAGACGGTTCAGGTGAACGCGTCGGCGGTTCAGGTGGACACGACGGACATGCAGTTGAGCAATATCGTGAACTCCGAGCAGATGGTGGAGCTGCCGCTGATCGGCCGCACCTTTACTGGCCTTGAGCTGACGCTGCCCGGTGTGCAGGCTTCGAGCGATCGCTTCGGCGGCAACTACTCCGTCAGCGGCGCACAGACGCAGCAGTCGGAGTACCTGATCAACGGCGCCGATACGAATGACATTGCGCTGAATTCTCTGGCCCTTTCGCCGAACCTCGATGCCATCGATCAGTTCAACCTGATTGAAGGCCCGCTGAACGCGGAATACGACCGCAACTCCGGCGGCATCGTCAGCGCGACGATCAAGCAGGGCACGAATCACTTCCACGGCGATGCGTTCGAGTTTTATCGCGACACATTCCTGAATACGCTAAGCTATTTCCAGAAGAAGCTAAGCCCGACCACCGGGAAATACACCGGAACGGTTTCTCCGTTTCACCAGAACATCTTTGGCGGCGTAGTCGGCGGCCCAGTGAAGCGGGACAAGCTGTTTTTCTTCGGCGCCTACCAGGGAACGCGGCAGAGGGTTCCGCAGGGCAACACGTCGAACTGCTGCACTGCCGGCAGCTCCAACGTATACTCGGCAGCCAATCTCGCCGGCAATTTCAGCTACGATTTGGGCTCCTTCTCGACCAACCCGATTCCGTCGAGCGTGACGATTCCGGGCTGCACCGCCGGTGAAACCTGGGATGCCTGCGCTGCGTCACACGGCGGCGTCTTTCCCACTTCCGCTTTTAACCCCCTCGCTGTGAAGCTTGTGAACCAGTATGTCCCAAAGCCGAATAGCGGGACCTACGGCTACAGCTTTAACCCAGTCGTTACGACGACGACCAATCAGTACATCGGGAGAATGGATTTCGCGCTTAACCCGCGCAATCAGTTCTACGGGCTGTTCATCATCCATAAGTCCAAGTCGCCTGAGACGCTGCCATTTACCGGCGCTTCGCTTCCGGGCTTTGGCGATCAGAGCAAGACCAGCATCAGCCAGGAAACGTTCGATTATGTCAGGCAGTTCAGCTCGACGCTGGTCAACGATCTGACCGCGCACTATACCCGCTTCAATTTTGGAGCGGTGATCCCGCAGAAGTCGGTCAGCCCATCGAGCGCTGGTTTCTCCATCAACCCGCAGATTTCGAACGAAGCAGGCCTGCCGGCGATGACCGTGAACGGCGGCAATCAGCTCTTCGAACTTGGCTTCAGCACGAACGGACCCCAGCCGCGCGTCGACCAGGTGATCCAGCTGGACGATACGGTTTCGAAAGTTCTGGGCAAGCACACCTTTAAACTCGGTTATGACGGCCGGCGCTTTAATGTCTCGAATCCGTTTGGCGCGCAGAACAACGGCAGCTTTGCCTTCGAGGGCACTGGTCCTTATTCGACGGGCGACGGCGGTCTCGATGTCCTGCTCGGGATTCCTGATACGTACGGACAGGGTTCCGGCGCTCAAATTCAGGCAGAAGCTTTCCTGAACTATGTCTTCGCGCAGGATACCTGGAAGGTTACCGACGCCCTTACACTGAACTATGGGCTTGGATACTCGATCGACACGCCGCTGCATAACCTGCAGTACGGTGGAGAAGCGATTGCCTGCATCATCCCCGGACAACAGTCCGGCGTCTTCCCGACGGCCCCGGTTGGCCTGAATTATCCCGGCGATAAGGGCTGCAATAATGCCGGTGAGGCGCACACCCATTACAACGAGCTGGGACCGCGCTTCGGCTTTGCCTGGGCGCCGACTGGCGGTGGGTGGCTCTCCGGAGGCGACCGCAGGTTGTTCGCGATCCGCGGCGGCTTCGGCATCTACTACGACCGGACCGAGGAAGAGAGCTCGCTGCAGACTCTCGAAACGCCTCCGTTCGGCACGAGCACGCTGGGCGTGACCAGTACGGATCCAAGCCTCAATCCGAGTTTCGCCAATCCTTTTGTCGATATCAACGGTGGCGGATCGGGGAAAAACCCCTTCCCCTATGCGTTCCCGGTCAAGGGCCAGAAGATCGACTTCTCACTTCTTGAGCCGATCTACAACATCAGCACCTACGACGCAAAGTTCCGGGCCCCGTATGCTGAGAACATGCAGCTCAGTATCGAGCGCCAGTTCCCGTCACAGTTGGTTGCCCGGGTCAGTTACGTGGGCAATCTCTCGCGGCACAATCAGAGCGTCTATGATGCTAACCCAATCACTCCAGCCGGGCATGCCGCCTGCCTTGCCGGCAAGGAGTTCTCTCCAACAGTGGGTGCGACCCTTACCTGTTCCTCATCTGGCAATCGCGTTCTCGAAAGTTACCTGTTCCCGCAAAACACTGCGTCGGGCGCAATTGATCCCAACAGCACAGCAACCGCTCAGGCTTCTGGCCTGGCCGGACTTCCCGGCTACGCGGATATCGGCGTGGTGACCTCTGGTTCAGCATCGAGCTATCACTCACTGCAGGCAGAAGTCACGAAGGGCATGACGCATGGGCTGACGCTGCAGGTCAGCTACACCTATGCACATGCGCTCGATTCAGCCTCCAGCTTTGAGAACTCGGGCTTTGGCTCCAGCGGTCAGCGTGGGTTCAACCAGTGGGTTCCGGCGCTGAACTACGGCGACTCGGCTTTCGATGCGCGCCAGCGTCTGGTGGTGACGCCGCTCTACATCGTACCGAAGTTCGCGGGGCCGGCCTACTCGTTCAAGAACATCGCGCTCTCGGGATGGGAGATCTCCGGGATCGCAACGTTCGCAACGGGGTTCCCCTTCGACGTCTCCTATGCGGGTTTGAGTTCTAACTCGCTGTGGTGCCCGATCGACACCAATTTCTATGCCTGCCCCGACGTACCGAACCAGGTGGCGCCGATTCATTATGTGAATCCGCGCGCGACCCGCAGCGGTGCGACGACGGGGTGGTTCGACAATAAGTCGACGGTGAGCTTCGTAGCGGAGCCGATTGGGCAGTTCGGCAACACGCACCGCAATCCTGGCCGCAGCCCGGGCATCAGCAGCACGAACGTGGTGCTGGCGAAGAACTTCCTGCTCAGCTCGGAGCACAATGTTAGCTTCCAGATGCGGATGGAGAGCGACAACGTGTTCAACCAGACCGATTTCAGCGCTCCCACGAGCCGGTTTGGCAGCAGCCTCTTCGGCAAGATCAGCGGTTCGGCGGCGGCGCGCCAGACGCAGCTCGCTGGAAAGCTGTACTTCTAAACCAACCCGCATCACCCACGAACAAAGGGCGCCTTCGGGCGCCCTTTTTGTTTTCGGAAGGGTCGGGGATCGAGGCCATGCCACAGGGGCTGCGGCCTCCTTGTTTTGCCGGGAGGATTACCGAAGGGGAGAAAGGGCCGGGTATCCCACAGGGGGGGCATTGCATAGTTCACCAGGAGCAGGTAAAAAGATTTTGTACGGGGTTTTAGCGTCGGCCGCCATGCATGGGCGGCGGTCAAGCAGATGCCGGACACCCGGGGATCGGAAACGGTGCAATCGGTTGCACGGAAGCAACTCTAAGGGAAGTTGAGGAATCAGCCATTCCGATGACCGCCGACATTCTGCTGGTGGACGACAACGCCATCCAGGCCGCGACGCGCAAGGCTATCCTGAACCGGGACGG
>DASYYN010000059.1:0-19598 GCA_035933815.1 Acidobacteriaceae bacterium
AATCAGTACCCCAGCCAGGGACAGTATCCGAACCAGTACCCGAATCGATCGCAGTACCCGCAGTACCCGAATCAGTATCCGGGTCGGGGGCAGTATCCGACGTACGGCAGCTATCCGCCGCCCCAGCCGGTCAGCGGGCCGGTTACGATTCCGGCGGGCACGCTGCTGCAGATCCGCACGAACCAGCCACTGGACGTGACGAAACTGCAGCCGGGAGCTGCGTTTGAAGCCACCGCAGCCAGCGACGTCTTCGAGGGCAATGTGCTGGCCGTTCCGCGCGGGGCGCTGCTGGAGGGCACCGTGGTCGAGGCGAAGAGACCTGGCAATCTAGCTGGCTCCGGCGAAATCTCGCTGCAGATTACTTCGCTGAGCATGAGCGGGCGGCAGTATCCGCTCCAGACGGATGTGTGGTCGAGTAAGGAACCGAACAAGGCCGGCTACACGGCTACGAATACAGTGGGCGGCGCGCTGGTGGGCGCGATTATCGGCGGGATCGTCGGCCGGGGGCCAGGCGCGGCAGCAGGCGCGCTCATCGGCGGTGGAGCGGGCATGCTGGCGTCCGCCCATACCAATGGACCGCGCGTGCTGCTTCCTCCGGAGACTCTGCTGAATTTCCACCTGTCGACGCCAGTTACGGTACAACCAGTGTCATGGCAGGAAGCGCAACGGTTGGCGCAGAACGCGCCGCATCTGGTTCGCCGGCGTGTGTATATGGCGCCGCCCTATCCTTACGGCTATCCGGCGTATCCGTACCCATACCCGTATCCGTACCGCGTGTACGGCTGGTAAGCAGCAGAGCGGTTCAGCGTGGCCGGGGAGAACACCCCGGCCATTCTGTTTTTGCCTGTGCATCCAACTGAAGAATGGCTGTCATTACAACCGATGTCGCAGACAGGGCTTCACGACGACCCCCCTATGATGAAGGAATGGGGAGCCCGGACGCGCCGCACGACCATCGCCGCCTGACGCGGCGCTCCTTCCTGAAGCTTTCCGCGGTTGCGGCAGGCGCTTTCGCGCTTTATGCGGGCGAGATTGCGCGTCACGAGCTCGGGGTCGAGGAGCATACACTGCATCTCCCACGGTTGCCGGAAGCGTTCCGGGGCATGCGCGTGGTGCAGATCTCCGATTTCCACTACGCGGAGTTCTCTGAGGGCTGGTTCCTGCGCGAGGTGGTGGACAGGGTGAACCGGCTGAAGCCGGACATGGTCGTGCTGACCGGCGACTTCGTGAGCTATGGGCCGCTGCCGAAGTCCTATGCGCGCCGGCATGCCGGTCCGTGCGCTGAGATTCTGAGCAAAATCGAGTGCCCGCTGCGTTACGCCATCATGGGCAATCACGATTGTATGGTCGGAGAGCAACACGTGATGGGGCCCCTGAGGGAAAATGGCATCCCCGTGCTGGTGAATGAGGCTGTGCCGCTGGAACGGGAGCGGCAGCGCTTGTGGCTCGCCGGGCTGGACAGCGCGGATCAGTGGAAATCACATCCGGAACGGGCGATTCCCCGCGCGGGCGGAGAGCCGATCATCGTGCTGGCGCACGAGCCGGATATCCTGCCAGAGATTGCCAAATACAAGGCGGACCTGATGCTCTCCGGCCACACGCATGGCGGCCAGGTGAGGTTGCCGTTCGTGGGAGCGGTAGTTTTGCCTCCGCTGGGCAAAAAGTACGTCGAGGGCCTGTACCAGTACGGCGCGACGCAGCTGTACGTGAATCGGGGAATCGGTACGGTGGGAATGCCCTTCCGGCTGAATTGCCCGCCGGAAATTACGGTGCTGACGCTGGTCTGAAGAGACAAGGTTGACAGGGGCTACTGCTCCTGCGGCGCTTCGCGCGCTGCTATCCCCAGCGCTTTCATCTTGCGGTAGAGGTGGCTGCGCTCGAGGCCGAGGATTTCCGCGGCGCGGCTCATGTTGCCGTTGCACTCGTCGATTTTCTTCAGTATGTACTCGCGCTCATAGGCGTCGCGCGCCTGTTGCAGCGTATCGAAGTCGCCCGTACGCACGGCATTGCGTTGCACCAGCATGGGCAGATGGCGCCGGTCGATGCGGTGAACGTTGGGGTTGAGGATGAGCACCCGCTCGATGACGTTCTTCAGCTCGCGCACGTTGCCGGGCCAGTGGTACTGGCGCAGGAGCTCGATGGCTTCATCGCTGATGTCGACACGCGGGCGGCCATATTGACGGCCGAAGAGCTGCAGGAATTCCCTCACCAGCAGTGGAATGTCTTCGCGGCGGTCGCGCAGCGGGGGCACAAAGAACGGGATCACGTTGAGGCGGTAGAAAAAGTCCTCGCGGAAATTGCCCCTGGCGATCTCCTCCTCGAGGTCCTTGTTGGTGGCGGCGATGACGCGGACGTCGACGCTGATGGGCTGCGTGGCGCCGATGGGCACGAAGCGTTGCTCGTCCAGGGCGCGGAGCACTTTGCCCTGGGTCTTCAGGCTCATGTCGCCGACTTCGTCGAGGAACAACGTGCCGCCGGTGGCGCGCTCGAACGTGCCGCGTTTTTCCGGAGGGCCGCCGGGAACAGAACCGTTGCGATAGCCGAACAGTTCGCTCTCGATGTAGTCCTCGGGAATTGCGGCGCAGTTCAGCTCGACAAATACGCGGTCGCGCCGCAGGCTGCCGGCGTGGATGGCGCGCGCGATCAGTTCCTTGCCGGACCCGGATTCGCCATAGATGAGCACGCGGCCGTTCGTCGGCGCCATGAGCGTGATCTGCTGGCGAAGCGCCCTGGCCTGCACGCTTTCGCCGGTGATCCGCGCTTCGTGGGCGAGCTGGCGGCGGAACTCGACATTTTCCATGCGCAGCCGGCGCGCATCGATGGCGTTCTTCACGACAATCAGGGTGCGCTCGAGCATCAGCGGCTTCTCGAGGAAATCAAAGGCCCCGAGCTTGGTCGCTTTGACAGCCGTCTCGATGGTGGCGTGGCCGGAGATCACGATGACCTCAGGGCGCGAGACCGGATCGGTGCTGCGCAACTCGGAGAGGACTTCGATGCCATCGCGGTCGGGAAGCCATACATCGAGGAGCATCACGTCGAAGACGGGATCGCGGGCGAGAGCCAGCGCCTCGGCAGCGGTCGCGGCGCTCGCTACAGAATAGCCCTCCTCGCGCAGAATCTCTTCGAGGGAATCGCGAATCTCCGCTTCATCGTCCACGATGAGGATATGGTTCATAGGCCCCGGATTCTATGTGCTGCGACTTGCAGCGGCGGTTGGCGTGCCCTCGACGGCGGTGGTGTCGGCCAGCGGCAATTCGATGATAAAGCGCGCGCCGGTGGGCGCGTTGTGCTCGACTCGAATGGATCCGCCATGCTCCTGAATAATTTTGGCGACGATGGAGAGTCCGAGGCCGGTGCCGCGCTGGCGCGTGGAGAACCACGGCAGGAACAGGCGCTCGCGCATCTCGTCGGTAATGCCCGGACCGGTGTCGGCGACGACGATTTCGGCCATGCCCTGACGCTCGCCCACGCTGGTCTGGATGGAGAGCAAGCGCAGCAATGAGTCCTGCATGGCTTCCGCAGCGTTGTCGATGAGGTTGGCCAGTGCGCGGCGCATCGCCTCGGGATCGGCCATGACGGGCGGAATCTGAGAATCGAGATGGCGTTCGACACGAATGTTGCGGATGCGCCCTTCGAACAGCAGCAGAGCGCTTTCGACGATCTCGTTGAGATCGGCACTGCGCGGATGAGCCGCAGGAAATTCAGCGAGAGCGGAGAATTGGCTGACCAGCGTTCGCATGGATTCGACGGAGCCGAGGATGGCGTCGCAGCACTTGCGGATCACGCCGGGAGATTCGGGAAGGCCGCGGTCGACATGACGCCGAATGCGCTCGGCGGAGAGAGTAATGGGGGTGAGCGGGTTGCGAATCTCGTGGGCGATCCGTTGCGCGACCTCTTTCCATGCGGACTGGCGCTGCGCCTGCAAGAGCTCGCTCACATCCTCGAGAACGAGAATTGAGCCGCGGCGGCCGGCCTGGGCGTTGCCCGGATCGAGCGCGGCGATGGTAACAGCGAGAGTCACCGGACCACGCGGCGTGCGCATCTCGAATTCAGTGGAGGCTACGCCCATGCGATGCGCTCGGCGATCGAGGCGAGCGACCTCACCGGCGAAGTCCGGCGGCAGCAGCGATTCCAGCGCCATGCCGGTCAGGTCGTGCTGGCCTTCGAGGCGGAGGAGGTCGGCGAAAGCGCGGTTGCCGAGCACGACGCGCTGCTGCGCATCGAGGGTAACCACTCCCGAAGGGGTGGTCTCCAGGATGGTTTCCAGTTCCCTGCGCCGGGCTTCGAGAGCAGCATTGGCCGCTGATAAGTCGCGTGCAGAGGATTCAGCGAGACGCCGGCTTTCCTCCAGGTCAGCCGCCATGTGATTGAAGGAGCGGACCAGCTCTTCCATTTCGGCGCTGGCGGGAACGGTGACGCGGTGGCTGTACTCGCCCTTGCCGATTTCAACCATGGCGTCGGCGAGCGCCTCCAGCGGTCCGGTGATCTGGCGCGAAACGATGCGTGCCAGCCAGGTAGCCGAGAAGAAGACCAGCGCAGTGAGCATCAGCAGCAGCGTGAAATACCATCCACGGATCACGCGTCGCTGGCGATAGAGGGCCCAGTACTGACTGGCTCCGCTGTTGAGGCTGGCGATGATGCCGCTGAATCCGGCCGGCATCGGCACCCCGGTAACGATGACTCCTCCGCCGGAAATACTGGCAGCGCCGAGAGCGTATTGATTGCCGCCAATGGTCAGCATGGGCTCATCGGAACGCTGCGCTGCCTTCAGCACGGTCTCGGCGAGGGGCCGTCCGGCAGGAACAGTCTCGTGGAGGTCGCCGTTGAGCCAGGATTGAATCTGGACCGGCGCGGAGGGGTTGGGCACTTCATACGCCGCCAGAGGCACCGCATCGCGATAAACAATGGCGAAGCCGCCCTGCAGAGTGATTTGGTGGCCGCGCATCTCGTTCAGGATGGCGTCGCGATCATTCTTGCCCAGAGCAGCCGCCACGGCGGCAGAGCGAGCCAGGCTCTCCGCTTCCGAGCGCGCGTTCTGGGTAGCGTAGTGGGATAGCTCGGCCGCGACCTGGGCGGAGTTGTCGCGCACCTGCGTGAGGGGCTCGGAGAACCAGCGGTCGATGGATCGGTTCATCAGCAGGAAGCTGAAGAGAAACATGAACAATGCCGGAGCAAAGGAAAGCAGCAGGGCTCCGAAGAACATGCGCGTGCGCAGGCGAGCGCCCAGCACCTGGCTGCGCTGCTCGGCCAAAGCCTTGATGAGGCTGCGCAGCAGCAGCACGAGAACAACGACGAAGAGAAGGAAAACAATGACCGAGAGGGAGGTGAGAAGAAAAATCTGCTCGGTGGTTTGCGGGTTCAGCGCTCGGAGATTGAAGGCGTTCAGCGCGATCAGCAGCAGAAGCAGAACAAACACAGCCGCTGCCAGCCAAATCAGCGCACCTCGCCGATGTTTTTGCTCAGCCAACGTGATCGCCCGAATTACGCATGATTATAGGCCTGCACTGAAACTGGAGCACACAGAAGTGGTAGTCCCGACGGGTATCGCAAGGGCCCTTTTACGCCGGACCGGTAGTAAGATTCCGGTATTCCCCTGAACGAGGTACCCAATGAAACGTCTCCCCAATGCGGTATCACTCACGGTTTTGGCGCTGACCGGCGCGCTGGCGCTCGGCGGCTGCGGCAAGAAAAACCCACCCAACCCGGAAAATGCGTCACAGACAAGCGCTCAGAACCCAAACGCGCCGAATGGCTCTGCGCAACCCGCGAATCCGGCGCAGGCCGGCCAGCCGGCCGCCCCGAACGGCGCGGCTCCGGCAAATCAGGCACAAAGTGTGCCGCCGCCTCCCGCTGAGCCGGCCAGCATCGACATTCCGGCGGGCACGCATCTGCGCGTGCGTCTCGATCAGGATCTGGGCTCGAAGATCAGCCAGGACGGCGAAAGCTTTACCGCGACGGTGGCGGACGGTGTTGTCGTTGACGGTCAGACGGTGATCCCACACGGCGCGCAGGCGGAAGGCGTTGTGGTCACAGCCAAACCGCTGGGACGCTTTAAGGGCGGAGCCGCTCTGGCGCTCCGCCTGGAGCGCGTCAAGACGAACTGGGGCAGCTATCCGGTGCAGACCAGCACGATGTCCCAGGTGGAAAAGGGTAAGGGCAAGCGCACGGCTCTCTTCGCAGGCGGCGGCGCCGGATTCGGCGCGTTGGTTGGCGGACTGGCCGGCGGCGGCAAAGGCGCTCTGATCGGCGGACTGGCCGGAGCGGGCGCAGGAACAGCGGGTGGCGCACTCACCGGAAACAAAAACATCCTGCTTCCCGCCGAGACTCTGCTGACATTCCGTCTGGAGCACAGCGTGCACGTGACACAGGGGCAGTGATTACAAGCAGCAGTCAGGAGTCAGGAGTTAGAAAGACGAACGGCTCCGGAGGCAAATGCCTTCGGGGCCGTTGCAGTTTCAGACTCGGTATCCGCTACGCTAAAAGCTCGCGAACCGGCTTCCACGGCCTTTTCTGCGAAACGGCCACCGGCTCGCAGGTTAGGGTGCCTTCCCAGGTGTTCACCCCGTCGCGAATGCCGTCGTCATCGAGGATGGCTTTCTTCGCGCCGTTGCGGGCAAGGCGCATGACGTAGGGGAAGGTTGCGTTCGTCAGCGCCAGCGTGGAGGTGTTCGGCACGGCTGCGGGCATATTGGTGACGCAGTAGTGGACCACTCCATTCACTTCGTAGGCTGGGTCGCTGTGCGTGGTGGGGTGAGCGGTTTCTACACAGCCGCCCTGGTCGATGGCCACATCGACGATGACGGCGCCCTTTTTCATCTTCATGACCATCTCGCGGGTGACGATTTTCGGCGCTGCCGCTCCCGGAATCAGCACGCCGCCGATGACGAGGTCGGCGTCCCGCACCGCGCGGCTCACATTCCAGGAATTGGAGGCCAGGGTAAAAATACGGCCGTTGAAGATGTCGTCGAGTTCACGCAGGCGATTCAGATTCAGGTCCACGAGCGTGACCTTGGCGCCCATGCCGAGCGCAATCTTCGCCGCGTTGGTGCCGACGATTCCGCCGCCGATGATGCAAACGCTGGCCGGGGGCACGCCTGGGACTCCGCCCAGCAGCACGCCTCGTCCGCCGCGCTCCTTCTCCAGGTAGGCGGCGCCCACCTGGACGGCCATGCGGCCGGCTACCTCCGACATGGGCGTGAGCAGAGGTAGCGTGCCAGCGCGGTCGCGGATGGTTTCGTAGGCGATCCCGACGACTTTCTTCTCGAGGAGCTTCGCTGTCAGTTCGGGAACCGGAGCCAGATGCAGATAGGTGAACAGGACCAGGCCGTCGCGAAAGAATCCGTATTCCTTCTCGATGGGCTCCTTGACCTTGACCACCATGTCGGCGTGTCCCCATACGTTGTGTGCGGAGCCAACGATCTCCGCGCCCGCGGACTGATACTCATCGTCAGTAAAAGCCGACTGCTCGCCGGCATGGGTTTCCACCAGAACTTTGTGCCCTGCCTCGCTGAGCGCCTTCACGCCGGCAGGCGTAATGCCGACACGGCTCTCGTGGTCCTTTACTTCCTTCGGAACACCAATGATCATTGCCTCTCCCGCACGCGCAGATGCAAACAGTACATGCTAGAGCATGCGGCGGATTAGCGCGAGGCGTTGCGAAGAGAACGGCGCAGCTCGACAACCAGGCGTTCGGGAGAGACAGGCTTGGCGAAGTAGCGCGTGGCAGAGTCGGAGGCGTTGACGCGATTTGCGGTTTCGACGGCTCCGCTCACGACGAGGATCGGAATATCGGAACGAAGCGAGCGGATCTGCGTAACGAGTTCGCGCCCGTCGAGTCCGGGCATACGCGAGTCGGTGATCACGGCATCGAGCGTGTGAATGCGGGCGCGTGCGATGTCGAGGCCAGTGGCTCCGTCCTCTGCCGCGATGACGAAGTAACCGTTATTGTGGAGCACCTGGGAAAAGAGGTAACGGATAGCGCGATCGTCTTCGACCAGCAGGATCGTGGGACGGCTCGGCGGAACGGCGGAAGCTTCACGATAATCGAGAGACTCACTCATACCAGACGGATCCAACAGGTTTACGAAGCAGAAACAGTTGCGACCGAATGAAGAAGAGGCCCGCACTAGGAGAACGCCATTCCGTCAGCCCAGATGATGACTGGAATGTAGCACAGGTAACCGCGAAAATGGTTACCAATGAGATGAGAAAAGCCGACACAATGGTAATACCCCGAATGGGTTACAGCCAGCCTTTGGCACGGGCAAGGCGAGCGGCTTCAATCCGATTAGCGGCGCCGAGCTTGCTGATCGCTTCGGAGAGGTAGTTGCGAACCGTTCCTTCGGAGAGGTGCAGCTCGTCGGCAATCTCGCCGCTGGACTTCCCTTCTCCGGCGCGCCACAGGATCTGGCGCTCGCGTTCGGTGAGCGGGTCGGGACCGCTGTCCCAGGCATCCACGGCAAGCTGCGGATCAACGACACGAAGGCCGCGCTGCACGCGGCGGACGGCGTCGGCCAGTTCCGAGGAGGGCCGATCCTTAAGGAGATAGCCTTTCGCTCCGGCATCGAGGGCGCGGCGCAGGTAACCGGGCCGGGCAAACGTGGTGAGGATGACGACGCGCGTCTGAGGAAAACGGTCGCGGACCTCGGCGGCGAGGGTGAGGCCGGTCATCTCCGGCATCTCGATGTCCGTGACCAGGACGTCGGGCTTGTGTCTGCCGACAGCAGCGAGAGCTTCGCGTCCATTGGCGGCGCGGGCGCACACGGCGATGTCCGGCTCGGTTTCCAGCAGCGCGGCCAGCGCGCCGAGCACCATCGCCTGATCTTCGGCCACGATGACCTGAATCTTTTTCATGCCGGCGAGACCAGGTCGCGGAGCGGCTTCTGCGGTGGGATTTCGATCACGAGCTTCGTGCCGGAGGCGCTCTCGATGCGCAGCTTGCCCCCGAGGGATTCGACGCGCTCGCGCATGCCGCGCAGGCCATTGCCCTCCTGGCGCACGCCGCCGCGGCCGTCGTCGGCCAATACGAGCGCTGTTCCGGTGTCGCCGGCCTGAATGTCGAGCAGGCAATGGCTGGCTTGAGCATGGCGCACGATGTTCGTGACGGCCTCGCGGACGACGAGGGAGAGCACAGTCTCTTCCGTTGGCTGCATTTGCGGCGGATTTGCCGGGCATTCCAGAGTCACGCCTGCGGCCTCGAGGGTCTTTTGGGCGCGCGCGATTTCGGCGGCCAGGCCTTCAGCGCGATAACCGCTGATGGTTTCACGAACCTCGCTGAGCGCTTTGCGGGCGATGTTTTCCACCTCGCCGATTTCCCGGCGGGCGCGCTCCGGGTCGCGGTCCATAAGCTTGCCGGCGAGTTCGGATTTGAGAACGACGACGGAAAGCGTGTGGCCGAGAACGTCGTGCAGGTCGCGGGCGATGCGCTCGCGCTCGGCGACCTTGGCTAGATGCGCCATTTCTTCATACGCGCGGCCGAGCTTCATGCCCGCCCGCATACGCTGCGCCGCCATCATGTTGCCGGCGCCAACGCTGAGGGCGATAAACGCGCACAGCAGCCACGACCAGGGACTCAGGTGCAGCAGCCAGCCTTCGACGACCATTATGCCGCAGACGGAAGCGATAGTGGCGACACTGATGGCGGTCGATTCAGCAATGAACGGGACGAACGCCGCGACGTAGATGAACATGCCGCAGGCGCCGGAATTCACCGGGAAGTACGCGATGCCGAGCACCACAAGGCCGAGCAGCAGAAGCAGCTGAATTCTGCGGCTGCTGGCGTAGACCATGCCAACGTAAAGCGAGAGGAAGATCGCGTAGGCGACCGAGAACTCAATCCACGCCCGCGCGCTGTGCTGCTGCAGCGGCAGAACGATGAAGAAGATGGAGTAAACGAGCCAGATGAAGTCGAAGATGCGATGACCGGCGCGGCGACGCATGCTTGCGAATGCGCCGCCCCGGAGGCTCGTTTCGCCGGCCCATACTTTGTCGATCAGGGTTTTCGGATCGGCCGGGCGGTCGAGCCCATTGCCCGATTGCGACTGCGAATTGTCCCAGAAGAGGCTCACGCTTTGGCCTCGCTGCGAGTGAAGATCATCCACGCAGCTCCCAGCATTAACAGCGTAAACCCGGTGAGAGCTTCCCAGTGAGTGACGATGTTGCTGCCGGGCTGCGCCTCGCCGAAGATTCCCAGCGCCAGCTGCGCAAGGTGATACGTCGGCAGCGCAGGAGCAAGCTTCTGGAGGAAGTGCGGGAGGATGCTGATGGGCATCCAGAAGCCCGACGCGAACGACATGGGCAGGTAAACGAGGTTGATGATGCCTGGACCGGAATTCGCCGGGACGAGAAGCGCGATGAGCAGAGCCATGGCGGTGAACGGAACGGATCCGGCCAGAATGACGCCGGCGAGTTCCGCGGCCTGGAGAAGGGTCACGTGCGCACCGCCCAGGGTGACGCCGAGAACGACGAGCGCGGCGACAATCACAACTCCGAATGAGGCGCAGCTGATGATTTTTGCGCCAAGGTACGCGATGCGCGGCATGGGGCTGGCCTGCTTCAGGTCGAGCCATCCCTGCGCGCGCTCCAGCGCAATGCCCATGCCGATGCCGAAGAGACAGGCTGACACCACACCCATGCAGCTGTAGCCGGGAATGAGGTATTGGCCGTACCCGTTGTGCCGGTTGGAAATGCCGAACAGGAGAAAGAACATCAGCGGGAATCCGATGACAGAGAGCGAGAAAGCGCGGGTGCGCAGCATGCGCACGAATTCGTACTTCGTCTCTTTAGCGAAGAGGCGCGCGTAGTAGCCGATTCCGAGGTTCTGCGGGGCGAGGGCGATGGCGGCCATGGTTGTTCTCCTCTGTTGGGTCGTTGATCAGGCCTGAGCCGGGTCGGTGGTGAGCGCAAGAAACGCGTCTTCGAGAGCCGCAGCGGAAATCTCGAGGCTGTGGAGGCTTTCATCTCGCTGGAGCATGGCGCGGACGACCGATTCCGGATGCTCAGCGAAGACCACAACGGCTTCGCGGTCCTGCTGCACGTCGGAGACGCTCGGCAGCGTGCGGAGGAAATCCAGATCGAGCTGGGTGATGCAGCGGATGCGGCGGCCGGATACACGATGCTTGATCTCCGCGGGCGTACCTTCGCACACCACTTTGCCCTTATTGATAACGACAATGCGATTGGCCAGCATGTCGGCTTCCTCGAGGTAATGCGTGGTGAGGAGCACGGTCTTGCCGGCGGCGGACAGAGCGCGTATCTGGTCCCACAGCGCGCGGCGCGATTCGATGTCCATGCCGACGGTCGGCTCGTCCAGGAAGATGAGGTCCGGATTGCCGCAGAGTGCCAGCGCGAAAAGCGCACGCTGCTTCTGGCCGCCAGAAAGCTTGCCAAACATCTGGTTCTCGAAGCCGTCGAGCTTCGCAGCGCGAATCACTTCCGCAGTGGGAAGCGGCTGAGGGTAGTAGCTGCGGAAAAGATCAATGTGCTCGCGAACGCGCAGCATCTCCGGCACGCGGCTCACCTGGAGCATGGCGCCGATGCGAGTGCGCGCGTCAGAGTCACGCGGATCGCGGCCAAGCACACGCACGCTGCCGGCGTGGGGTGAGATGAGGCCGAGGAGCAGGCGGACGGCCGTGGTCTTTCCCGCTCCATTGGGACCGAGCAGCGCGACGACTTCCCCAGCGTGCAGCTCCATGGAGAAATTCTCGAGAGCGGTGACCGGCCCGTACTTCTTCGTAACGTTGTGCAGCCGGGCGATGGAGCGGGTCTGCGAAAGCGGAGTTGGCCAGGCGGCAATGGCGGGCTGCGGAAAGACTGCGGAGGCTGTCATCATGTATCTCCTGCCGCGCGAGGAATTCTCAGCGGCAGGAACAGAATCGCGCAGGCTGGAGGCCGGTCCCAGTGGCCGATGTCAGGAAAGCGATATGACAGATGTCATGAGGGGCAGCCAGTAGCCGGTAGCCTGTAGCGGGTAGCGGGTAGGCGGCGCTAGTGGAACTGTTCGGGTGGCAGCGAGCCGAAGCGCTTGTCGATCGGCTGCCGTCCGGCGAAGCCGTCCTCCATGCGATGCCAGAAGCCGATGCGTGGCTCGCCGCGTTTCCAGCAGAGCAGCACGGTTTCTCCGTCAATCACACACGGGAAATCGAGCAGGCCGATGTCGATGTCCTTCACCTGAACACCGATGGCGTTGATCTCCTCGAGCGAATCCTTGGCGCGCTGGATGAGCGCGGCGAGGGTGATCTTGCGCCTTTTGACCGCAGCCTTGTCGACGAGCAAGCCGCCGGAAAGCAGGATGCGACGCATCAGCTCGGTCTGCTGTTCCTCCAACTCGGTGGCGGCGTCTTTGGCCTCGATGGCGCGGCCCAGCAGAGACTCGAGGACGGGCAACAGCGCCTGAGCTTCGTCGAGGGTAAATGTTTTCATCGCTGGCCGGACCGGCTACGCCCGTATCTCTAACATTCTATCGAGCGCGACCCTGGCCGAGTGTTTCACGTCGTCACGAACCTGGATGCGATTGACAACACGTCCTTCGACCAGGTTCTCGAGCGCCCACGCCAGGTGCTGTGGGCTGATGCGGTACATGGTCGTGCAGAGACAGCCGGTATCGTCGAGCGTGACGATCTGTTTGCCGAGCGGCGCGAACCGCTTTGCCAGGCGGTTGACGAGGTGGATCTCGGTGCCGATGGCGAAGCTCGACCCTTTGGGCGCATCCTCGACGATTTTGATCAGGCGCTCCGTGGAGCCCAAAGCATCGGCCTTTTCGCAGACTTCGAGGCGGCACTCCGGATGCACAATGACCTGAATGCCGGGGTACTTCGCGCGGACCTTGTCGACGTGCTCGGGCAGGAAGCGCTGGTGGACGGAGCAGTGTCCCTTCCAGAGAATTACTTTGGCTTCGCGCAGGCGTTGGGAAGTGATACCGCCGTTCAGCTGCCACGGGTCGTAGACGACCATTTCGCTGAGCGGAATGCCCATGGCATAACCGGTGTTGCGGCCCAAATGCTGGTCGGGGAGAAACAGGATCTTTTTCGCGCGGCGGAACGCCCACTCAAATGCGCCGCGCGCGTTCGAGGAGGTGCATACCAGGCCACCTCGCTCGCCGCAGAAGGCTTTGATAGCGGCCGAGGAGTTCATATAGGTAAGGGGCAGCATATCCTCGGGGCTCACGCCGGAATCGAGCAGCGTCTCCCAGCATTCCTCCACCTGGCCGATCTCGGCCATATCCGCCATCGAGCAGCCGGCGTTCAGGTCGGGCAGGATCACCTGCTGGCCGTCACGGCCGAGCACGTCTGCGCTCTCCGCCATGAAGTGCACGCCGCAAAAGACGATGTAGCGGGCGTTCGTCTCAGCCGCTGCTTTGGAAAGCTTGTAGGAGTCGCCGGTGAAGTCCGCAAAGCGGATCACTTCGTCGCGCTGATAATGGTGCCCCAGCAGGATGGTCGAGGTGCCCAGAGCGCGTCGCGCCGCAGCGATGCGGGCGTCCATCGTGTGGTCGGGCAAGGCCAGGTAGTTATCGAGGGAACAGGCCGACTGTTCCGCAACAACAGGGACTTCTTCCAAAACGTTCACAATATGCCGCCTTCAGTCCTGATCGGGCTCCGATTCGGACGGGGATGTTGAAAGCACTTCCAGCACTGCAGTCGGCTCGCTGCGGACCTGAGGGCCACCCAGCCAACGGGGATGTTGCAGCGTTACTTGTTAGACGCGCCGGCCACCGAGTGGTCGCAAAAACCGAATGGCGGCAAAGCTTGTCGTTGCAATTAGTTTAATACAGCCGCCGCGATTTCGAGGGCCGGACGGGGACGCCGCGGTTTCGGCAATATTACGGTTGTGCCCGGAAGCGAGCGCGCGGAGGCCTTTGTTTTGTGAGGGCCAGGCGCGACGGGTATCATGAAGAAACGACCCCATGCACCTCGGCGACTCCATCTTCATCTTCGTGCTGGCTCTGGTGCTCTTCGGGCCCAAAAAGCTGCCGGAAATCGGTCGCCAGGTCGGGAAGCTGCTCGCCGAATTCCGCCGCGCCAGCAACGAATTCAAGTTCCAGATTCAGGAAGAGATCCGCCAGATGGAGGATGAGGAGCGGCGGAAAAAGCTGGAAGAGAGCCGGGCCGCAGCGGCGGCAACGGTGCCGCCGGCCGAGATTCCGCCTGTGCAGGCCGCCGACATCCCTCCTCCGCCGGCCATTGTCGCCACTTCGCAGCCGGAAGGGCAGCCAGCGCCGACGGTTCAGCCGCCTTCGACAGGCGAGACGGTGAGCACGGCGCGTCCGTTTGCCACGCCAGCTGAGCGGGAAGCACTGGAGACTATCAGTTCAGCCGAGCCGAACGAAGCAGCCGAGGCCACGCTGGAGGCGGGCAGTTCAAACGGCGTGCATGCTCCGGTGGCAGAGGTTTCAGAAGAAGAGTCCGTGCATCATGATTGAGACCGTGGAGGAGAAGAAGGACATCGTCGACCGCGCACGCGCGGCCGTCTCCGAACGCGCTGAACTGCCGGGCATGAGCCTGCTGGAGCATCTGCAGGAGCTGCGGCGGCGGATCATCCACTCCGCGCTGTACCTGTTCGGCGGCTTCTGCGTCGCGTGGTACTTCCACGACCAGATCTACGGGTACATGGAACGGCCGGTGAAGACGGCGCTGCTGCGGCACCACATGAATCCGCAGTTGAACTATCTGAATCCGGTGGACGGATTCAACATGTACCTGAAGATCAGCTTTATGGCGGGGTGCATCGCCGCGTCGCCATTCATCCTGTATCAGGTGTGGCTATTCATCTCGCCGGGCCTTTACCGGCAGGAGAAGCGGTTCGTGACGCCGTTTATGGCGGCGACGGTGGGGCTGTTCCTGGCCGGAGCGTACTTCGGCTACCACTGGGTGTTCCCAGGCGCTCTTGATTTTCTGTTCACCTTCAACAAAGACTTCAATCCGCTCATCGAGATCAACGAGTACACCGACCTGTTCCTGACGGTGATTCTTGGGTTGGGGGCAACGTTTGAGCTGCCCATCCTGGTCATGTTCCTGTCGCTGTTCGGCATCGTCAGTCCACGGTTCCTTTGGAAGAACATTCGCTACGCGATTCTGCTCATCTTCGTCGTCGCGTGCGTCATTGCGCCAACACCGGATGTGCTGACGATGTGCGTTTTTGCCGCGCCGATGCTTGCGCTCTATCTGGTCAGCATTGGGGTCTCGTACATGGTGCATCCGGCATCGCGCAGGAAACGCGCCGCAAAGGCGGCCGCGTGAAGCTGTATTCCCCCGTTGCGGTTGGCGGAATATTGCTGCTGGCCGCCATTGCGCTATGGCAGGATGGCACCCGCAGTCTTCCCCAGTTCGACGGGGCTAAGGCTCTGGAGTACACGCGGCAATACGTGAACGCGACGGGTCCGCGCTGGATTGGCAGCCCCGGACATGCCAAAGCGGAAGCCTTCCTGAAGTCGGCGTTCCGCCACGACAATCTGGTCGAAGACACCTTCACAACGAACACGCCGGCTGGGCCGATGACGATGCACAATTTCGTCGTGAAGTTCCCCGGCAAAAAGGACGGCATCATCGTCCTCGCGTCGCACTACGAGACGAATTACCCGCTGCGGAACATCCATTACGTCGGCGCCAACGACGGCGGCTCGACCACCGGCTTGCTGATAGAAGTGGCCAATTACCTGCGCGGAAAGCCGAACGACGGCTACAGCGTCTGGCTCCTCTTCACCGATGGCGAGGAAGCAGTGAAAAGCTGGTCCGAAGCGGACTCCGTCTACGGCAGCAAACACCTGGCCGCGCAGTGGCAGGCAGACGGAACGCTGAAGCGCATCAAGGCGTTTCTGCTGGTCGATATGCTCGGCGACAAAGACCTCGATGTGCAGCGCGACCTGAATTCGACGCCCTGGCTCGAAGACCTGGTCTACAAGGCGGCCTCACAATACGGATGGCAGTCGTATTTCTTCGCGCAAAAGACACAGGATGAGGACGACCACATTCCATTTGTGAAACGCGGCGTGCCGTGCGCCGATCTCATCGATCTGGATTACGGCTACAACAACGCCTACTGGCATACCGATCAGGACACCCTGGACAAGCTCAGCGCGAGGAGCCTGACCATCGCGGGCGACACGCTGCTCGAAACCATTCGCCTCCTGAACCAGCGGTAGCGCCGCTATGCCTCCACACTGGGTAGGCTTCTCGATCATCGTCATTGCCCTGCTTGCGGTGGACATGCTTCTACTGCAGCGGCCGGGGCGGCCCGTTTCCGTTCGGCTTGCGTGGCTGTGGACGCTGTTCCTCTCGCTGCTGGCGGGCGGCTACGCGCTGTGGATCGCCTCCACGACCGGCAAGCAGCCTGCGACGGAGTTCGCCGCCGGATATCTGATCGAGGCATCGCTCAGCGTCGACAATCTCTTCGTTTTTCTTCTGCTCTTTCGCACGCTGCGTCTGGACGCCGCTCAGCAGCGGCGGGTGCTTCTGTGGGGCGTGCTGGGCGCCATCGTGCTGCGCGGCGTACTGATCCTGGCAGGAACCACTCTCCTCGCCCGATTTGCCTGGGTACAGTACGCGTTTGGCGCCCTGTTGGCGTTTGCTGCCATCCGGTTGCTGCTCCACAAGCCCGGAGCAACCGCGGTGCGCGGTCCTGTGCACTGGGTAGAGACGTGCTGCCTTCGCTATGCCAGCAGCACACGCCTGACGCTTGCTTCGCTGCTGCTGGTGATTGCCGCGGTTGAGGTCACCGATCTGCTGTTTGCGGTGGACTCGATTCCCGCAGTGCTGGCGGTGACAAGGAATCCGTGGATTGCCTTCACCTCGAACATCTTTGCGGTACTCGGGTTGCGATCGCTTTACTTCGCGCTTGCATCGCTGCTGGACCGCTTCCACCTGCTCCATTACGGGCTGGCGTGCATCCTGGCATTTGTCGCGTTCAAAATGCTGGCGGAACGATGGATTACGATTCCCGCCGGCGTATCTCTCCTTGTAATTCTGGCTATCCTCGCGTTGTTCGTGGTACTTAGCCTCGCATTACCTGCGAAGTTAACGGCTGAGCAGGAACTGTCGGGCGATTCGCGCTAGCTTGCACTTCGGATATATAGTTCATGAAAGTGCATTTCGCGCCGTTCGCGGAGGACTGATGAAAATCGGCGTTCTTGGATCAGGGATCGTCGCGCAGACCCTGGGAGCCGGATTCGTAAAGCATAAGCATCAGGTAATGGCCGGGACCCGAGACCAGACGAAACTGGCGGAGTGGGCAACGGCGCATCCACAAGCCTTTCTCGGCAACTTCAAAGATGCGGCGCAGTTCGGAGAGCTGGTGGTGCTGGCAGTGAAAGGCACCGCTGCGCTGGCGGCCTTGCGTGCCGCAGGCGCAGATGCCCTGGACGGCAAAGTTGTGATCGACACGACCAATCCCATCGCTGACGCTCCTCCCGTCAACGGTGTTCTGCCGTTCTTCACGAGCTATTCCGATTCGCTCATGGAGCAAATGCAGCGCGAGTTCCCGAAGACGCGATTCGTGAAGGCCTTCAACTCCGTGGGCAATACGCAGATGATCAACCCTGAGTACGCCGAAGGGCGCCCCACGATGTTCATCTGCGGCAACGACGCCGCGGCGAAGAAAACCGTTACACGCATCCTCGACCAGTTCGGATGGGACGTAGCCGACATGGGTCCGGCGGAAGCTGCGCGCGCTATTGAGCCTCTGTGCATGCTGTGGTGTATCCCGGGATTCACGCGCAATGAGTGGACTCACGCGTTCAAGCTGCTGCACAAGTAGCTGAAAGCAATTCAGCGGGGCGGAGCTTCGCGTCGCTCCAGGACTGCTCCGCCGCCACATTGCCACATTGTTGCAGGGTGGAAATCTCGCTGGCGCGCGCGAAATTAAGCCTTGCCAGCGCAGTATCGCAGGGCTACTATGCAGCCTGCCCCCTAGACCAATTCATCCCTGTTGTTCCTTCCCCGGGTCGCTCATTCTTTCGGGCAAACTCAGAACTTGACATCCCAGGAGGTTCACTGTGAGGAAATTTGGCCCTGCGTTGCTAGGATTGTCTCTTGCTGTCGCCGGTCTGACGCCGGCGATAGCGCAGGATGCTTCGTCGGACGCATCTTCCATGCCGAAGGTGCTGCATCTTACCCGCGAATTCATTAAGCCCGGAAAGAACGGCTCGCTCCATGACAAGTCGGAAACGGCGTTCGTGCAGGCTGCGGAACACGCCAGCTATCCGAACCACTACTTCGCCGTGAATTCGATGTCCGGAGATTCGCGCGCCCTGTACGTATTCGGGTTCGACTCGTTTGCCGCGGTACAGAAGGACGTCGAGACAACAGCTGGCAATGGGACGCTTGCGGCGGCGTACGATCGCGCCGCAGTGGCCGACGGCGAATTGCTCTCGGCCATCGACGACTCGTACTGGGTCTACAACTCCGAGCAGAGCTACAAGGCGCACCGGGATCCGGGCCATCTGCGCTTTCTCGAGATCTCGGCGTACTACGCGAAGCCCGGCCACGACGCCGACTGGGCAGAGATTGTGAAGATGGTGCAGGACACCGAGGACAAGATCGGCAGCAGTGCGCACTGGGCGACGTATGACCTGGCCTACGGCGGCGACGGCGACGTGCATCTGGTGCTCACCGGCCGTCACGGCCTGGATGAAATCGACCAGGGCTTCGCGGAAGGCAAGAAGTTTGACGAAGCCATGGGCGAGGACGGAATGAAGAAGTTCCAGGCGCTGATTCGCGACACGATCGTACGGTCGACGCATCAGCTTTATGCCGTCAACCCGCGCCAGAGCTATCCGGACGAGGCCTGGGTGAAGGCAGATCCGGCGTTCTGGCGGCCCAAACCGATGATGGTGAGCGCGCCGGCGAAGAACGCGACGGTGGCGCAAAAGCACACCACGCCGTAAACAGCCTGGATTCTTTGGCAAACTCAGCTGGCCGCTCCCTCACCGGAGCGGCCAATCTGTGCGCCAGGATCCATCACAAATCCTGAAAAGAGATGCCCTCACCGCGCATGACGGAGTGGCGGCCGAACTGCTTGTCATTCCGCTTCGGGAAATCATTGCGATAATGCGCGCCGCGGCTCTCCTCGCGGGCTAAAGCCGAGGCCACGATCATCTCGCCGACGGCAAGCAGGTTACGCAGTTCGATGCCCTGCCGGTTCGTGGTCTCGGGGAGTTCCTCCGCCAGCGAGTCGAGGCTTTGCTGCGCTGCCAGAAGACCGCTCGCATCGCGCAGCAGGCCAGCCTTCTCCCACATCGCTTGCTGCAGCCTCTCTCTTAGCCCCGAAAAATCGGCTTCCGCATAGAGCGGCTCGACGCGCCGATCTGTTGGGCCGGAGCGCATGGCGGATTGCTCCAGCATGGCCTCAGCGGCGCGCGCGCCAAAGACTAGTCCTTCGAGCAGAGAATTGCTGGCCAGCCGGTTGGCTCCGTGTACGCCGGTACAGGCCGCTTCGCCGGCCGCATAAAGCCGCTGCAGCGAGGTACGTCCGTGAACGTCGGTGCGGATGCCGCCCATGAGGTAATGTGCCGCGGGACGGACTGGAATGATGTCGCGACGCAAATCAAGCCCATGGCGGGCGAGAAAGCTGGATATCCCAGGGAAACGCGTTGCCGGGTCGATGTT
>DASYYN010000091.1:0-5994 GCA_035933815.1 Acidobacteriaceae bacterium
ATTGAGCTGTTGCAGGGAACGCTCGACATGCTCATTCTTCAAACGCTGCAATGGGGACCGCAGCATGGATATGGCATTGTCCAGGCGTTACGTTTGCAATCCGGAGATGTGCTTCAGGTGGAGACTGGATCACTGTATCCGGCCCTCCATCGATTGCAGCGTCAGGGCTGGGTGCAGTCTGAATGGAAGCAGTCAGAGAGCAGGCAAAGAGCCCGATACTACCGAATCACGGCCAAAGGGAAAAAGCAGTTGGCCTCGAATCTGGGCCGATGGGAGCGGATTGTCGAAGCGATCGGGTCGGTGATGTACGTCAAGCCGAAGGAGAGTGAGTCGTGAAGCGGTTCCCGAGCTTCGGTTTTCAGCAACGCAAGCGCGAATTGCAGGAAGAGCTCGACGCTCACCTGCAGATGGCGATTGCAGATCGAATGGCGCGAGGCGAGACGGCAGAGTCGGCGCGGCAAGCCGCAGAGCGGGAGTTTGGAAATATTCCTCTGGTGCAGGATGTGACGCGCGATATGTGGGGCCAGGGCTGGCTTGAGCAACTGGGCCGGGATCTCCGTTATGCGTTGCGGCAACTGCGCAAGAGTCCCGGCTTCACGATCACCGCGACGACGATGCTGACAGTGGCTATCTGCGCCAACAGCACCGTATTCAGCTGGATCGACGGCACCATGTTACGTCCCATTCCTGGGGCGCGGGACACGGGCGATCTTGTGAGCCTGCAGCGAGGGGAACGGAGCTTCTCTCCGACTCCGCCCTTCTCGTATCTCGACTATCGCGATTTGCGCGAGCAGAACCACTCGTTCGCCGGAATACTCGCATATCACCACGATTGGATCACGCTGACCGGCGGCGCACAGCCGGAGCGTGCCTATATTGCGAACGTGTCGGCGAATTATTTCGATGTGCTCGGCATTCAGCCGATGATGGGGCGTTTCTTCCGGGCCGAAGAAGAGACGCGTCCAGATTCTGTCGTGGTCCTGAGCTATTCGCTTTGGAAGACGCGTTATGCCGCAGACCCGGCAATCATCGGCAAGTCGATCGAGATCGCCCGGCATCCTTTGACGGTGATCGGCGTGGCGCCGGAGGGGGTTGTCGGAGCAATGCCCGGGATCCGTGAAGATCTGTGGGTAACGCTCGATCCTATCGGGACGGATGCGTGGCGGATGACGCATCGCAGTGGCGGTGCGGTCTGGCTGAACGTAATAGGAAGATTGCGCCCCGGCGTGAGCCGTGACCAGGCAGCCCAGGATCTCGACACGCTGATGCACAACATCGTGGTGGCGTATCCGGACCAGCATCTCGGCGATAACCGGATCACGCTCGATCCCATGTGGCGCTCGCCATTCGGCGCCAACGGCTACATGGCGGCGACTCTGCCCATTCTGCTGGCGTTCGCCGCTGTGGTGCTGTTGCTGACCTGCGCGAACGTGGCTACGCTCACGCTGGTGCGTTTTGTAGCCCGGCGGCGCGAGCTTGCGATCCGCCAGTCGCTCGGGGCGAATCGCATTCAGCTGGTGCGGCAGATGGTGATGGAGGGCGTGGTGCTTTCCATCGTCGCAGGAGCCGTGGCCCTGGTGTTGACGTCGTGGACTTCGAAGACATTCGCCTGGTTCTTTCCGGCGAACTCGAATCCCCTCATACTCAACGGGAGCATGGACCACAAGGTGGTCATCGGGATTGCAGTGGCGTCCCTGGTGGTCGGCATGCTCTGCGGTGCGCTCCCCGCCTGGCGTTCGTCCCACGCACCGGCCGTTGAGGTACTCAAGGCAGAGTCTGGAAGCATCTCCGGCGGCTCACGCAACAAGAAGTTGCTTAGCGGGCTGGTGGTGACGCAAATTGCGCTTTCACTTCCGCTGCTGTTGTGCTCCGGGCTATTTCTGCGAACATTGCGGAATCTCGCCGGCGCGAATCCCGGATTCGAGCAGGACCACGTTCTCACTGCGTCCGTGGGGCTGAATATTGCCGGCTACAGCCACGACGAGGAACAGGTGATGCGTCACAAGATCCTCGATCGCGTGTCGGTATTGCCCGGCGTGAAGGTTGCGTCTCTTACGGACTGGATTCCGATGACCCTGAGCCACAAGGGGGAAGATGCTTATCCGGAAGGATATGCGCCACGCCCGCATGAATCTTTGCAGGTGGTGCATGCCGAGGTGTCTCCGCGATATTTCGAAACCCTCCATATTCCCATTCTGGAAGGACGTGAGTTTACGCCGGATGACAATGAAAAGGCCCCGAGGGTACTGATCGTGGATCAGACCGCGGCGAGGCGCTACTGGCCAGGACAGGATCCGCTGGGAAAGAACCTCAGGGTTTGGGGCAGGCTTTTCACGGTCGTCGGCGTTGTGAAGAATTCAACACATACATTCGTGAATGAGTCACCGGAGCCTATGGTGTATATGAGCTTCTTCCAGGCGGCGTACGAGACGATCGTGCAGGTGAAGACCGACGGAAATCCGGTCGACCTGGCGCCAGCGGTCGAAAACGTCATCCACGGAGTCGATCCACAGCTGCCGGTTTTCGATGTGCGTTCCATGCGAGAGAGTACTCAGATGGCGAGCAGGTTCGCCCTTATACAGAGCACCCTGGCGGGGATGTTCGCGCTGATCGGGCTGGTTCTTGCGGGAACCGGGATCTACGGAGTCGTGGCCTGGCGAACCCAAATGCGCACCCACGAGATCGGAGTGCGCATGGCTCTGGGTGCGTCCCGCGTGGACGTGCTGAGACTCGTACTGTTGCAGGGGTTGTGGCTCACAGGCATTGGGCTGGCGCTGGGACTGGCGTTTGCATTGGGACTAACGCGTTTCATTGCCAGGCTGTTGTACGGGATTGGCGCCCACGATCCGGTGACCGTCTTTTCCGTCGTCATGCTCCTGGGAGCGATGTCGTTGGTGGCATGCTATCTTCCCGCACATCGAGCGATGCTCCGGAACCCCGTGACCGCGATTCGCGAATTGTAAGCAGCAGTTCCGCGTCGACGTGATTTGGGATCAGGGATTGATGTCCCGTTCACGCCCCGAGGTGTGATCAGGTTCCAGCGAAGCAGCATGATTGATCACGCCATCGGTGTTTGCTCGCTCCCAGAGTTGCTCATCGCTCAACGCTGTCTGCACAAACTCGATGGGTTGACCTGCATCTTCGATGATCGCTACCCGGTAGCCCGGTATAGGCTCGTACGGTCCGAGCAGGAGATTGCAACCAGCAATCGCCCGGTCGAGGTTATCCACTTTGAAGGCGACATGAGGAACACTTTGGATCAAAGGGTGAAGCGGTGAGTTCGGCTCGAAGCGGTGCCACTGGATGCGCAGAGCTTTGCAATCACTGTCGCTGGTGTACAAGCCAAATTGTTCGCTGAAGCGCTCTCCCGGCTTCTGTTCTGTAGTCGGAATTCCCATGTGATGGAAGCTGCAGCTGACACCATTGATCTTCATTACGTGTTCCTGTGCGGGGAAAGGCTATCAGATCGTTGCGACCGCCGCAGTACCAGGTTATCAGCCCGCCGGCAGCGCCCGGCCATGCGACACCCTCAACCATCGCGTCGCGCCAGCGGGTGAGGATCGAAGAGTCTGACTTGCCGGCTACTTCAGAATCCATCAGGGCACCGTTGGGTGTCCTAAGCACGAGTCTCGCGCTGGAGCGGGGTGCGCCTGGCGCCGTTCCTTCGGGGCTTCGTCTGGAAGCGCCACCGGTACTCGCCGGGGGCAACCCGCAAGACGCGCCTGAAGGTAGTTCGCATCGCATCGCAATTTCGGAATCCGCAGGTCTCCGCGACCGATTCGAGGCTGGCATGGCTCTCCTCTAATCGGCGGCGGGCCGCCTCCACGCGCAGCGATTCGACGAATTTTGCCGGGCTCGTTTTCATCTCGGCGCGAAACACACGGGCAAAGTTACGCGAGCTCATGCCGACGCGCGCAGCAAGAACCTCGACGGAAAGATCGCTTCTGAGATGCTCGAGTATCCACGCAACCAGATCGCGAAACGGCTGTCTGTCGCCGGCCTGTAGTTTGAGCGCAGCGCTGAACTGTGACTGACCTCCCGGGCGGCGGAGATAGAGCACCAACTCGCGTGCGACCTGCAATGCCAGCTCCGAGCCTGCATCTTCTTCCACAAGCGCCAAAGCCATGTCCATGCCGGCGGTCACGCCCGCGGAGGTGTACACGTTTCCGTCACGCACGAAGATGGGATCGGGTTCGACCTTCACTGCCGGATATTGCCGCGCCAGCAGATCGCAATACTTCCAGTGAGTAGTGGCGCGGCGGCCATTTAGCAACCCGGCCCGCGCCAGCAGAAACGCGCCCGTGCAAATGGAGCCGACACGCCGCAAGCGTGAACCCACGTTCTGCAACCACTCCACGACTGCGGCGTCTTCCCTGCCCGCTTCGACGCAGCTTCCGCCGACGATAAGCAGGGTGTCCGCGGAGCCGCGCACCTGCTGATACGTGCAGTGCGCCTGCAGGCGCAGGCCGCAACTCGTCAGCAGCATGCCGGGTTCCGTGGTCACCACCTCGATCGAATACAGAGGCGGCTCGTTCGGATGGCTGCGCGCAAGAAGCTCCGCCGCCCGTGTGAACACCTGGAACGGACCGACGATGTCAAGAATCTGGCTGTCGGGGCCTGCCAGAAGCAGGATCCGGCGCGGCACAGCCGCTGCGACCATGCGTTCCCTGCCATTAGATCCATTTCGCCGGTGCGGCATCGAAGAGGTGCTTGTGGTCCTGCGAGCAGAAATAATACGTCCTCCCCTGATAGACAGACTTCGGTGCGGTCACCGGATCAACGTCCATGTCGCAGACCGGGCACAGCTGATGGCCGTCGCTCGGCACAGATGCCTGAAGGTAGACCGCGTTGCTGGCGGGGTTGGTCCAGCCGGTTCCCTGGTATTCCAGATCGTATGCCGTGTCTTCGGCGGCCTTGCGGCCGAAGTATCGTTCCACGACGTGGAGGGCGAGGTCGATTCCGGAGGTTAGCCCGCCAGAGGTGGCGATATTGCCGACCTCGACGAAGCGCGCTCCGCGCTGGACTTTGATATCGGGAAACTGCGCCCCGAAGCTTTTATACGCGTCGTGGTGCGTGGTCGCCGGCTTGCCCGCGAGGAGGCCCGTACTGGCCAGCACGAATGCTCCGGTGCAAACGGACATGGTCACATCTGTGGTTTTCGTCGCTTTGCGAATCCAGTTCAGCATCGCCTCGCTTTGTCCGCCCTGAGCGGGGATTACGACGATCTTCGGCGTGGGGACATTGCCAAAGTCGTAATCCGGAATGATCCTGATGCCGCCCAAAGTAACTGCTTGCCTGCTCTCTGCAACCGTGTACGTCTGGAATGGCATTTGGTCATCCATGCTGGAGCCGCGAGACATAATCATCACGTTGTTGAATACTTCCCAGGGTCCGGCGAGGTCGATCATCACTGTCCCACGAGAGACGACAAATGCGACCGGAATCTTGCCATGGGCTGGTGGCGTAAGCGGATTGTTCACCACGGCATTGCCAGTTTCGGCGGGTTTCTGCGAACTGGAGCCGGAGAGGGCGGCTACCGGATGGGCCATTGAGGAACATCCGGCCAGCAAACCGAGAAAGGCTGATCCTCCCAGAAATTCTCTGCGCTGCATCTTTCACCTCCGCGCGCGATGGACGTTTGAGGAACAGCATAGCAACGGCCATGGCGGCGCAAAGGACAACATTCAGCGTTTTTCTGCCAGGATGTCAAGCTGCCATCGTGTCCGCTATCGCGGCAAAGAAAACAGGCAGCCCGAAGGCTGCCTGCGCAGGTTTGCTCGAAGGTAAGGTTAGCGTGCCGCGACGGCTTTCGACGATTCCAGTTCGCTGAGCCGTTTCGCCAGCAGCTGCTCGAGCTGGGCGAGCGCTTTGCTGAATCCGTCGATGCCTTCGCTGAGCTTGTCGTGCGCCATGCGATCGGCGGCGTGCATTTTCTCGAAGGTCGCTTCGTCGATGTTCAGCTTGTCGACCTTCATGGTCTTGGCCTTTGCCGGA
>DASYYN010000093.1:0-47801 GCA_035933815.1 Acidobacteriaceae bacterium
CGATGCGCGCTGGATTTGCCTTGACGCATGCGAGGATGGCCGGGAATGCTTCCTTTCACGCAGGGGGATTTCGTGAAGAGAAGCAGGATGATGCGAGCGGTAGCGATGGCGGGCGCGGTGTTGTGCTGGTCGGTGGCGGCACTGGCGCAGGGCGCGGCAACGGATTCCATTGACGGCAACTGGACGGTCACGTTCACCGTGCAGGGGCAGACGGTATCCGGCCAGATGGCGTTTCACGCGCAGGGAGAGAAGCTGAGCGGGACGGTGGAGAGCGCGCACACCGGCCGCGGCATCCTGAGCGGTGGGGCGTGGATGTACCAGAAGCTGAGCGGGATCTGTGTCTTCGAACAACACGACGCGATCGCGCTGGCGGGCGAGATGCGAGACGGGAAGCTTGCGGGAACTTTCGAGACCGAAGGGATGAATGGAACGTGGGAGGCGACGCGGGCGACGGGTGTCGCGGGGCCGTAGGTTGGGTGCGTGGAACAGCACGTGAGCCCAGGCGGGTAAAGCGTTAGTGGCAGAATTCGTCAGTGTGCGACCTGAAGGTCGCACCTGCCTGAAGCGCGTCCGGGGCTGAAGCCCACGGCTTTTCTGGCTGGTTATTCCACGGGCTGAAGCCAGTGGCTTCTACCGCAGTGCCGCTCCGCGGCACACCCACGTTGTTGTTCGAAAGACGTACGACAAGATTGGGCACCCATATTCGCTCATACAAAACGAACCGCAGGTCCTTCGACTCGCGCCTGAAGTTGTTGTTGCGCCTAACATCGGGGCGCAACAGTTCGGAAGGCTCGCTCAGGATGACAAAGTTATTCTGAGTCCTGACGGTGCGGCAGTCAGGGACAATTCGTCTGCGATCACGCGCTGATGAGTGGTCGCTCCCCGGCACAGACAGCAAAGGTTCTGCGGGTGATTTCACAATCTACGAAAGTCTTCGTTGACAAGTACGAATGGTTTCGTATACAGTCCTCCCCATGATGCGCAAACGTCCCCAGCTCCCGCGTCCGACTGAAGCTGAACTGGAGCTGCTGAACATGCTTTGGGAGAAGGGACCGGCGACGGTGCGTAACCTTCATCAGGCTATCGCCGTCAAACGGGCTATCGGCTACACGTCCGTGCTCAAGCTGCTGCAGATCATGACCGAAAAGGGACTGGTCGAGCGCGAGGAGTCGGGCAAGGCCCACGTCTACCGGCCCGTCGGCACCCAGCAGGATACGCAGAGCCAGCTCGTTCGCGAGATGAGCGAGCGGCTTTTTTCGGGATCGGCCGCCGCCCTCGCGATTCACGCGCTGAGCACGCAGCCGGTTTCCGACAGGGAACTGGAAGAACTCCGTCACCTGATCGAGCTAAAGAGGAAACAGCCATGACACAAACCTGGCAAGCCCTGGGCTGGACACTCCTTCACTTCCTCTGGCAGGGCGCCGCCCTGTTCGTTGTGTACTGGATCGCCGACCGGCTGTGCGCACGGCGGGGAGCCGGAGTCCGCTATGCGCTGGCGCTGACAGCGCTGCTGGCGATGCCGGCGGCGGCCATTGCCACGCTGGCCTATGAAGAAGGCGCGGCGACACAGCCGGCGCCGCACCTGGCGGTGGCGCAGGCGACGACTGGATTCGGCAACGACATCCTGAGTTTGGCTCCGTGGGATGCGATGGACACGGGCGCCGCGACAGCCGTGCCGCGCAGCGTTCGCGCAGTGCTGCAAACGGCGCTGCCGTGGCTGGATGCTGTGTGGCTCGCGGGGGTCTTCTTCTTCTCTCTGCGCGCGCTGGGCGGATGGTGGCTGCTGCGGCGGCTGCGACTCTTCACGCTGGAGCAGGCGCCACACACGCTGCGGCTGCACCTGGACGTGCTGCGGCGGCAGATGGGCATCGGGCGGATGATCGATCTGCGGCTGTCGCGGCGGATCATCAATCCGCTGACGGCGGGCGTGCTGAAGCCGTGGATCCTGCTGCCCGTAACGGCGCTGACGGCGCTCTCGCCGGAGCAGCTGGAGGTGGTGCTTGCGCATGAGCTGGCGCACATCCGCCGCGCGGACTATTTCTGGAACCTGCTGCAGACGGTGGTTGAGACGCTGTTCTTCTTCCATCCGGCAGTGTGGTACGTGAGCCGCCGCGTGCGGCAGGAGCGCGAATTTTGCTGCGACGATGCGGTGGTGGCGCGCTGCTCCGATCCGTCGATTTATGCCAGCGCGCTGGTGCGGCTGGAAGAAGAGCGCAACGCGGGCTTGAACTTTGCCATGGCGCTGGACGGACATTCGCGGTCGGGACTGCGTGCGCGGATCCTGCGCATTCTTGGAGCCGCAGAAGACGCGCGGCCGTTCCGGCCCGTGTCGATAACGGCGATCTGCGTGGGCGTGCTGCTCTTCCTGTGTCCGCTGCCGCGGGTGTTTGCGAGCTTCCGCGAAGCTCCGCGGGCTGCGGCGAAGGTGATTGCTCCGGCTGTGCATCATGTGAAGCCGCTGCTGGTGAAAGTGATGGAACCGGCGGAACAGGCCGAAACTGCGCCGCAAGCTGCGGCTCCGCCCGCGACTGCGCCGCCGGCTCCGAGCAAACCGGCGCCGGCGCCTGAAGCGTCACCCTCCCCCGCTCCTGAACCGGAAGCAGGCCAGAACGCCGGCGCTCAGCCGGAGACGGGCCACACCGACTACATCGACCGCATGCGCGCGGCCGGGTACGACGTGGATATGGATAAATACGTCGCGATGAAGGTGCAGGGGATCACGCCCGAGTACGCGGCGCAGATGAACAAAGTGTTCAACGCGAAGCTTTCCGCGAACAAGCTGATCGGCCTGAAGGTTCAGGGAGTGACGCCGGAGTATATCCAGGCGATGCGCTCGGCGGGCTACGATGTGGGCGCCGAGAAGTACATCGGGATGAAGATCCAGGGAGTTACGCCGGAGTACGCGCAGGCAATGGCGAAGCTGGGATTCGGCACGCCGACGGCCGACGAGCTGATCGCCTGCAAAATTCAGGGAGTGACGCCGGAGGTAGCCGAGAAGCTGCATCAGCAGGGGATCGAGGTGCACGGATTCCACGGGCTGATTGCGGCGCGCATCTTCAACGTGACGCCCGAATTCGTGGATGGGATGAAGGCTGCGGGCTTCGCACCGATTCCCTCGGACAAACTGGTTGCGCTGCGCGTGCAGGACGTGACGCCGGAGTTTGCGAAAGCGGTGAAAGCGCAGTTTCCGGACGCCACGGTGAATGACCTGATCCAGCTGCGCGTGTTCCACATCGACGACAAGTTCATTGCCTCGGCAAAGCAGCACGGGTTTACGGACCTGAGCATTCATAAGCTGGTGCAGCTGCGCATCTCGGGGATCATGGACGAGGCGGACGATACGCGGAAATAAGAAGCAGCGGCTAGCGGTTAGCTGCCCGCTGCCAGCTCCGGGCCGATTCCCCAAAACGCCGTGCACTCAATGATCGGAGGAGATCGTATGACTCGTCGTGTCTTTGTTGTCGCCGCGATGTTTGCCGCCGCCACACTGGTTTCCGCGCAGGAGAAGCTGGAGCCGCTGCATGGGACATGCTCCATCACCGCGAGCGAGCACGCCGATAAGGTCCGGCTGAACCTGGAGAGGGTTCCGTGCGAGGGCGGCGGCCATTGCGGTACCGCCGACAGCGACGTGCCGCTCGCGGGGTGGACCGGATTTACGCTCAGCGATCTCGGGCGCGAGGGCGCGCATCTCGACGCGACCATGACCGCAGAGGCGGGGACGCTCGGCTGCTCGGGTACGGTGCACGAGTCCGCGCTGCGGGGCGACTATACATTCACGCCCAACCCGGAGTTCGTCGGGCGCATGCAACGGCTGGGCATCAGTGACTTCGATTCGGAGAAGCTGCAGGCGTACACCATGTTCCACATCGAGACGGCGTGGGTGCAGGCGCTGCAGTCCGCCGGGGTGAGGGACATGGACAGCGGCAATGTCATCGCGCTGCGCATCTTCCGCATCACGCCGGAGTTCGTGCACTCGATGGACGCGCTCGGGTATCCGCATCTGGAGGCGGACAAGCTGATCGCGTTTCGCGTGCACGGCGTGAATGCCGATGAGGTGAAGCAGGTGCGGGCGCTCGGGTATCAGCCGACGGCTGACGAGCTGATCCAGATGCGGATCTTTCACGTCACGCCGGATTTCATTCGCCGCATGCAGGACCGCGGGTTCAAGGACCTGACCATCGCGAAGCTGGTGCAGGTGCGGATCTTCAGGCTGGCGGAGTAGGGCCGGCTCCTTCGAGAAGCTGCAGGGCTTCGTTGTTGATCCATTTCTGCTCGGGAAAGCTGCGGCCCCACTCGGCTGCGGTGATGTTGCGCGCTTCATGCCAGTGTGGATTGGCGATCCAGTCGAGGAACTTCCGCAGGCTGGCGCGAGTCTCTTTGGCGGCGCCGTGCTCCAGCAGAGAGGCTGTCATTCCAAGGTCATGCCAGGGGCCGCAGACAACGGCGTTGAATAGGGGAGTGTGCCCGCCGTAGCCGTCGGTATCAGTGGTCGCGCGGGCATTGACGTCGGCGCCGTGCGCGAGCAGCCAGTCGAAGATCTCACGCTCGCGGAAGTCGATGGCGAGGTGCAGGAGCGTGCCGCCGTTGATGGGCGTCCAGTGCATGCCTGCGTTGCCATTTGCGCCGCAGCCGCACTCTTGCGGATAGATTTCGCGCAACGTGAATCGGCGGTCGGGCAGGTGCGGATCGCGGCGCAGATGCCGCTCGAGCTGGGAAATGTCTCCGCGATGGAAAGCCATGATGGGTGTGTTTGGCAGGTCGTATCCGCGAGCGGCGAAGAGCTCCAGAATGGCGTGCTTGCCGGCGGGGTTGCGGCTGTAGGTTTCGAGCGCGAGGGCCAGCGGGGCGAGGCGATTGCCATGAGCATCCGTGAAGGGCGCGTGCAGGTCGGCGAGGAAACGAATGCCCTCTGCATTGAGGGTCTCGCAGGCTCCCATGATGATGCCGGGCTCGAGCTTTGCGCCGTGCTCGTGCAGCCAGCGCGCGCAGTCGAGCTTTCCCTGCAGGATGGCCCGGTCGAAGGCGTGCTGATAATCGCGCGCGCCAAGCTGGGCACAGGCCTGGACGATTTCGAGCCGGCCAAGATTGGCGGCGTGGCTCATGGGCGGTCCCCAGTTGCCGCTGAGCACTGGCAGGTGCAGCAACTCGGGGTTGGCACGCAGCAGCGCGATGGCGGCGGGGCGGTCATCGGCCCAGATTGCATCGCGCAGCGCCCTCGCCGGGGTTTCCGCGGCGATGCGCTGTTTCAGCTCCGCCCAGGTGGTGAAGGCGTATTCGCGGGCGATGGTGAGCTGCGCGTCGCTTAGTTTGAAGTGCGCGGTGATTGCCGCGTCATCGGGCGTGTCTTTGAATTTTGGATGGCGGCGGCGGATGCGGTCGAGGGCGTCCGCGTGGCCCTGTCGGCAGGCTTCGAGAAGCTCGCGCGCTTCTCGCTTTGGGACGTCGAGATGGGGGCGCGCAGGCAGGCGCCGGGATACTGTAGGCATAACCTTCCCTCCGTGAATGCGCCCGTGGTCCGCACGCTTCGGGCAGGAAGTCAGGTTGATCGGATTCAGTCGATGCGCCGGTGGGCTGAGCCCATTTCCGCGGACCGGGTGCTTCCGGTAAGCCTCGAGGAGATCTTACCAGCGTTTCGGCTACCGGCCGCGCTTCCCCTTCTTCTTCGGCAGCTTCTTCAGATTGGGTATGCGGTAGCGCGTGCTCTTCTTCTTCGGGCGGCCGGCGCGCGGCTCTTCGTGTTTGTTCTTCTTCTTTGCTGGAGCGGGCCTGCGCTGCCGTGGCGATGCTTCGTCTTCCAGGATCGAGAACTGCAGGCGCTTCTCGACAGCGTCGACGCGGTCGAGGACGACGCGAACCCGATCGCCGACGGAGAACATCCGGCCGGAGCGGTCGCCGATGATCTGCCGGGTGTTTTCGCGGTACGTGTAGCGGTCGCCGTCGAACTGCCCGAGCGTTTGCAGGGGCACGAGGCCTTCGACGAAGAGATCTTCCAGCTCGACGAAGAGGCCGAATTTCGTCGCGTTCAGGATCATGCCGCTGAAGTCCTCGCCAACGCGGTCGCGCATGAACTTGATCTTCTTCCATTCGACCAGCTCGCGCTCCGCATCGGCAGCGCGGCGTTCGCTTTCGCTCGATTCCTGGGCGATGGCGCGCAGCTCGTCTTCGCTGATGGGCTCCCAGGGGGACTGCGCCTGCTCATTGCGCCTGGCGTGAGTCGCAGGCGTGAAACGCGATTCCCCGGGCAAGTCGCCGGACCAGGGCGACGACCCTTTCGCTTGTGGCTCGTGTGCGGCGAGAACGCCATGGCCATCGACGCCGGCCTCGAGCAGGGCCTTCGTGATGCGGTGCACGATCAGGTCGGGATAGCGACGGATGGGCGAGGTGAAGTGGGTGTAGCAGGGTGCGGCGAGAGCGAAGTGCCCCTCATTTTTCTCGCTGTAGCGCGCCTGGCGCAGGGAGCGAAGCATGAGGTAGGAGAGGATGCGCTCCTCGGGCTTGCCGGCGATTTTTTCGGTGAGCTTCTGGTACATGCGCGGTGTGATGGCAATGTCGTCCGGCACTTCATAGCCGCCGGGGGCGGGCCCGCCGCGGCCCCGCTCGTGGCGGGAGCGCTGCTCGCGGCGCTCACTTTTCATGCGGAAGGTCTTCACGGGCAGACTGCCGATGCCGAGCGAATAGCCGAAGGCAGCGGCGATCTCCTCGAACTCGACGACGCGGCGCGGCTCCGGCTTTTCGTGAATGCGATAGAGCGACGGCACGGCGAGGTTCTGGAGCCAGGACGCGACGCACTCGTTGGCGGAGAGCATGAACTCCTCGATGAGGCGGTGCGCCCAGTTGCGCTCCGCGCGCGTGACCGACTTCATGGCGCCGAACTCGTCGAACTCGATCAGCGGCTCTGGCAAGTCGAAGTCGATGGAGCCGCGCCGGTCGCGCTTGCGGTTGAGGATTTGCGCCAGTTCGAGCATGCGCTCGAACTCCGGCACCAGAGGCGCGAAGTGCGCCCGCAGCGCCGCATCACCATCGAGGATGCCATGCACCTGCGTGTAGGTCATACGCTGCGCTGAGCGGATGACGCCGTCGCAGATTTCGTAGTTGAGAATGTCGCCCTGGGCGTCGATCTGCATGAGGCAGGAGAGCACCAGCCGCTCCTCATCGGGCCGCAGGCTGCAGATGTCGGTCGAAAGCTCCTGGGGCAGCATGGGGATCGCGCGATCGGGGAAGTAGACGGAGGTGCCGCGCAACCGCGCTTCCAAATCGAGCGGCGTTCCGGGGCGAACGTACTGCGCCACGTCGGCGATGTGGACCTGCAGCTCCCAGGTGCCGTCGTGGTTTCGCCTCACCAGCACGGCGTCGTCAAAGTCGCGTGCCGATTCCCCGTCAATGGTGACGATGGGCAGCGCGCGAAAGTCTCTGCGCTGGGCGGCGACGCTCTCGTCGAAATGCGCCACCTCGCGCGCTTGCTGCAGCACCGCTTCGGGAAAGATGCGCGGCAGCTGGTGCTTGCGGATGACCATCTCCACGTCGACGCCGAACTCGTCTTCGGCGCCCAGCACTTCGAGCACGCGGCCGCGGGCGGGACGCGTGGGCGTGGGCCAGTCGGTGATCTCCACATCGACGACCAGACCTTCGAGGTTGTCATGCTGCTGCGCCGCGCGCGCTTCTTCGCCCAGAACGCGATGCGGCGATAGCTCCTCAACCACCTCAGGCACTTCCAGGCCGAAGGGAATCACGATGGGCTGGCGCATGCGCTCGTCGAAGGGGAGCACGATGTTTCCGCGCTCGTGCTCGCCGCGCGCGTAGTGGAAAATGCCGACGACGGTGGGGTTGCGGCGCGTGAGCACGCGCAGGATGCGGCCGGAACGCTTCTGCTGTCCGCGCTCGAACCGGGGCGGAGCTAATTCGACGAGAACCTGGTCGCCCTGCATCGCTCCGCCCATTTCGCCGGGAGGGATGAAGACGTCTTCGTCCACCGGAGCAGGCGCACCGGCAGCCGGCGGATTGGGCCGGACGAAACCGTAGCCGTCGCGGTGCAGATCGAGCCGGCCCGCAACCAGATTGTCGCGTCGAAGATCGCCACGCTCCGCTTGCACCTGCTTGCGCCCGCCGCTTTGCCGCTGATCGGGCACAGTGGCGGCCTGCGGAATCGACCAGTGCTGCCCATCGATCTGCGACAGCTGGCGCGTGCCGGTCAGGCGGCCCAGTTGCTCACGCAGCTCGCGCCGTTCCTGTCCGCCACCCAGGCCTAACTCGCGCACCAGTTGCTTGTACCCGGCCTTGCCGCCGGGAAGGCGCGCGATGTGCCGCAGCAGTTCGCGGTCGTTCATAAGGGCAGGGTATAGGGTTTAGCGTGCAGGGTATAGGCGCGGCGCCTGCGGCAGGGCCCTTACTTGTTCGCAATCACTGCGATCTTGTGAATCTTCGGCGGTTCGCGCAGCAACTCATTCGCCTTGGCCATGAGCGCCTTCGCGATCTCGCCGTTCAGGTGCGCTTCGCGTCCGGCCTCATCGTTAAAGGTGTCGAAGATGCCGTACTGCCCGTCGTCTTCGCGGATCGCATACCAGGTCACCGTGCCCGATTCTTTGCGCGCGAGCTCCGCGCCCTGGCGCAGGAAGGCCTCGACTTCGGCCTCTTTGCCCGGCTTCGGTTTTAGCGTTCCGTACAACGCAAACTTCACCATGGCTTTTCCTCCGATTGCAATGATGCTCCAGCCAAAACGCGTGGGCCATTACCGTAGCGCTATGGACCCGCGCAAAGCGACCCACTTTTGATGCAGTTCGCGTGAATTTCCCCAGCTTTTCCACCGAAGGGTCCGGGTTATCCGCAGTTCCCGCAGTCGCGTCCCGCAAAGGTGGTGTCATTTTCCACGAAGATGTTTATGATGCGGGTAACGGCGGCAGCGCGGAGGAGGGAACTTCCTCCGGAGGGACGGGTCGGCGTTAATCGAGTTCTGCATGGACCCGGGCGAGCGATTCCGGCATGCCAGTTGCAGGGCGCCCATTTCAATCGATATTTCTTTGAAGGAAGGAACTTGTAACCATGTGGAAACCCAATCAGCCCGGAGTCGGCAACAACCCGCAGAACCCTGAGCCCGCGCGTCCGGCGACGCCGGCTACCCCCAGCTTCGACGCGTCCTCGCGCCCCGCTCCCGCGCCGACGCCCAGCGCCTCCGCCGGCGAGCAGGCAACGATCGGCAAGAGCCTGATCATCAAGGGCGAGGTCACCGGTTCGGAATCGCTGTACATCGACGGCAAGGTGGAAGGCTCGATCAACCTTTCCGGCAATCGCGTGACGGTCGGCCGCAACGGCCAGGTGGCGGCGAACATTTCCGCGCGCGAGATTGTCGTGCTCGGCAAGGTGCGCGGCAATGTGACGGCCAGCGACCGCGTCGATATCCGCAGCGAAGGCTCGCTGACGGGCGACGTGACGGCGCAGCGCATCTCGATCGAGGACGGCGCGTTCTTCAAGGGCGGCATCGATATTCGCAAGCCCGGTGCCGGCGAGAAGAACGACGCGAAACAGAACGCCAGCAAGCCTGAACCGGTGGGCGCCCAGGTTTAGTTTCTTCGCATCGCAAAGGCTCTCGCATTCTCCGGACGAACTGGCCGGTCCGGGAGATGCGAGAGCCTTTCGTGTTTTCAATCGAGCTAATGAGAACTGTCGTGCTTGCCGGGTGCGCTTCTGTAGCACGACGTGTAGCACAATATTGTGCTACAGTAGTTTTACGAGACAAGACTCCATGCCCGGGCGTCCTCACAATAGCGAAACCCTCAATTTTCGCGTCGAATCGCAGCTCAAGGCGGACTTCATCGCCGCGGCGGAACGAGAGCGGCGGCCGGTTGCGGATGTTTTGCGTGATCTGATGCGGAACTACGTCCGCGACAGGAAGCGCCGCGCATTTGTTGCGGAAGCGAGGCGCCAGTCGCGGCTCGTCGCCGGCTCGCAGGAAGAAAAGGATGTTCTGGAATGGGCCGACCACGCCAGGGACACTGAGGGCTGGAAGTGAGGCGCGGCGACCTCGTCACCGTCGCCCTCTCCGGCGATTATGGCAAGCCAAGGCCCGCGCTCATCATTCAGGACAACGCCTTCGATTTGCATCCTTCGGTGACCGTGCTGCCACTCACCAGCGAGTTGCATGAGGCTCCGCTGTTTCGTGTGATGATCGAAGCCGCTCAATCTACCGGCCTGAGGAAGCGTTCGCAGGTGATGGTCGACAAGACGATCACGGTTCCCAGAGAAAAGCTTGGCGAAAGGATCGGCTCTGTTGACAAGGCCACGCTGATCGCAATCAGCGATGCACTGCGAGTATTTTTGGGCCTCTGAGATGAAGGAGTCGCGCGGACGGCCTGAGTGGAAAGGCGGAATTACCTTCCTCGGCGCAGCATTCTTGTGATCGCGCCCATGCTGGCGATGCCCATCCATTGGGTCATCCCGAGATAGACCAGCGAATACGGAATCAGCACGCAGGGGCCCACGACCAGCGCACGGTGCGGGAACGCTGCCGGGATCGGCAGCACGCGCTTGATCCCGTAGCCGATGGCCGCGGCCAGCAGCGCCACGGCCCACAGCTTTGCGATCCGAGAGGCTCCGGACGGCACTGCCCCGATCCTGCCGTTCATCGCACGGCGCAGCAGCAGGAACTCCAGCCAGCCCGCAATGCCTGCCGAGAGCGTGAGCCCGGCTGTGCCCCAGCGCTGGTCGAGGCCGAGCATTCGCGGCAGCGGCAGGGCAAACACATATCCCAGCCCAAAGGTCAGGATTACCCGAAACACTGCGAACTTGAGCGGCGTGCGCGTATCGCGCAGCGCGTAGAACGCGGATGAATACAGCCGTCCCGAAGTGGACGCGAGCAGGCCAACCGACGATCCGGCGAGCACCGCCCAGACGAAGATCACGTCGGCATGCTGGAAATGTCCGGAGCGGTAAATGAAGCCGACGATGACGTCGCCGAGCACGACGAATCCCATCGCCGACGGGATGACGAAGAAAGCGATTTGCTGGAGTCCGTACTGCAGACGCCGGCGAAGGTCGGCGGCGATCTGCTCGGCCGAGCCCAGCGCGCTGGACATCGCCGGCAGCTCCGCCGCGGAGACCGACATGCCGAACAAGCTCACCGGAAGCGTATAGAGCGTTTGCGCGTAGCCCAAAGCAGCGACGGCCGCGCCGCCCAGAAAGCTGCCCAGCCAGGAATCCACGTATGCGCTGATCTGCACCACTCCGCGAGCCACAAATACCGGGAAGAAATTGTGCGTGACGGTGCGCACGTGCTCGTTGCTGAAGCTCAGGTGCATGCGCAGCGGCCACAGGAAACGCAGGACGGTGGGCAGCTGCACGCAGAACTGCAGCACGCTGCCGAAGACCGATCCGATGGCCAGCAGGATCACGAGCTGGGACTCGCCGTGGTGACGGCCACCCCACAGCAAGGTGGCGATCATCGCGATGTTCCACACCACGGGCGCCGCGTAGGAGAGGAAAAACTTCCGGTGGCTGTTCAGGATCCCCAAACACCATGCGGAAAGAACCAGCACTGCCGCACCGGGGAAAAGGATCTGCACAATCCGGATGGTCAGCTGCCGTATTTCGCCGTGGAATCCGGGGGCGATCAGCTCGATGAGCCAGGGCGTCGCAAAAACACCGACCACTACGAGCAGGGTGGTAACCAGCAGCAGCAGCGCAAAGACCGCCTCTGCCAGCTGCGAGGCTTCCTCATGGCGATTTTCGGCATTCAGCCGCGCATAGACAGGGATAAACGAAGCCGAGAGGACGCCCTCGCCGAAGAGGTTCTGCAGGAAGTTGGGAATGCGGAAACCCGCGCGCCAGGCCCCGGCGACATCGGATGTTCCGAAATAGTGCGCGATCAGCCGGTCGCGCACCAGCCCGACCAGCTTGCTCAGCAAAATTCCCATAGCCACGACTGCGGCGTGGCCGCCCGATGCTGCCGGCTTCGGTTTCTGCTGGGTGGGTTGGGTGTCCAAAGCTCGATTATAGGGGCGTGAAAACGTAGTGCGGACTGGCTCGCGCTGGGCGGCGCCTCGCGCGAACCAGTAGAGTAAGAGCGCACGCCATGGTTGAAAATTTCCGGCTCCGGGTGTTTCGAACCGTCGCCGAAGAAGCCAGCTTTCGCCGCGCCGCGGAAAGACTGCATCTGAGCCAGCCCGCGGTGAGCCAGCAGATCCACGCGCTTGAAGAAGAGCTGGGCGTGGTGCTCTTCGATCGCGGCAAGGGGCGCATCGCGCTGACGAACGCGGGAACCGTGCTGCTCGGCTACGCCCGCAAAGGCGCGCGGCTCGCAGCGGAAGCGCAGGCTGCACTCGAGCGCACGCGCGGCGAGACAGCCGGCGAGCTGCGCATCGGCGCGTCGATGACCGTAACGCAATATGTGCTCCCGCGGCTGCTCGGCGCGTTTCTCGAGCAGCATCCGCGCATCGAGTTTTCTGTTAAAAGCGCGAACACGGAGAACATCGTCGCCGCGCTCGGCCGGGGCGAGATTGATCTGGGGCTGATCGAGGGTCCGGTGTCGAGCCGCGATGTGTTTCGCCAGGCGGTGCTCGAGGATCGCATGGTGCTGATCGTGGGACGGCGCTCAGCGTGGCCGCAGAAGGCGGTGGTGGCGGTGCGCGCGCTGACTGAGGTGCCGCTCATCATGCGCGAACGCGGATCGGGCTCGCGCCGCGTAGTGGAGCTGGCGCTGCGCCGCGCAGGTCTGCGCTGGCGCGATCTGCGCATCGCCATGGAGCTGGACTCGATAGTCGCCATCATCTCGGCGGTGGAGGAGGGACTCGGCGCGGGGTTCGTGTCTGAGTGGGCGATCCGGAAGGAGGTTCGTCTTGGCACGGTGCGGGTGATTCCCGTGGAAGGGCTGGAGATTCGGCGGGACTTCTCGCTCATCCGCGCGTTCGGGCCAGTACCCACGGGCCCAGCCGGGGCGTTCGAGCGGTTCATCCTGGCGCAGAAGGTGTTGTCGTAGTGCGGGGGCGGAGTGCAGTATGGGGCCCGGAGCAGTTCGTCACATACCGCACATTCTCTTGAATGGGTGTCCTATGATGTCTATCCGATGCAGGAGGAGCAATGAACCTCTGGTTCCAGGACGTCCGTTACGCGGTGCGCATGCTGCGCCGGAACGCGGTGATGTCGGTGGTGATTCTGGCGTCGCTGGGGATCGGAATCGGCGCCAATTCCGCCATCTTCAGCGTCGTCGACGCGCTGCTGCTGCGTCCGCTTCCCTATCCGCATGCGGACCGGCTGGCCTCGGTGTGGCTGCATTCGCCCGCCATCGGGATCCTGCGCGACTGGCCGTCTCCCGGCCAGTACATCGACCTTCAGCGTGAGAACCATTCGTTCGATGCGATGGCGCTTGCGCAGAGCCGCACCTTTACGCTGACGGGGCGGGAACAGCCGGAGCTGGTTGACGTGCTGAGCGCGCAGTCGAGCCTGCTGTCGATGCTCGGGGCGAAGCCTCTGCTGGGGCGCACGCTGTTGCCCGAGGAAGACAAACCCGGCCAGCCGGCGGTCGCCATCCTGAGCCATGGCGCATGGCAGCGCCTGTTCAACTCAGACCCGGGAATCGTGGGCAGAAGCATCACGCTCAACGGGAAAACCTTCACGGTGGCCGGCGTTCTGCGGCATGGGTTTTCAGTGAACGCCGAAGTGCTGCCGTCGGAAGGGCCGATGGAGAAGATCGACATGTTTCTGCCGTTGCCTTTGGCAGCAGACGCAGAGCAACGCCGAGGCGATGAAAACTACAACATCCTGGTGCGGCTGAAGCCCGGCGTTTCCGTGCAACAGGCGCAGGCAGATATCGACGTGATCGCCAGCCGCATCCGCGAAAAAGACAAGCGCGACGCCAGCTTCGGCATGGATGTGGTGGGTCTGCAGCAGCAGGTGGTCGGCGACGTACGCCGTCCGCTGCTGGTGATGCTTGGCTCCGTCGGGCTGGTGTTGCTGATCGCGTGCGCCAACGTCGCCAACCTGCTGCTGGCCCGCGCCGCGAGCCGGGAAAAGGAAGTCGCTATCCGCACGGCTCTGGGGGCCGACTGGAAACGGCTGACGCGGCAACTGCTCACGGAGAGCATTCTCCTGGGAGTGCTGGGAGGAGCCGCCGGTCTGCTGGTGGCGCGCGCCAGCCTTTGGGTCGTACGCACGATGAATCCCGGCAATATTCCGCGGCTCGATGAGATTGGAATCAACGGCGCGGTTCTGGCCTTTACCTTCGGCCTGTCGCTCGCGACCGGGGTGCTCTTTGGTTTAGCGCCGATCTGGCGGGTAGTGAAGCTGGATCCGAATGCATCGCTGAAGGCGGGCGGGCGCAGCGGGCAGGCCGAGGGCGGGCTATACATGAGGCGCCATCATCTGCGGGGAATGCTCGTAGTTTCGGAAATTGCTCTCTCGCTGATTCTGCTGGTCGGCGCCGGACTGCTGGTTCGCAGCTTCATCCGCCTGGAGAGGGTGCCTCCAGGGTTCACCACTGAGCACGTGATGACCATGCAAATGGTGGTCAGCGACAGCAAGTACCACAACGAAGCCGTCCTCGCAGGCTTCTACCGTGACGTGGAAGCACGCATCGCCCACCTGCCGGGAGTAGTGGCCGAAGGCACAGTATCGGCGCTGCCGCTGACGGGCACGGTGGGATGGGGTGGAATCCACGTGGAGGGCTATACGCCACCGGCGGGGCATGAACTGCAGGTGGATATGCGCACGGCCAGCACGGATTATTTCCGGACGATGGAGATCCCGCTGGTGGCGGGCCGGTTTTTCACTGACCAGGATGGCCCGGGTTCGCCGCAGGTCGTGCTCATCGACGCAAAATTTGCGCAGCGATTCTGGCCGCACGGAGACGCCGTCGGAAAGCATCTCTGGTTCGATCCGAAAAAGCCGATGACGATCGTGGGCGTGGTGGGAGTCGTCAAACAATACGGTCTCGAGACCGACGGCAAAATCGCCACCTATTTTCCCGTACTGCAGGATCCGAGCCGCGGGACTTTTCTGGTGGCGCGTACCAGCTCCGATGAAGCGGGATTGTCCAGCGCGATGACTCGGGAGATCCACGCCGTCGATCCGACCGCAGTGGTGTATGGGGTGCGGACGATGCAGGAGCGCCTGTACGATTCGCTGGCGCGGCAGCGTTTCTCGACCACCATGCTGGGGGCATTTTCGACTTTCGCGCTGCTGCTGGCCGCTGTGGGCCTCTACGGGGTGATGTCGTATCTGGTCACCCAGAGCACACGCGATATCGGGATTCTGGTGGCCCTGGGAGCGGGGCGGGACACGATTCTGGCTCTGGTCGTGAAGCAGGGGATGCTGCTGGCGCTTATCGGCATTGTTGCAGGGGTCGGCGGCGCGTTCGTCCTGACGCGCGTGGTCGCGAGCCTGCTGTTTAGCGTAAGCGCGACAGACGTGGTGACATTTCTGGCGGTGCCCGCATTGCTGGCCGGGGTTGCCTTCGCCGCTACGGTTGTCCCTGCGTGGCGGGCGAGCAGTGTGGATCCGATGGTTGCTCTTCGCGAGGAGTAGGGGCATTCGTTGGGTGCCGGGACCCGCAATGGGTCACGGAATTCGATGGATGTTGTGTGTGCACCCGCGGATGAAGAGGCGAGAGATACCTCGTGCCTTTGGTACCGCCGACGATTCGCCCACCTGGCTGGTACTATCCCGGCATGGAGCGCATCAGCCCCCGAAACCGGCCGGAACTCGCGCTCGAGTTCGATACGGATAAGCGGTTGAACCGAGGGCCGTGTCCCGAGTGTGGCGAGAAGCAGGACCGGGACATGTTATGAATCACCCTTTCCGAAGGCTCTTCCCCGCAATGATGCTTCTCGCGATCGTTGTGGTGGCCGGAATCCTGGGATACACGCTCATCGAGAAGTGGACTCTCCTCGATTCTGTCTACATGGTCGTGATAACGATCTTTACGGTTGGATTCCAGGAAGTCCATCCTCTTTCGTCCGTTGGCAGGATATTCACCATATTCATTATTGTGGGCGGTGTCGGAAGCGCGATCTATGCCGCCGGACAAGTGATGGAAATCATCGTTGAAGGCGAGATGGCGGGTTACCGCAGGTGGAAAAGCATGGATAAAAAGATTAAGGAGATGAAGGACCATTACATCATCTGCGGCTTTGGCAGAGTCGGCCATCAGGTTGCGGACGTCTTTGAGAGTTCGCGTGTTCCGTTTGTTGTGATCGACCAGAAAAAGGAATCTCTTGATGAACTCGAGGCGAGGGGCGTTCCGGTTCTTACTGGCGACGCGACCGACGATGCCATTTTGATGGAGGCCGGTATCGATTACGCCAAGGGCCTGATTGCCTGCTCCGATTCTGACGTAGCCAACGTCTATATCACGCTCTCAGCGCGGCAGCTGAATACGAGTCTCAACATCGTGGCCAGAGCGGGCCTGAAAGAGACCGAGAAGAAGCTGACCATGGCCGGCGCCAACAGAGTGATTTCCCCGTATTTCATTTCGGGCCGTCGGATGGCGGCGATGGCAACCCGGCCAGTGGCGATCGACTTTCTTGACTTAGTGACGCATGGCGGGCTCGTCGATTTCACCCTGTTTCAGATCACCATTCCCGCAGGCTCGCCGCTGCATGGAAAGAGCATCGCGGAAGCGGACATCAGGAACACCTCAGGCGTTTTGGTGTTAGCCGTTCGGAAACCCGATGGCTCTTTCGATCTGCGCCCGAAGGGAACCTCAAAGATCGAAGCGGACGATGTGCTGGTTGTGCTCGGAACTCAGGAGCAATTTAGTTTGCTGCAGAAGATGGTGCAGTAACGGGGCCGCCGTGTGGGACCGGAAGGTCGCACCTGCCAGGTGAACCGGGGCTGAAGCCCCTCGATTTGTCGCACCTGCTATTTTCCACGGCCTGAAGGCCGTGGCTTCTACCGTCGTGCCGCTCACGCGGCACCAAAGGAAGGCGGCGCTTCGCGCTTTCCCATGTCTCCAACTGCTGGAGACATGGGGCACCCGCAATTTCCCCCGGCCTGAGGCCATGGCTCCTACCGCGTGCCGTTCACGCGCACAAAGGAAGGAGGCGCTCCGCGTTTTCCCATGTCTCCAACTGCGGGAGACATGGGAAAGCGCATCAGTTTCGCGGCGGGTTCCCGGGCACCCCGGCTAGTTGTCGGAGGTCTGCGGTGAGGCTGTTTTGGGAGCCTGTGCCGTCGAGGGCACGGCGAGGTGGCCGCCGCGGACGTCGGCGAGTTCAGGATTCTTTTTGGTGACGGAGGCGGGCAGCGGCTTGCCGCCGAGGGCATCGGGGGCGGCGGGATTCGACCACAACGCGCCGACGTCTACTTTCTTCTGATCCTGGGCAATCATCAGGTTGTTGTGCTGGCGGCGCTGCTTATTGACGAAAGCCTCGATGACGCGGGCGGCGATGGGAGCGGCGGCTTCCGCTCCCCAGCCGCCGTGCTCGTTGAGGACGACCACGACGATATCGGGATTGCGGCGGGGCGCGATGCCGACAAACCAGGCATTGGCGCGCTCCGCGCCGGTGCCGAGACTCTTGACGCCGGCGGAGTGGTTGACGACCTGCGCCGTGCCCGTCTTACCGCCGAAATCAATACCCTCGAGGTGAGAGGCGTAGGCGGTTCCACCAGGACCGTTGACGGTGTTGAACATGCCGTCGGTGATGGTCTCCCATGTGGCGGGCGATTCCTGGATCGTGGCGTCGCCGGAGCCGGGGAAGTTATCGAGGATGCTCTGGCGCATCTCCGGGCTCAGCTCATCGGGGAAGACGACGTGCGGGCGATGGAAGACGCCGCCGGAGGCGATGCCGCTGATGGCGCGCCCCAGCTGGATGGGCGTGACGGCGACGGCTCCCTGGCCAATGCCGACGGAGACCACTTCGCCTGCGTACCATTTCTCGTGGAAGTTGCGCAGCTTCCACTCGGTGGAGGGCATGATGCCGGTGGCTTCGTTGGGCAGATCGACGCCGGTTTTTACGCCGATGCCGACCTCGTGGGCGTATTTGGCGATGGTGTCGATGCCGAGACGAACGGCCAGCTCATAGAAATAGGTGTCGCAGGACCAGGAAATTCCGTGCTCGACGTCGACTTCGCCATGCTTTTTGTCGCAGGCATAGAAGTGTCCGAAGAGGTTGGCGCCGCCCGTGCAGTTGACCTTGAAGTTCTGCGCCACACCTTCCTGGAGGCCAGCCAGCGACATGATGATCTTGAAAGTTGAGCCGGGAGCGAGCTGCGCCTGGATTGCCTTGTTCATCAACGGGTGCATGGGATCGGTGATGTACTTGTTCCACTCCTCGCGGCTGATGCGGACGGAGAACTGGTTGGGGTCGAAGATCGGACGGCTGACCATGGCGAGGATCTCGCCGGTGTGTGGATCCATGGCGACGACGGCGCCGTTGCGGTCGCCGAGGGCGTTTTCGGCGGCGCGCTGGACGTCGAGATCGATGGTAAGGCGGAGACTCTGACCGGGTTTCGCCGGTTCGGTGCCAAGGCGGGCGACTTCGCGGCCATGGCTGTCGACGGCGATGTCCTGCGAGCCGTCTTCGCCGCGGAGGATGCCATCGTAGGTGGCCTCAATGCCGGACTGCCCCACGACATCGCCGGGCTCATAGATGGCGTACTTCGGGTTATTGAGCATCTCCTCGCTGACTTCGCCAACATAGCCGATGACCTGGGCGGCAAAGCCATCGCGCGGGTAGAGTCGCCGGTCTTCCTGGATGGTGTCCAGCTCGGGTAGCTCGTCCTTATGGGCCTCGATGAAGGCGACCTCGTCAGGGGTGATGTCCTGCTTGAGCGGGAGCGGCTGATATTTCGGCGCTGTGTGGTATCTCCTGAGGATGGCCTCGATCTGATCGACGGTCATGTGCAGACCGCGGGCGATGAGCGGGAGATCGGGCGTGATGTCATGGCCCTGCTCGCGAACCAGGAAGCAGGAGACGGAGGGGTAATTGTCGACGAGGAGATTGCCGTCGCGGTCGAGGATCTTGCCGCGGGGGGCGAGGATGGGCACCTTGCGGATGCGGTTGGCTTCGGCGAGGGCGTGATAGTTTTGTCCGCCGATGACCTGGAGGCGCCAAAGGCCAAAAACGAGCACGGCGAGAATGCCAGCAATGATGTACTGGACGACGGCAAGGCGGAACGGGGGAAGCTTTTCGTCGCGGTTGAGCACGGGGGTTTGCCCGTCCCGCACGGAGCGGCTACAGCCGGAAATCTCGCTTCGGACGGGGGTTTGTACAAGGATAACCCGAAATGGGGAAATACATGGGCAATTCGGTCATTTAGGAGTAGCTTAGGGGGAAAGCTTCGGGCAGACGAAGGGCCATGGCAGGACGAAGAAAAGAAACGGGAAAGCCTCGTCCCGCACGCGGGAAGGAAGCTGCTGTCCCTGACGGAAACAGGAATCCCTATTTGCCTCCGCGGCCGATCAGCCTGCGGACGCTGGGGGACTATCTGGACCTGTCGCCGGCGACCATCTCGCTGGTGCTCAACAATGCACCTGGGGTGCGGTCGATTCCGCAGGAGACGCGGGACCGGGTGATCGCGGCGGCGAAGAAGTTCGAGTACCGGCCCAGCTTTTTTGCGCGGTCGCTGCGACGGCGGCAGAGCTTTTCGGTGGGAGTGCTGGTTCCGGAACTGAGCGACGGCTATTCGGTGCTGGTGATGAACGGCATCGAGGAAGTGCTGATCGAGGAAGGCTACTTCTATCTCACGGCCAGCCATCGGCGGAAGGCGGACCTGATCGAGGAGTATCCGGGGCTGCTGATGGACCGGTCGGTGGAGGGATTCGTCGCGATCGATACAGCGTTGCAGCATAGCCTTCCGCTGCCGGTGGTGGCAGTGGCAGGGCACAAGCCTCTGCCTGGAGTGACGAGGATCGTACTGGACCATCGCAGAGCGGCGGAGCTGACGCTGCGGCACCTGTACCAGCTGGGCCACCGGCAAATCGCGTTTATGCGCGGACAGACGTTCAGCTCCGACTCGGACGATCGCTGGGAGAGCCTGATGGAAGTGGCCGATGAGCTGGGGATCGAAGTGAGTCCGGGGCTGGTGGTGCAACTGCAGCAGAACCTGTCCTCTCCGGAACTGGGTTATCCGGTCCCGGCGAAGCTTCTGGAAGCGAAGCAGCCGTTCACGGCGCTGGTCTCCTACAACGACATCGCTGCCATTGGGGCGATCCGGAGCTTCCGCGACCTCGGGCTGCGGGTTCCGGAGGACATATCGGTTGTCGGATTCGATGATATTCAGGGTGCGGCTTACCATACGCCGGCGCTGACGACGATTCGGCAGCCGCTGAACAGCATGGGCAGCACGGCAGCCAAAATATTGCTGGACCGCATTCGGACCGGGAAGGAATATCCCGACGAGGTGCCGATCGTGCCGGAACTGATCATCCGGGAATCGACGATGCCGCCGAATCCAAACCGGGTGAGAAGAAAGTAGAAGAATCGGGGCTTCATGGCAGCAACGCGCAAAGAACCGGCCTTCAGCGTACTGTGCTTCGGGTTTGTGATCTGCGGGATCGTGACGGTCCTGCCGGGCCCGATGCTGCCTTTGCTGGCGGCGAAGTGGGGACTGCCGGATGTGCAGGCCGGCGCGTTCTTCACGGCGGAATTTGTGGCGTCGACCATTGCCTCAGTACTGGCGCCGAAGCGGATGCGCTGGAGCCTGCCGCGCGGATATGCGCTGATGACGATTGGCGTGCTGCTGCTGGTAGTGGCGGGCAGCGCCAACGATGGAACGCTGGGCCATTACCTGGCTTTTGGCTCGTTTCTGCTGATCGGCTTCGGCATTGGGCTGTCGGTTACATCGACGAACCTGCTGGTGGGGGCTGCTCCGAAGGAGCAGCGGGCGCGGCGTCTGTCGATTGCAAACCTGTGGTGGGGCATTGGCGCGGTGGCGTGTCCGTGGATGGTTGCGGCCGCAGAGAAGGCGCGCGACTTCCGGATGCTGCTGGTCATCGTCGCGTGGGCGTCGGTGGCGATGTTTGTGGCGCTGATCTGGCTGCGCGAGGACCGCGGGCGGGTGATGCGTCCGCTGTCGCTGCGAGCCGAGGCGGGCGTGCTGATTTACTTCGCCCTGATGCTGTTTCTGTATGTCGGCGTGGAGAACACCGTCGGCGGATGGATCGCGACGTACGTCTTCCGCTACAACGGCATGGCGCTGGCGGACGCGAGCATTCTTGTCTCGGTGTTCTGGCTGGCGCTGCTGGTGGGCCGCTGGATCGGGTCCATGGCGCTGAAGGCGCTAGGCGAACGCGCGGTGCTGCTGCCGTGCATGGTGATTGCGCTGCTGGCGGTGATCACGCTGCTGAAGCCGCACGGAAGGGCTGAAGTGATTGCGGCGGTGACGGTGGCCGGCCTGGGATTTGGACCGGTGTTCCCGGTCGGCGTTTCGCGGATGCTGGCGCGGGTCGCGGATACGCGGAATACGGGCTGGGTGTTTGCCACAACGGCGAGCGGCGGGGCGGTGCTGCCGTGGCTGACCGGGCTGTTTTCGACACGGACCGGGTCGCTGCGCGTTGGCTTTATGGTTCCGGCGGTGGCGCTGGGACTGATCCTGCTGATGGCGATTGGGGAGAACCTGCTGCTGGGCGCGCCGACGGGAGTGGCTCCGGAGACTTCGGAAGCGAAGACGACGTAGATCCCGGCCCATGTCTGCCAAAACCGGGCAGACATGAGGCACCCGGATTCTTCCTGGGTTAGAGCTTCTCGTAGAAATCGCAGGCGGAGCAGGAGATGTAGACGCCGCCGGGGATCCCGCGCTCGCGGTCCTTGACGCGCTTCACGATGCGGGTGGGCTTGGAGCACTTGGGACAGTCGGTGCTCTTGGTGGTGTCCATCATTTTCTTGCGGTCAGCGGTCTTGGCGACTTTGGCCATGGGTGTGGCTCCTGAAATCTGAATAGCGCGCCTGGTTGTGGAGGCGCAAACCGGTACCTGCGGGGCTTCACGGGAGTTCGCCTGGTCTGTGCAGGGAAGTTCGAAAAGCCATCCGGCAGACCTCGCCGGAGAACGCGGGGACGCGTATGCCCTTATTTTACATGAGGAGCGAGGGACGGAGTAGCGCCCGGAGGGTTCTGAAAACTCCCCTCAGGGGCTAAAGCCCCGGTGATTTGCGCCGTTTACGGCACGGCTGAAGCCGTGCCCCTTCAAAGCGGAGCACTCCGCATCCGGCTGGGCGGGGGTGATTTTTGTCACTGAGGCAGGCCGAGGCAGCCGCTAGCGTGGGATCAGGAGCGGCGGAGATGATCACGCGGACTGCAGAACCGGAAATGGCTGAGAGCGCGGCAGCGACACGGCCGGCGAAGACGAAGAAGAAGGTGGTGCGGCGGGCGAAGCCGGACCAGTCGCAGCGGATCCGGCGGGCGGTGCAGTGGGCTTTTGCGGCGCTGAATGGCTGGATTGGATTGCAGTTCTATCTCTGGGTGCGCGGGTACGAGCAGGGTGGGCACGCAGTGGTGAGCCGTCCGCCGGGCGTGGAGGGCTATTTGCCTATCGCCGGGCTGATGAACCTGAAGTACTGGTTGCTGACCGGGCACCTGCCGACGATCCACCCGGCGGCGATGTTTCTGCTGCTGGCGTTTCTGCTGATCAGCGTGCTGATGAAGAAGGCGTTTTGCTCGTGGCTCTGCCCGGTGGGGACCGTGTCCGAAGCGCTGTGGAAGCTGGGGCGGCGGGTCTTTGGACGGAACCTGCGCGTGCCGCGCAGCGTCGACATCCCGCTGCGCAGTTTGAAGTATGTGCTGCTGGGATTCTTCGGCGCGGTGATCGGGTTCATGTCGGTGGAGGCGCTGGCGGACTTCATGGGCACTCCGTATGGACTGATCGCCGACGTGAAGATGCTGAACTTCTTCCGGACGATCGGGACGACAGGGATTGTGGTGCTGGTGGTGCTGGCGGCGCTTTCTGTGGTGATCGAGAACTTCTGGTGCCGCTATCTGTGCCCTTATGGCGCGCTGATGGGGCTGGTATCGCTGCTGAGTCCGCTGAAGATCCGGCGTGACACGGAGGCGTGCATCGATTGTGGGAAATGCGCGAAGGCTTGCCCGTCGCATGTGGCGGTGGATCAGCTGGTGCAGATTCGGACGGTGGAGTGCAGCGCGTGCCTGGCGTGCGTGGCGGCGTGTCCGGTGGAGAACGCGCTGCAGCTGGCACTGCCTCCGCGGAAGGCGAGCGGCGCGGAGCGGTGGCGGGGACGTGTGGCTGGTCCGGCCACCGTGGCGGCGATGGTGGCGTGCCTGTTTGTCGGGATCGTGAGCTTCGCGCGGGTGACGGGGCACTGGAAGACGAATCTGCCGCAGGAGATCTACTCGCATCTGGTGGCGCATGCGAACGAAGTGACGCATCCGATGTGAGAAGGCAGCGTATAGCGTATAGGGAGCTGTACCAGCGAGTCAGGCCCCGTCCTCTACACTGAAATCAGACGCTATGACCCTGCTGAAAGCGGTGCGCGGCACGCGCGACCTTCTGCCGCCGGAAACTGAACTGTGGAATCGCGTGGAGTCGACCGCGCGCCGCGTCTTTGCGCGCTACAACTTCGGCGAGATTCGCACGCCCATCTTCGAGGACACGCAGCTGTTCGCGCGCAGCGTGGGCGAAGAGACGGACATCGTCTCGAAGGAGATGTACACGTGGGAGGACCGGGCGCGGGCGCAGAGCGAGAAGTCGCAGTCGCTGACGCTGCGGCCGGAGAATACCGCGGGCGTGGTGCGGGCGTACATCGAGCACAAGCTGGGCGAAACGGGGCTGCTGCAGAAGCTCTATTACATCGGGCCGCAGTTTCGCAGGGAGCGTCCGCAGAAGGGGCGCTACCGGCAGTTCTGGCAGATTGGCGCGGAGGTGATTGGGCCGCCGAGCGCGGGATCGGAGTCGCCCCTGCGGGATGCAGAAGTGCTGGAGATGCTGGCCAGCTTTCTCGATGAGCTGGGGATCACTGGCTGGACGCTGGTGCTGAATTCGGTGGGGTCGTCGGCGGACCGGCCGCGGTATATTGCGGCGCTGCGCGAGGCCCTGAAGGAGAAAGCTCCCCTGATGTGCGGCGATTGCCAGCGGCGCGCGGAGACGAATCCGCTGCGCGTGCTCGACTGCAAGGTGCCGGAGGATCAGCCGATCATCGAGACGCTGCCACGGATCGCGGATTATCTGGATGAGGATTCGAAGGCGCACTTTGCGGCGGTGCTGGCGGCGCTCGGGGCGTGTGATGTGCCGTACGAGGTGAATCCGCGGCTGGTGCGCGGGCTGGACTACTACACGCGGACGACGTTTGAGTTCACCCACGGCGGGCTGGGCGCGCAGAATGCGCTGCTGGGCGGCGGGCGCTACGACGGCTTGTCGGAGATGCTGGGCGGTCCGAAGGCTCCGGGGATTGGGTTTGCGATGGGGCTGGACCGGCTGATCCTGACGCTACAGAGCGCGGAGGCGCAATCGGCGGCGGCCGAGAAGGATTTCGCGCTGGCCGATGCATTTATCGCGCCGCTGGGCGAGGCGATGAATACTCCTGCGCTGGCGCTGGCACGGGAACTGCGGCGCGAAGGGCTGCGCGTCGAGCTGGGCGACGGTGCGTTCCGGCTGAAGAAGTCGTTTGAGATCGGCAACAAGCTGGCGCGGGCCATCGTGCTGCTGGGCGAGGACGAGGAGCGCTCCGGTATTCTGACAGTGAAGAATTTCGCCAGCGGGGAACAGAAGAAAGTCGCGCGTGCGGAGCTGGCGCAGGCGCTGCGCTGACGTATCCAACAGGGGCGAGTCTCGTGACAGAGCAACATGACCGTCAGGTATGCCAAGCGTGTCTTCAAAAGGAATACGAGGCCTATCGACATTCGTGTGTTCACGAGTCCATGGAGCGGAACAAGATGTGGCTTGCGCGATTCAGGATCGATGATTGGCCTCGGTGGGACTATGACCACGAAGAGAGCAGGCTCATCTTCTCTGAAGCAGGGCGAGCCAAGGTCATCGCCGACATTGTTGTGGTTGGCACGGTCGATAAGGACGGGACGCGTTGGGAATGGTCCTGGGGCAATCCGAATTTCCCGATAGCAATGCGTGAAAAAATGGATAGCGTGCGGGCATTCGGCGCGGAGAAGGAATGGCCGCAACTCACATCCCTCTTCCTCGACAACGACGAATACCTGGGTTGGGAAATGACGTCGATTTCGCATCGTCTTTTGGACGCGGAGGGTGCCTATCGATGTCCCGACAATGACGAGCCGGGAAACTTCATCTACGTTCTTGCTTTTAATACTCACTTCGTTAACTGAGCCTTCGGCGGAGATCGTAAGCAGACAGTGACACTCGACTTTTTACGCGTACGGCAACGCACGAATAGTCTGGGCCGAGTTGCGAACGCTCCGAATCAGAACCCATGAAGCATTCAGCACTTCCTCTTGCGATGATGGCGCTCATCCCGTGGCAACTTTGCTCTGGTCAGCATCACGGGCAGCGAATCGCGCCAGACGGCCGGAGCGAAATTTCGGCTGTGCTCGCTGGATCGACGATACGTGTGGTATTCCGCGCCGCTACGGTGCCGATTTCTGCTTCGGACCCGAGTTCTCGGCGATACGCGCAGTGCACCTACAGCAGGGTTCCCTGTAGTCTTACAGAAGACATTCAAATCTCCGCGAATGGGCATGAGGTCTTTGTGCCGAGAGCGGCCTATGCCGATCTCGGCGACATATCGAGTGCGGAGCTTACAACGAACAAGGGCCAAATGATCCTGACCATTCAGGGCGGCGACGCTTCTGAATCGTACATAGCGAAACTGACGTTCAACCGGCAACGGGTACTTGAGCGCAGGCTCTATAGCGGAGAGGATGCTGATCATCCGCTCGAAATTAGTCACTTTTACCAGTAGGAATCTGCATTGCTCGACTTTTTAGGCACACGACAACGCACCAACACCTGCGGCGAGCTGCGCTCTGCGGACGCCGGCAAGACTGTCACCATCATGGGATGGGTGAATCGCAGGCGCGATCATGGCAATCTGATCTTTCTCGACGTGCGCGACCGCTACGGCATCACGCAGGTGGTGCTCGACAAGGAGTTAACGCCGCAGGGGCATGCGAAAGCGGAGCAGGCGCGGCCGGAGTATGTGGTCGCCGCGATTGGGAAGGTACGGCTGCGCGGGGCGGAGTCCGTCAATCCGAAGATGGCCACCGGCGAGATTGAGATTGCCGCCGACGAACTGCTCATCCTAAACGACGCGAAGGTGCCGCCATTTTCGCCGGCGGAGGACGCGATTGCGAACGAAGAGGTTCGTCTGCGGTATCGGTACCTCGATCTGCGGCGTGCCGAGATGCAGCACAACTTCGAAATCCGGCATAAGGTCGCGCTGGCGGTGCGCGAGTACCTGTCAGAGCAGGGATTCTACGAGATTGAGACGCCATTTCTGACGCGGTCGACGCCGGAGGGCGCGCGCGATTTTCTGGTACCGAGCCGCGTGCATCCGGCGCACTTCTATGCGCTGCCGCAGTCGCCGCAGCTGTTCAAGCAGATCCTGATGGTGTCCGGATTCGACAAGTATTTTCAGGTCGTTCGGTGCTTCCGCGATGAAGATCAGCGCGCGGACCGGCAGCTGGAGTTCACGCAGATCGACCTGGAGATGACCTTCCCGCAGCAGGACGATGTGTTTCGCGTCGTGGAAGGCTTCCTGAAGGCGGCGTTCGAGGTTACGGGCGAAAAGATCAACACGCCTTTCCCGCGAATGACCTACGACGACGCGATCCGGCAATACGGGATCGACAAGCCGGACCTGCGGCTGCCGCCCATGACGGACGTTCGCGAGGTGTTCACGGCCGAGGAACTGTCGTCGCTGAAGATCGAGGCGGGCCTGCCGGTGATTGCCATTGTGATTCCCGGGCAGACGGAGATGAGCAATACGCAGAGAAAGGCGTTCGCTCAGGAGATCGACAGGGCGGCCGGTCCCGATCTGGCTTTTCTCGACGTGCGGCGGCTTGAAAAGAGTCCGCAATATGCCGCGCTGGCGCAGCGCATTGATGGTGCAGCAGCCAAAAACTGCGGGCTCAGCCGCGTCGAACCGGAGAACAGGCTGATCGTTCTTTCGCCGCGGCTGGGGACAACGGCGCCGGCGAAGGATCATCTCTGGCTCTATAAAAAGGCGGGGCAGGTCCGGCTCGATCTGGCAAAGCGGTTTCAGGACGAACATGGCGCATTCGTGAAAAAAGGCATCGCCGACGACTACAAATTTCTGTGGGTCACGGATTTCCCGTTCTTCGAGTGGGATGAGCAGGCGAAGACCTGGACGTTCGCGCACCATCCGTTTACCTCTCCGCATGAGGATGACCTGAAAGCCGGCCGGATGGAGTCCGATCCGGAAGCGGTGCGCGCGCTGGCCTACGACATCGTGCTGAACGGGCTGGAGCTGGGGTCGGGGTCGATTCGTATTCACCGGCAGGACGTGCAGCAGCATATCTTCCGGGCGCTGGGCATGAGCGACGAGGAGGCGAAGGAGCGCTTCGGGTTCTTCCTGGAGGCCCTGCAGTACGGGACGCCTCCGCACGGAGGCATTGCGCTGGGGCTCGACCGGCTGGTGATGATCCTGGCAGGCGCGTCGAGTTTGCGTGAGGTGATCGCGTTCCCGAAGACGGCGAAGGCGATTGACCTGATGGTGGACGCGCCGACTCCGGTGAGCGATGCGCAGCTGAAGGAGCTGCATATCCGGCCGGTGGTGAAAAGCTGACGAAAGCAGCAAGTCAGCAAGTCAGCGAGTCAGCGAGTCGGCACGTCAGCAAGCTACCGAAGCGGGCCGCCGGCTACGGGAACTTCACGTCGAGTGCGTAGATTTGTTCGGTGCTGAGATCGCGCAGGGCGAGGATGGTGCCGTCAGGAGCGGCGCCCGTCCAGGTTCCGAAATCGCCGAAGACCAGGTGTCCTCCGCTGGCCATGTCCACAACCGGCACGGGCTTGCGGTCGGCCAGGCAGACTCGATTCATCTCCGCCTTCGAGCCGACCAGCGCATCGAACCAGATGCATTTGCCGTCAGGAGTCCACTCCGGATAGTTAATGCTGGGGGCCTTGATCAGCATCTGCCAGGTGTGGAGATTCAGGTCGTAGAGCATAATGCCCAGCCTGGGACCGGAGGGCGGCATCGCCATCACATATCGGCCATCGGGCGACCAGCGCGGGGAAAAGAGGCCGCCGGAGTCGGGCACGATGGTGTCCTGGCCGGTGCTCACGTTGTAGATGTGGAGCGCTGTTCCGCTGCGTTGCGCCTCGGGATAAGAAGGTCCATAGACGAACTCCTCGCCGGAGGGTGACCAGCTGGCATCTTCGTGGTCCGCGTTGTCTGAGGTTACCTGCCGGGAGTCGCCACCAGCCACGGAAATCACGTGAATTTCCCAGGGCTGGCCGGGCAGGTGTTCTGAAAAGGAAATTTGCGAGCCGTCTGGCGACAACCTGCAAAGGGCAGCACGTATGGGAGCAAACGTGAGCTGGCGGCGTTCGCTGCCGTCGCTGCGGCTGTACCAGAGCTGCCCCTCCGGATAGGAGATGTAGGCCATGTGCTGGCCATCTTTGGAGAAGCTGAGAGACTCAGCGGAGAGGCCCGGAAGGAAGGAGCTCATCGAGTGGGTTTTTGCGTCGTACCGCACCACCTCTCCGCGATGGAGCACGCCGACAAAGAAGATCCGGGAACCATCCTTGCTGGGCAGGGGCCAGACAGCGCTGACGAGGCTCTGGGTTAACCGGACCGGCTTATCGCTGACCCGGTGCAGCCAGTCACCAGAGTCGCGCATGGCCCAGATGGCGCTGACGCCGCCCTCGCGCGCCTGAAAGACGTAGTACTTGCCGTCATGGGTCCAGCTTCCGCAACACACATCGGAAGGGCTGGTGAAGCCCGGCAGCAGGGCCCGCATATGACTGCCGTCCGCATTAGCCTCCCACAGCGACTGCGTCCGCTGATCCGCCGAGACGACGGTGAAGCGAAGCAGCCGGCCATCGGGCGATGAGCGAATCCAGACTGGCGTGCCTGGAACGCTGAGCAGTTTACGGGGGTCGCCGCCGCCGCTGTTGGCAGCGTAAATGGACCCATCTGCACTGTAATAAAGCGTCGATCCATCCGGCGACCAGCCCGCATCGTTGACGAGCATGTTTCCGATCCGGTGGGGCTGTCCACCTGGGACGGGAAGACTCCAGAGCGCGCTTTCACCTCGAACCGAAGGATTGGACAGGATGAGGAGCTCGGGCCGTGCCGGCGAGATATCCGCCAGACCGTTGATGGGAAGGGGGACAGGAACGGGAAGAGTTTCGCCCCCGTCGGTTGAAACCTGGGAAAGCAGAGCATCCGTACCGCTGGCTTCCTGAAAGTAGATCCGCGACCCGTCGGTGACCATCTGCAGATCGAGGTCGAGAAAAGTCTTCGGCCTGTTGTCCTGGGTGAGCTGGGTAGTGGCTGTTACCTCCGGCGGCGGCAGCACAGGGCGCAGGAACCAGGCAATACTGAGGAGGAAGAGCACTGCGGCGGGCGCGATCCAGAGCAGAGTCTTGCGCCGTGGCTGCACGGCGGACGCTGAACCACTCGATGCCGCGGCGGGGACCGGAACAGAGGCCGCATTGACTTGGCCGGAATGGATGCTGCTGCGGCCGGAGTCCGTATCGCGCTTGAGCCGCTTGAGGTCGGCGCGCATGTCGGCGGCGTGCTGGTAGCGGAGGTCGGGATCTTTCTCGAGCGACTTGTTGATGATCTCTTCGAGCCTGGCGGGAAGATCGGGATTGAGGCGAACAGGGGACAGGGGCGCGCGATTCAGGATTGCCTCGAAGATCAGCCCGGTGCTTTCGCCACGAAAGGGCAGACTGCCGGTGACCATCTCGTAGAGCACCACTCCGAAGGAGAACAGGTCGCTGCGGAGATCCACTTCTTTGCCGCGCACCTGCTCGGGCGACATGTAGGCGATGGTGCCCATAGTGGAGCCGGGGCTGGTCAGGTGTTCCTCAGTCATGGTGGCGGCGTTCGCGGCTGCGCCGGCATGGGCGGTGGCGGCGATCTTGGCGAGGCCGAAGTCGAGGATCTTGGCGTGGCCGCGGCTGGTGACGAAGATGTTCGCCGGCTTGATGTCGCGGTGGATGATACCGGCCATGTGGGCGGCGTCGAGCGCGTCCGCGATTTCGATAGCGAGCGAGAGCGCCGTGTCGAGGTCGATGGCGCCGCGCGCGATGCGCTGGCGCAGCGTCATGCCGTCGAGGAACTCCATGGCGATGTATGCATGGCCCTCGGCTTCGCCGATTTCGTAAATCGTGCAGATGTTCGGATGGTTCAGTGCCGAGGCGGATTTGGCTTCGCGGCGGAAGCGGGTGAGCGCCTGCGGATCGCTGGTCAGCGCGTCGGGCAGAAATTTGAGCGCGACGAGGCGGTCGAGGCGGGTGTCCTGCGCTTTGTAAACGACACCCATGCCGCCGGAGCCGATCTGGTCGAGCAGCTCGTAGGGGCCCATGATCGTGCCGGGAGCGATGGACATGGAGTGGACCGATTATAGGGTGATTTTGCGGATTTCGCGTGGCCCTATTGATTACGTGGCAACTGAACCTGCATCAGGGGAACTTGACGTCCAGCACATAGATTTCTTCGGTGCTGATGTCGCGCAGGGCGAGGATGGAGCCGTCCGGGGCGGTGCCGGTCCACCAGCCGAAGTGTCCCTGGGCCAGATTTCCTGCGGCAGTGAGATCCGTGATGTGCTGCAGTTTCCGGTCGGCGAGGCACACGCGATACACGGGCAGTTCCTTCGCGAACGGATTGCTGAAGATCACGCATTTGCTGTCTGCGGTCCAGCTGGGATAGCCGTTGCGGCTGGTCGCCAGATCCTGCCACTTCTGCGTGGAGAATTCGTAGATCAATATTTTGCCAAAGTCCGCTGTCAGCGCGAGCAGCTTTTTGCCATCGGGCGACCAGCGAGCCGAAAAGAGGTGCGCGGACCCCGGCACGTCGGTCATCTGGCGCGTCGCGAGGTTCAGGATGTGGATAGCGGGTTCGCTGGATTGGCGGGCGACCTGGGCATACTCACTGATGACCATGGACTGGCCATCAGGCGAAAACATCGGGTCGAGTTCATCACGCTGGCCATCAGTGAGCGGCTCGAGGGCGCCGCCGGCCGCCGAGACGCGATACACCACCCAGTGCTTGCCCGGATCGCGGCCGGAGAAGACGACCTGCGTGCCGTCGGGCGACCAGTGCGACAGGCTGGCTTCCATGGGAGGGAACGTCAGTTCATGCCGGTCGGTGCCATCGATGTTGCTGTCCCAGAGGATGCCCTCGGGATAGGAAACATAGGCCATGCGCTTGCCATCGGGCGAGAAGCTCAGCCCCTCGGCGGAGAGTCCATTGAGAAAGGGCGCAAAGGAATGCGTCTGCGGGTCGTAACGCATCAGCTCGCCGCGCCGTGAGGCGTTGAGGAAGAAAATGTGGCGGCCGTCGCGGCTGGGCAGCGGCGCCAGCGCGCTGGTGACTCCCTGGGTCAGCTGCACGGGTTCGCGGCTCACCTTGTGCAGGAGGTCGCCGGCATCGCGGATGGCCCAGAGATTGACGATCCCTTCGCGGTTTGCCTGGAAGACGTAATACTTGCCGTCGGGAGTCCAGTTTCCGCAGCAGGCACTGTTTTCGGGGGGCCATTGCGGCACCATGCGGGTGAGGCCGCGGCCATCGATACCGGCCTGCCAAAGGCTCGCGTTGCGTAACCCGTTGTTCCATTGGGTGAAGCGAAGAGTCTTACCATCGGGCGAAATCCGCAGCCAGAACGACGGGTATTGCGTGTCAAGCAGCTTGCGGGAGTTGCTGCCGTCGGGCTGCGCCGTGAAGATCGCGGTACCGATGCTGTAGTAGAGCGTCTTGCCGTCGGGTGACAGCGTAGCGTCGCTCACCATGGAATTGCCTATGCGGCGCACCTGGCCAGCCGGCACGGGTAATTGCCAGAGCGCTGCAGTGGTGTTCGTATCCGGAGGAGCGAGGACGAGGATGCTGGTATTATCCGGCGCCAGGTTCGAGGCTCCGTCGAGCGGGAATGGCGTATTGACAGGCACGATATCGCCGCCGTTGACGGAGGTCTGCATCAGCAGGCTGCGCGGGCCGTCTGCCTCGAAGAAATAGAGTCTCGATCCATCGCTCAGGATGGGACTGGGCGGGGAAGCGAGGTCAAACAACTTCGGCTTGCCGTCGTTGGTCAGCTGCGCCGTACCTAACGATTGAGGCGGCGGGAGAGTGGGGCGGAGGAACCAGGCGATGGCCAGGATCAGGACGGCGGCGGCGGGGACGATCCAGAGCAGAGCTTTGCTTCGCGGTCGCGCGGCTGCTGCGGAGACGCCTGACGACTGTGGCACCGGGACAGACTCCGCGCTGACCGGGCCGGAGTGAACGCTGCTGCGGCCGGAGTCGGTATCGCGCTTGAGCCGCTTCAGATCGGCGCGCATGTCGGCGGCGTGCTGATAGCGGAGGTCGGGATCCTTCTCGAGGGCCTTGTTGATGATCTGCTCGAGAGCCGGCGGAAGGTCGGGATTCAGGCGAACCGGGGATACGGGCGCGCGATTCAGAATGGCGTCGAAGATCAGCCCGGTGCTCTCGCCGCGGAAGGGCATGGCGCCAGTGACCATCTCGTACAGGACCACTCCGAAGGAGAAGAGATCGCTGCGCGCGTCTACTTCTTTGCCGCGCACCTGTTCCGGCGACATGTAGGCGATGGTGCCCATGGTGGAACCCGGGCTGGTGAGGTGCTCTTCCGTCATCGTGGCCGCGCTCGCGGCCGCCGTGGCATGTGCGGTCGCGGCGACTTTGGCGAGGCCGAAGTCGAGAATTTTGGCGTGACCGCGAGCGGTGACGAAGATGTTCGCCGGCTTGATGTCGCGATGGATGATACCGGCCATGTGGGCCGCGTCGAGGGCGTCGGCGATTTCGATGGCGAGGGAGAGGGCTGCATCCAGATCGATGGCGCCGCGGGCGATGCGCTGACGCAGCGTCATGCCGTCGAGGAACTCCATGGCGATCCAGGTGTGGCCTTCGGCTTCGCCAATCTCGTAAATCGTGCAGATGTTCGGGTGGTTCAGCGCCGAGGCGGATTTAGCTTCACGGCGGAAGCGGCTGAGCGCCTGCGCATCGGTGGTCAGCGCGTCGGGCAGAAATTTTAGCGCGACACAGCGGTCGAGGCGCGTGTCCTGCGCTTTGTAGACGACACCCATGCCGCCAGAGCCGATCTGATCGAGCAGCTCGTAGGGACCCAGGATAGTGCCGGGAGCGATGGACATGGAGTGGAGCGATTATAGCCATGAAACGGTCAGCAAGGTCAGCGATAAAACGGTCAGGGATGAAACGATCAGCGATGAAGCGGTCAGCGGAGAAACGGTGAGCAGCAGGTTAGGAACGGCGTATCCCACGTCTGCCAAAGGCAGGCAGACATGGGGCACCGGTCCGTGTAGGCTACGGAACCCGACTGCGGCTCAGGTGATATCTTGAAGGTTGCAACCCCCTTACTGAGGTTTGTGTTCGCGTGAAAGCTGTGATGTCTCGTCTTGTGGCCCTGCTGGCGCTGGGGGCTGTGCTGGGTCCGCTGGGCGTGCATGCGCAGGTGACCGCTGCGGCTCCGGAAGCCGAACAGCCCCAGTACCAGCAGCGCTGGGATATCTACGGCGGCGCGCAGTACATGCATTTCAACCCGGGCATTGGACGCGGTGGCCAGGTCGCCGCGACGAATCTGCTGGGATGGACTGGGGGCGCGACGCTGTGGCTGAAACCGCTCCTGGGCATTGAGGCCAGCGGGCGCGGCGTGTACGGCACCATGACCGTCCCGCCGAATATCTACGGAATACCCAAAAATCCGAAAATGTCGGAGCACCTGGCCCTGTTTGGGCCGGACTTCCGGTTCATCCGCAAACCGCGGCTGGCCGTGGGCATGCACCTGCTGATCGGCGCGGCCTACGGATCGTTCAGCGCGGATTTTCCGCATCTGGTGCAGCCGCAGCAGGTGAACATCTACAACGACAAGCTGGCGTTTGGGTACGCGGTCGGCGCTCCGATGGACTTCAACCTGAGCCCGCGGATGTCGGTGCGGTTCGTTCCGGACTGGCAGCCGACGCACTACGGATTCTCGCAACAGAACGAGTTCGCGGGATCGGTGGGCGTGGTGTACAAGTTTGGGAGCCTGGGGAAGTAGAAAAGCAGCCTGTAGCCGGTAGCGGGTAGCAGAACCTGAAGGGCAGCGGAGTTGAATCCGCTGCCCTTTTGAGTGTCCGATGACGGCTTGGATAGGGGCTGTTGCTACCGGCTAGGGGCTACGGGCTTCGTTCAGTTGTCCCGGTGCTTGCGCATGTAGACTTCGAACTTCCTGGCGGCGCGGCGGCGCTTCCAGCGGTAGTAGCGGTTGCGCAGGCCGAACCAGCTTTCGCTGCTGGCGGTGGCGAATCCGCGGCGGGGCGCGAACTTGATGTAAAGCCAGGCGGCCAGCGCGCCACCCAGCTGCGAAAACGCGAACGCCTTCTCGGCGGAGAAGAGCATGGCCAGGGCGATGAGCATGTACACGGCCACCAGGTACTTCGCCTTGATCATGAACGGCAGCGGAAACATCATGAATTCCATGTCGGCATAGAGAACGCCGAAGACGATCAGCAGGCCGAAGATGCCGCCGTAGCAGCCGTAGAGGGGCATTTCCACGCTGGGGAAAACGGCGGCAATGGCCAGGGCGACGAGCGCGGCTCCGAAGACGGAGATAAAGAAAATTTCCGCGACCCAGCGCGAGCCGTGCGTGGACTCGAGGAATGCGGCCAGGAACCAGATGGAGAGCAGCTCAAATGCGGTCGCCAGGATTCCCTGGTGGATGATCCAGTAGGTGCCAATCTGCCATATCCAGCCATGGTGCAGCACGAGCGCCGGCATCAGCGCCAGGTGGACGACGGCGAAGTCGTACAGGCCGCGGGAAATGGCACCGAGGATCAGCAGGACGAAGTAGGCGATGAGGTTCCACAGGATCAGCGCGCGCGTGAAGCCGCGAAACTCCGGAAATCCCAGAACACTGCTGGAAATGCGAGGCACGGGGTTATTTTCTCATCCTCGTGAAGATGCAGGTGTTGCAATCCGTTGGATGCGGTCCGGGGCTAAAGCCCCGCTTGACCCGTCCTTGTATAACCCGGCCTAAAGGCCGGGGCTTCTACCGGTGTGCTGCTTCGCAGCACGATGGCACAGATTCTCCGGCGCGCGGACGTCAGCCTCCGCGGCTGAAGCCGCTCCACTCCGCAGGCCGACGCAGCAGCGCGACCTGGAAGGTCGCACCTGCCCGGTGAAATGGTTTCCGATGCTCACGATCGTGGCGGAGTGGCGGGCATCGGGACGACGGCGGGGCTGCGGTGGCCGGCGACGTCGAAGGAACGGACGCCGAAGACGACGTTGTCTTTCGAGACGGGCAGGGTCACGGACCAGGTATCGCCGTTGTGGGTCGCTCCGGCCTTGTCGGCTGCAATCGAGCGCTGCCAGTCGGCGGCCGCTGTTGGGCGCCAGACGATTTCGTAACGAGTATCGGCGGGAGCGCCGGGGCCGTTCTGCCAGGTGATCTGCGTGTCGTTGACGGAGTTGTTGAACACGCGCGGCGGAGGCGGGTACTGCACGTTCGCCGGCGGAGGCGGCGCGGCGGCAAGGACAGCCATGGTGGCGGCGTTCAGGCGCGCGACGCGGGCGATGTAATCGAAGTCGTCGTACTTGATCAGATCGCCATACTGCACGCCGTCTTCGACACGCACGTTCTGATGCTGGTGATTGAAGTCCTCGCGCCACTCGGTGAAGCGGACGGCGGGGAAACCTTCCTCGTTGAAGGATTCGTGATCGCCGCCGCGCATGAAACGGTCGTGGCGGAATTCGAGGACGGCTTCGAGACCGGTCGGGTTCGGCTGTGTGGGATTCGCAGGCGCTCCGGTGTACGTGCGGGCCGTGTAAGTGATGGCACGGGCCAGTTCGCGCGAGGGCGAGTCGCTGTCGTAACCGAGGAAGAGCAGGCGGCGGATCTCCTGAGGCGTGGCGTTGGCGGGCACGGGCTCGGAGAAAACGCGAACGGCATGCTTGTCCTGGAACTTGTCGCCGGGGGTGGTGTTGCCGCCGACGATGTCGTTGTTGAGAACGCCTTCCAGTCGCCAGCCCTGCTGCTTCGCCAATTCGGCGAGGTGCTTGCTGCCGAGGAGCCCCTGCTCTTCTCCGGCGACCGCGACGAAGACGAGCGTGGCCGGGACTTTGATCTTCGACAGAGCACGCGCGCAGGCGAGACTCACGGCGACGCCGCTGGCATCATCGTTGGCGCCAGGGGCTTCGTCGTGAGTATTCGCGTTGCTGCTGTTGCGGGAATCGTAGTGTCCGGTGACGAGCAGCATGCGCGAGGCCTGCGCGGGATCAGTGCCGCGCAGGATCGCGTAGACGTTGGTGATGGTGGTGGGCTGCGTTACGCGGGCGTTGGGCCCGGGGAGCGGCGGCTGCGTAAACGTGTCGCGCTGGACTTCGAGGCAACCGTCGCAGGCGGCGGAGATTTCTTTGAACTGCGACTCGATCCACTCGGCTGCTGCGGTGACGCCTGTGCCCTTCGGAAGGTCAGTATCCATACTGGAGAGCGTGCTGCGGTTGCGGAACGAAACGAGCGTCGCAATTGCGTGTTGAATCTCGGAGGAGGTGATGCGGGCGAGGGCGCGCTCGACGGCGGGGTCGGGCGGCATCGGCTGGATGGGAGCGCCGATGGCATCCGAATCGCGGCGGGCAGCATCGGCAGAAGAAGCAGCGTTCGAAGGAATGGCGGGAACGAAGACGGCGACGGCAAGAGCCGCGGTGAGCAGCGTTGCGGCAGAGCGATTCCTTTTCATGAGTATTGAGTATGCCTGAAGCGAGGGGAGCAGCGCCGCTTGACGCGCGGCGAGGTTCTCCTCAAAACTAGCGATGGCGACAGCATTTTCAGAAACACTGAATCCCACTCAAGCCAATAGATGGCTTGAATGGGGCACCCAGCGAACGGATATTTCTGAAATTGCGGCCACACATTTTCACGCAGGCTGCGTCATCCTGCATAGACTGTAATTTCCTTTTCTCCGGGTGGAGGAGTGCATGCCGATTTGCCCTGAATGCGAAAGCGCACTGGACTTCGATGAGGATGACGTCGAAGAAGGCGACGTGGTCGTCTGCGACGAGTGCGGGACCGAGTATGAGATCGTGGCCACGGATCCGCTGGAACTGAGCAAGGTGGAAGAGGACTACGCGGACGAAGAGGAGTTTAAGGAAGAGGAGGAAGAATGACGCGCACGATGCGTCGAATTGGTTTCCCGCGCAGCATGGGCGCGCTCCTGCTGCTGGTCGCGATCGTTGCGGCGGCGCGGCCGGCGGTTGCGCAGGATCAAAACTTCGGCACAAAGCAGTTGCAGGGCAAAGTGCTGGGCAACAACGACGCGCCGCTGAGCGGGGCCATCGTCTACCTGCAGAATTCGCGCAACAACGACATCAAGTCGTACATCACGGAGAAGGATGGGGCGTATCATTTCGCCGGCGTCGCGGCGGATACGGACTACACCGTGTGGGCCTCGTTCAAGGGGAAGAAGAGTCCGACGAAGACGGTGAGTTCGTTCGACACGCGGAAGAGTGTGTATCTCGATCTGCACATTAAGGAATAGCCGGTAGCCTGTGGCCGGTAGCTGGCAGCAAACAAGAACGCCACCCTTGCGGGTGGCGTTTCTGTTTTCCTGAGTCCTGATTTCTGGTTTCTGCTTACCGCTCGCGCTTCCAGTTGACCAGATCGCCGAGTGTGGTGGTGGAGCTGGATACGGGCTGCTTGTAGGCTTCCACGTCGGCGCGGCTGGCTTCTTCGCCGCTGACGGCACGCAGGCTGAGCGCGACCTTCTTCTCTTCCGGATTCATACGGATGATCTTGAAGTCCAGCTCTCTGCCCTGCTCCAGCTTTACCGGAGCGCCGTGTGCATCGGTGGCTTCGCTGATGTGGCAGAGCCCCTCCACGCCTTCGGCGATTTCGACGAACGCGCCGAACTGCGCGGTCCTGAGCACCTTGCCTTTGACGACATCGCCGACGCGATGCTGCGCAAAGAAGGTCTCCCAGACATCCGGCTGAAGCTGCTTGATGCCCAGCGACAGGCGGCGGTTCTCCGGCTCGACGCCGAGGACGACGGCGCGTACTTTCTCGCCCTTCTTCAGAACTTCAGAAGGATGCTTCACGCGCTTGGTCCAGCTGAGATTGCTGACGTGCACCAGGCCATCGATGCCGTCTTCGATCTCGATGAAGGCGCCGAAGTCGGTGAGGTTGCGCACGCGGCCCTCGACCACGGCACCGGTCGGGTACTTGTCGGCCAGGTGCTCCCAGGGATTCTCGAGGAGCTGCTTCATGCCGAGCGAGATGCGGCGGTCGGCGGGGTTGACCTGCAGGATGACGGTCTCGACTTCGTCGCCGGGCTTGACGATCTTCGAGGGATGCTTCATCCGCTTGGACCAGGTCATCTCGGAGACGTGGACGAGGCCTTCAATGCCCTGTTCCAGCTCAACGAACGCGCCGTAGTCGGTGACGCTGAGAACGCGGCCGCGAACACGAGCGCCGATCGGGTAGCGCTCGGCAGCGTCGAGCCAGGGATCCGGTGTGAGCTGCTTGAAGCCGAGGGAGACGCGCTGCTTCTCTTTGTCGAACTTGAGGACCTTGACCTGGATTTCGTCGCCGACGTTGACCAGATCGCGGGGATGCGTGAGGCGTCCCCAGGACATATCGGTGATGTGCAGGAGGCCGTCAATGCCGCCGAGGTCGACGAAGGCGCCGTAGTCGGTGAGGTTCTTCACGGTTCCGGTGAGAACCGCGCCCTCTTCAAGATGCTCCAGCGTATGGGAGCGGCGCTCGGTCTGCTCTTCCTCGAGGATTTCCTTGCGGGAGACGACTACATTGCCGCGCTTCTTGTTCAGCTTGATGACGCGGACCTGAATCGGCTGGCCGATCCAGGCGTCGAGGTTGCGCACGGGGCGCAGTTCGAGCTGCGAGCCGGGCAGGAATGCCTTAATCCCGATATCGACCGTCAGGCCACCCTTGACGCGGCCCACCACCGTACCCGTCAGAGGAGTCTTGTCGGCGGCAGCCTTCTCCACCGTGTCCCAGACGCGCAGCCGCTGAGCCTTGTCGTAGCTCAGCAGGTAGCCGCCTTCGGGCTCCTCCCGCTCAATGACGACGTCGACGGTGTCGCCGGCCTTCAGCTTGGGCTGGCCGGTGTAGTCCGTGACCTGCTCGATGGGGATGAGTCCTTCGGACTTCATGCCCACGTCGACGACGACGTGCTTGTCAGTGAGTTTAATGACGGTGCCGGAGACGATCGCCGAATCGTCGAAAGCCTGCGCAGCGGCTTCAGCGGCCTGCTCGCGGTCGAAGCTCTCGAGCGCGGCGGCAAAATCTTCCATGCTGAGATCGGGTTCTTCGTGATGCTCAGCGGGCGCGTTGTTCTCGGCGGAAGCGTGTTCCGGGTTCGGGGTGGTTTCAACGGACGAGGCGTTTTGCTCGGCCGCAGGTTCAAGCGTTGGGGTTTCCAGTTCGGTGTTCAGAGGAGTGCTCTCGGTTTGTTCAGGATTGAGGACGTCTGCCATGCTGCCAGCTCCGGGATTCTGGTGCGGCTCCCGCGGTTCCGCGCCGCAGCGTGCATACGACCCCTGGATTCCGTGGCCGATGTGCTGCAGGTTTCTTCGCCCTCTGCGTCGAGTGTGAAGCTCAGCGCCGTTACCGGCGAAGTTCGGGGATCGCATCTCCGGGTCTCCGCGTCGCGCGCGGAGCAGCATGCCTGGACGCGCTGCGGCGTGGGGGACGCAACATTCATCTCCAGACTGGAGCAACCGGCAGGACTGGATGATCAGGAGCGGCGATCACAGGGCTGCGCCACGAATCCCGCACGCGCAAACCCCCTGTAAAAACTATAGAGCCGCATGATGGGTGTGTCAATTGCTCAAGCGTGGCAGAAGCGTGAATTGACGCGCAATTTGTATGCTGTGCGAAGGGGCGAATCGAGCGGGACGCATGGAAGGCGTGTAAAAAAATCGAGCATCCGAAGATGCTCGATTCTGGTGTCGAATCGCGGTGAATTTCACTGCGGCTGCTGCGGCGGCGGGGCGGAATCGCCCTGCGGAGCGGGCGGGGGCGGCGCATTCCCTGGGCCAGGTCCACCGTCCTGAGGCGGTCCCTGGCGATGACGCCACTGTCTCGGGCCATTGTCGCCGCGGCGCATCATCTCCTCGTGGCGCTGCTCGCGCATCGCCTTCAGTTTCTGCCATTGATCGGTGGTGAGCACTTTGCGGATGTCAAAGAGCATGCGGGCATCGGCTTTTTCAAGCTCGGCACGCGCCTGGGCGATCTTATCGATCTGCGCCAGCACCTGAGATTCGCTCGGGGTATCGGACTCGATCATCGGGCGCATCTGAATCTCCTGCTTCTCGAGATTCGCGTGCAGGTCGACAAGATTGAGCCGATGCTGCTGGAAGATGTCGTCCATCTTCTTTTTCTGGTCGTCGCTGAGGCCGACGGCCTCCGCGATCTTCGGGTTATTCCACCAGCGGCCGAAGTGCTCGTCGTGGAAGGTGCGCTCCATGGGAGGGCGTCCCCAGGCGTGATCGCCGGGGCCGCCGCCTGGACCGCCGGGGCCGGGTCCCTGGGCAAAGCCCAGGCCGCCTGTAACCAGGCAGAAAAGGGTGGAAGCGAGCAATTTACTTCTGTTGGGCATTCCTATTCTCCGTGCTTTGGTTCGTGCTTCCCGACTGGCTGAGATCCGCAAGCGGAGCGAGCGCGTCGGGCACATCCTGGGTTAAATCGCTGTCGATCTGGTTCATTAAATCCGTGTCGTCGACCACGGCAGCGGGCCTGACCGGCGCGGGTTCGACGCGGGCGACGGCTGCTTTCTCATGGTGCAGGTGGCCAACGGCGGGAGCGATGACGGCTGCCGCCAGCGCGGCGCCCAGAGCGGGAACCAGCACGAGCCGCATGCGATGCGCGCGGGCGCGCTGCCGCGCCTCCGCTGCCAGACGCTCGGGCGAAGTCCACGGAGCGGCGGTCTCGGCGTGCTTCTGCGCGATATGGTGCATGGCCGAGCGGTAGAGGCTCATGGCTTCCGCCATTTCGCGCATCTCGCGACCGGATTCATTCTCCGGATTTTCAACTGTGTCCTTACGAGACTTCATTCCTTCCCTCCCAGGCGCTCCCGCAGTACGGCGAGTGCGCGATACAAGTGAGACTTGACCGTGCTCAGGTTCATGTTTAGCGTCTCTGCGATCTCTTCCAGTTCCATCTCCTCGACAAAGCGCAGCACAAAGACGCTGCGCTGATGCGTCGATAACTCGCCGACGGTTTTCCAGACCTCCGCGACCCGGTGCCGCGCGAGGGTAATGTCTTCCGGCGAACTGCGCCCGTCCGGAACCCAGTCGCTGACGTCCACGACGTCGAGCGAATTGCCGCGGGTCTTCTGCCAGAAGCGCAAACTGCGGCTGCGCAGGTGGTCGCGCATCAGGTTCACGGCGATGCGCGTCAGCCAGGTGCTCAGGCTGGAGTCGCCGCGAAACTGCGCCCGCGCATTCCAGGCCTTGAGAAAACACTCCTGGGTCAGGGTCTCCGCTGCGTCGCGGTCCGTGAGCGACGAGAGCAGGAACCGCAGAATACGCGGCCGATAGACACGCACCACTTCGTCAAAGTCGGCCAGTTCCAGAACCGCTTGATCTCGTTTTTCGATGGCGAGCTCGTTGCCGGCGATCTCTTCCATGTGCATCGGAATAGACGGCCTTTTGCTGGGCAAGTTTACAGCGGGAGAGAAATGTTAGCAGCCGGGCCGTCGCGCTCATGGACGCCGCTGGATCCCTGCGAATCGGGATGATCTGAACGATACACGACGCGCTGTGCAACACAGGGGCAACTGTCCGCAAGCGCCCGCAACGTGGAAAAGGAGTGCGGGAGGTGGGAAAGCGGGCGATTAGATGTCGGCGGCGCGGCTTGCGAGGCTTTCCCGGCGAGGAAAACTTGGTACGAAAAGGCGAAGATGCACCGAAGGTGGAGCAAATTCGCTGCTGTGAAAGTAAAAATTCGCCGATGGCGCGATTTTTCCTGTCAACTTTTCCTTAAACCAGGGCATCTTGGAAGAAGACAGCCGTAGACGTGTGCAACCGGCCCTTCAAGCGCTTTGCACGTCGTTTGTAGACTCCCCCGAACCGAGCGCGGAAAATCGGACCCTTTTCGGGGCTACGAAACGAAAAGCCAACTTTGGGAAATCCAGGAGCACCGATGCGGCTCTGAACGAGGAGAGCGAGCGATGAACCCGTCCGTCAAGACGACTCACGTCATCCCGAGACATCTCCCGCCCGTTCGTTTGGCGACTGTCTCTACGTTGCTGGTATGCCGTTATTGCATGAGCACGATTGGGGCCTATAAGACCGAAGCCGATCGCACTCGTATCGAAAACATGCACGTTTGTCCGGAAAAGCTGGGACTCGGGAAGCCCGCAGTCTCGATTCCGTACAACTAACCCCGAAACGATCCTGTAAGCCCGGCTCTCCTTTCGTGAATTCAGGCGTGCCCACAGTCCTCCTGACGGAGTCGATTGCGGGTGCGCTTGTGTCTTTTTGGGGTAATGTAATTTTTACAACTGGCGAGGTCGTTGCGGGGTCACAGTCTAAAGAGGAATTACAACAGTAATTTCCGGTGGACTGTGGCAAGCTATTGTTGATAAATAAGTTGCGGCACAGCAACTCGAGCTGGCGAGGCGTGTCTGAAGTGGAGCGACGCCTGCATTCAGCGGCGTCCGTTGTCCCCGGAGTACAGTTCAGCGAGAGGTCATGAGGAAGATGAAGACGAGTCTCACGTTGTTTGCACTGATGGGTTTTGCGGTGGCGGCCAGCGCGCAGTCCACCACGGCGCAGGGAGCGGCGAACGCTGCGGAGAATGCGAATGTTGCAGGGCAGGCTGGACAGACGTCGGCGTCCGCGGCGCAGGCGACGCAGGTTTCCGCTGTGCTCAGCAAGCAGATCGACAGCAAGAATGCGAAGGTTGGCGATGAGGTGATGGCGAAGACCACGTCGGAGGCGAGGCTGGCCGATGGGACGAAGATCCCGAAGGGATCGCGGCTGGTGGGGCATGTGACCGACGTGCAGCCCAAATCGCACGAGAACAAGGATGGGCACGTGGCGTTCTGCTTCGACCATGCGCTGCTGAAGGGCGGGCAGGAGATTCCGGTGCATGTGCTGATGCGGTCGATCGCGGCGCCACCGGCACTGTCAGCTTCGGCCAGCGATTCGAATGACATGATGGCCGGCGGCGGGATGATGGCCGGCGGCAGTGGCGAGATGGCGGGCGCGGCACGCAGCGGTGGCGGTCTGGCGAGCAACGTGGCGGGCGGCGCGCTGGGTGCTACTTCGTCGATGGCCGGCGGAGCGGCCGCGGGTCTGGCGGCGAATACGCGGTCGGCAGCCGACGTCGGCGGCGCTACCGCGGCAAACGCGGCAGTGCTGGTACCGGAGACGAACGTGGCGGGCGCGGCGGGATCGTATGCCGGCTTCGCAGGGCCGGTGGCGAATGCCTCGGGGATGACGTTTGCGACGGTGAGCGCGTCGGGCACGGGATCGGGTAGTGGCGCTTCGGCTGCCGCCGGCGGTTCCACAGCGACGATGCTGACGGCGCATGGCAGGAACGTGACGCTCGACAGCGGGTCGCAGATGACGATGGCGGTTTCGGCTCAGCAGTAGCAACGGACGGTCCCACATCTGCCCGAGGCGGCAGATGTGGGGCACCCATCCTCCCGGCATAGGGAGCCCTTTTCCTGTCGAGGTTAGTCCCACATCTGCAAAGGCGGCAGATGTGGGGCACCCGCATTCCCACCACATTCGGATTTAGGGCTTCTGGGTGGGGCGCATCAGGACTTCGCTGATGAAGGACTGTGGCGCCTGGGTGACGAGGCTCGCGACGACGGCGGCGATGTCGTCGGGCTGGAGCTTCTTGTTCGGGTCTTTGCCGGAGGCGGCGCCTCGGCCTGAGTGGTCGGCAAAGTCTGTGTTGATAGAGCCGGGAGCTACGGCGCTGACGCGGATGTTGTAACGGCGGAGTTCTTCGGCGACGGAATACGTTAGGCCGTTGAGTCCCCATTTGGAGGCGGCGTAGGCGGCGCCGTTGGGGAGCGGATTGCGTCCGGCGAGCGAGGAGATGTTGACGATGTGGCCGGAGCCGGCTGCGATCATGAGCGGAGCCACGGCTCGGATCATCAGGTAGACCCCGCGGAGGTTGGTGTCGAAGATGAGATCCCACTCGTCAGGCGTGACTTCGTGCAGCGGCTTGCCGTCGAGTCCGACGCCGGCGTTGTTCACCAGGATGTCGCAGCGCTTGTGGGTCTGGGCGACGGACTTGCCGAGTGCGGCGACGGCGGCAGGATCGCGGAGATCGCAGGGCATAACGGACGCAGCGCCTCCAGCCTGAACGATCTGCTCGCGAAGGCGGTTGAGCGAATCGGCGCTGCGGGCGACGAGCACGACGTGCGCTCCCATGGAGCCGAGGCGGCGGGCGATAGCCTCGCCGACGCCGCGGCCTGCGCCGGTAACGACGGCGACTTGCGATTCGAGTGCAGGCATGATGGGTGGTTCGATGCTGCTGAGGCTGCGAAGGTGCTATGGGAGCGGCTTTCGTCCGGTGGCACAGAGCCATCCTTTGCTGCGCTCTTCGACGATTTCGATATCCGTATATCCTGCGTCGCGGAACAGCGCACGGTGGTCATCAATGGTGAGGCGATGAGAACCGAGTAGCCGCATGACCGGCCCCATCAGCCAGTCATCTTTCCCGCCCTTATACGATTCGGCGACGATCATCAATTTTCCACCGGGATTGAGAACGCGGAGAATCTCGCGCATATCGTTCACAACATCCGGCCAGTAGTATTGGGTTTCCACCGCGGTGACCAGATCGAAGAAGTTCTCCGCAAACGGCATCTGCGAGACGGATGCTCGCTCGATGAACACTCGCTTAGCGGCGATCAACTGGCCGTTGTGCGCGCGCGAGGCGGCAACGCTTCCGGCGGCGTAATCGATCCCCCAGACAGACGCAGCTCGCTGGGCCAGCTTTTCGATGGTGCGTCCTCCCCCGCAGCCGACGTCGAGCACAGTAGCGCCAGCGGGTATTTGGATCTGCGCGAGAGCCCAGTCGGTGAGCGCAGAGTGACTGGCATTCATCAGGCGCGCAAAGAGCTGGCCTACAAAGCGGGTCGGCTTCCTGACCTGTCTGCCGATGTAAACCGCTGCACCCGCCGCGAGCGCAATACGGGCCGCGATGTTGACCGTTGGAGTCAAGCCTCTTCCATCTCGGAAAGGGAACTGGAATCAGTGTCAGCATTTTAGGCTGAGCGCGGCTTGAGCCGATCGATATTTGTGACGTACCGCCGTACGGAGGGAAAATCGCACACCGACCTGGATCAGGCGGCGCGCTGCAGCTCTGACTCGATCTCCTCGCTGAGTTTGCTGTTGATGGTATCGGGGGCGATCCAGAAGGGGGTGCGCACGCACTCGACTTCAAGGAGTTCGGCGGCTGGGTCGTAGTTCCACTGGATCACGACGCCGTTGCGGGTGGCCTCGCCGCGGGGATCACGAACGGGGATGCCGTGTTTGGCGGCTTTGCGGCGCAGGCGCGCGAAGATCGCTCTGGTGATTCCGCGGAACGACAATGTTGCAACGGACGACATGCAGGGGATTCCTCCCATGGATGAAGAGTCGTGGGTGGATGGCACCTTTGATGGACGTACAGGCGGGCAGGACCGTTCGGCGCCGGTCTGTGAAAATTTGAGGAACGAGCATCTCTATTTCGGCTTGCTCGACGGATTGGTTGGCTTGTCCGTCGGCTGATCGTGGCAGCTCTGATCGATGGCGGTCCTGAGCTGCTCGAAGAGCGGGACGTCGGGGGCGGCGAGCCCATCTTTCAGCGTGTGCTCCCAGAGCGGCGTCTGTGCGTCCACATTGCCGGGTTTGGCATAAAGGGCCAGCAGATCGTCGGGCGGGCCGACGCTGCCGCCAGCGCCGAGCGAGCTGTTGGGACCGATGCCTCCCGGTGTCCGGGTGCTCTGGCTCGGATCCTCCGGACCCTGGCTGGCGTCGGTTGGATCGGGAGCGGGACGTGCGCCGGGAATGACTGCACCGTGACCAGCTCCGACGTTCCCCTGGGCCGTGGCGATGCGGCCGGTGCGCACCACGAAGATGAGATCGGCCTGCTGCGGCTGGTAGACGAGGACGTAGCGGTTCCACCTGGTCAGCTGGTCCTCAACGCGGGAGGCGGCGTCGCGGTCTTCGGGGAGGACGCGCGGGAGGATGACGTCGCCGTCCATGGTTCGGACGTAGACATAGCTGGCGTTGCAAACGATGTGGGGGATTTCAGACTTCTTTGGGGACTTTGCCCAGGCGGAGCAGCCTGCTCCGGTGGCCAGCAGCAGGAGAACGATCCCGGAGAATTTCACAGGAGCACCTCGCCGAGTTTGAGTTGCGGCCGCGGTCCACTTTGTAGACGCGCGGAAGGAAGGAGGGTCAACCGGCCCTGGTTTCCGGCATTCAGCATACGCCATGGTGTATACCCCTCCCCCCAGGTGTTCTCTCAAACTTTTGATTCTTTGGCTGTTGCAGGGTAATACCCTGAGGGTATTACCCGGTTTTGTCCCGGATAGCGGTACAGTGCCGCAGGTTATTCGCGCTGGCTGCGTAGTTATCAGGACATTGCTCGCAAGTAAAAGGCCCAGCCGCTGGGCTGAGCCTTGGTTTCATCTCTCTATTTTAAGAATACCAAGTTGAGGGTAGATATCGCACAGGTTTTCTGGCGTGCAATGCGTCTGGAATGTTGGGGAACACGAAAGTAAGGGTTGACAGAGCAGATAGCGGATAGCGTGTAGGGGATAGGGGATAGGGTGTAGGGGCGCGACGCTGGACCGTGAGATCCGGCCTGCCGGCGGCAGCCGTTTGTCGGATCGTTATTTTGGCGCAAGCACTTCGACCTTTATCGCGTTTGATTGGACAACTCGCGAATTGGGATCATGGGAGACGTGCTGGGATACCTGGATCGTATATATTCCGGGCTTTGACAAGTCAAAATCCATGCCAATGTTCATTGCCACGATGTCCACCTCGCCCGGCTGCATTTCAGGTCCCCCTTGGCGGGTATGGCCTTCAATTCCAATAGCGCCATTTGGTTCGTTGGGCGGCTTCGGAGGTAGAAGATTGCCATCTGCGTCTCGCACTTCGTACGTGTAACCGTACCAGCCGTCGAGTTGAGGACGGCGAATGATAGCGCCACCAGATGTATTCACTTTCCTGATTGCCAGCTCTACCATCGGGTCGGATGTCACCATGGTTCCGGTGACATTGGCAAAATCCCAGTGTCCGTAATGGGTGCCCTCAATGCGAGCCGTAATCTCCAGTGTGAAAGGCGCGGCGCCGCCGCGTTGCTGCTGAGATAAGGCAGAATTTGTGGGGGCGGTGTAGCAGACAGCCGTACAAACGGCGAGCATAACAGTGATTCTCATTCTTATTTCCTGCAGTTGTGCTCTCTCACTAATGGAACCGTGCTCTTCCCTGCAATATCCTCAATGAGCATGTTGTTACCGATGCTCGTTTGAGATGCGTTCGGCGACGACGATGGTCGATAAGAGACGCCAGATTTGTGGCGATAACGCCCCGAATACCTGAGGCCGACGATTCGAACGTGGTCTGGACGGGCAGAGGTGAAGGATGAGCGGAAAGCTTTCAACCGGCGTGGTGCATGAGGTGCCGGCGGATTTGCGGGCGGCGCTGGTGGCCGATCCGGCGGCGCGGGAGAGGTGGGAGGACATTACTCCGCTGGCGCGCAATGAATGGATCTGCTGGGTCATGTCCGTG
>DASYYN010000106.1:0-13814 GCA_035933815.1 Acidobacteriaceae bacterium
GAGCCGATGTCGTTGCCTCGGCGCGACGCCAGCAGCAGGTGGACGAAACCGCCGCCGAAATCGAATCCCGCGGCCGCAAGACGCTGCGCCTGGCCTCGGATATGCAGGACCGCGCCTCCCTCGAGCGCCTGCTCGCCGAGAGCATCGCGAAACTGGGCAAGGTGGACATCCTCGTCAACTCCGCCGGCAAGATCAAGCGCGCCCCAACGCTCACTTTTCCCGAAGAGGAGTGGCGCGACATCATCGACACGAACCTCACCGGCACTCTGCGCGCGTGCCAGGTCTTCGGCGCGCATATGCTGGAGCGCGGCTATGGCCGCATCATCAACATCGCCTCGCTGAACACCTTCGTCGCGCTCAGCGAAGTCGCTGCCTATGCTGCCAGCAAAGCCGCCGTCGCTTCGCTAACGCGCTCGCTGGCCGTCGAGTGGTCGAAGAAAGGTGTGGTGGTCAATGCTATCGCCCCCGGCGTCTTCCGCACCGCGCTCAATGCCGACCTGCTCGACAACACCCCGCGCGGCAAGGAACTCCAGATGCGCACCCCAATGAACCGCTTCGGCAAGACCGAGGAACTGATCGGCGCGGCGATTTACCTGGCATCCGATGCGGCATCGTTTGTCACCGGCCAGGTCCTCGTCGTCGACGGCGGCTTCCTCGCCAGCGGTGTGAATCAGTAGCAGGGCACAGAGCTCGGAGCGCAGGGCTCAGCAGTCTGCTGGCCTGCCGCTATCCGCTAACCGCTATCCGCTGCGTCCCTGTCATACTGATGACAGGGACGCATTCCCATGCCCGTCAACAACACCATCGCGGTAGCCATGTCCGGCGGTGTCGACTCGTCGACCGTCGCGGCTATGCTCCGCGCCGAAGGCTACGACCTCGTCGGCCTGACGCTGCAGCTCTGGAATCAGCGTCGTCTCGCCGGAAAGGAGGGCATGCCCGAGCACGTCACCGGCCGCTGCTGCTCACTCGACGATGTCTACGACGCGCGCCGCGTTGCCGAGTCGCTCGGCATCCCGTACTACGTCGTCAATGAGGAGGAGCGCTTCGAGCAGGACGTCGTCCGCCCTTTCGTCAACGAATATCTCAGCGGACGCACGCCCATCCCGTGCTCCCTCTGCAATAACCACATCAAGTTCGACCAGCTGCTCGTGCGTGCGCGCCAGATCGGCGCCGACCGCATCGCCACCGGCCACTACGCCCGCAACCAGTACGATCCCGCGCGGGACCGCTGGATTCTCAGCCGCCCCGTCGACGAGGCGAAGGACCAGACCTACTTCCTCTTCGGTCTCACACAGGAGCAGCTCTCGCGCACCCTCTTTCCACTCGGTGGATACCGCAAGCCCGAGGTTCGCGAGATCGCCGCACAGCACGGCCTTGCCATTGCGGTGAAGCCCGACTCGCAGGAAATCTGCTTCATTCCCGGCGGCGACTACAAGCGCTTCATCAGCGCTTACCTCGACGAGCAGGGCGAGGAAATCCCCGACACCGCGGGCGAACTGGTCGCCACCTCCGGTGAAGTCGTCGGCCGCCATACCGGGATCCACAACTTCACCATCGGCCAGCGCAAGGGCCTTGGCATCGCTTCACCGGACCCCCTCTACGTCATCCAGATCGACCATGCCACGAACCGCGTCACCATCGGTCCCGATGCCGAGGCGACGACGCGCACCCTGCGCGCTCGCGACCTCAACTGGATCTCCATGCCCGAGTTGCGCGGCGCCATGCGCGTACGTGCCAAAATTCGCCACCGCCACGAGCCTGCCCCCGCCACGGTTCGTATGATCTCGCCCGATGAGGTCGAAGCCGTTTTCGACGAGCCTCAGCGCGCCGTCACCCCCGGCCAGGCTGCTGTCTTCTACGACGGCGATGAAGTAGTCGGCGGCGGCTGGATCGCCGCATAAATACTCAGCCTGGCGTTAGGCCCTCGCGTCGGCCGGCTGTGTCGCCAGGGCCTTCGCAATCGCCTCTCCAGCCGTGCGCGTATCCGCCGTCCCGCCCACATCCCGCGTGCAGAGTGATTTGTCCACGAGCGTCGCTTCAATCGCGCTCAGAATCGCCGCCGCCGCTTCTTCCTCTCCCAGATGCTCCAGCATCATGGCCGCCGACCAGATCTGCGCAATCGGATTCGCGATGCCCTGACCGGCGATATCCGGAGCCGAGCCGTGCACCGGCTCGAAAAGGGAAGGGAAGCGCCGCTCGGGATTGATGTTCCCCGATGGCGCGATGCCGATCGTACCCGCACACGCCGGGCCCAGATCCGAAAGAATGTCCCCGAACAAATTCGAAGCCACCACCACGTCAAAGCGGTCGGGGTTCAGCACGAAGTGCGCCGTAAGAATGTCGATGTGGTACTTGTCCCAGCGCACCAAGGGGAAATGCCGGCTCATCGCCTCGATGCGTTCATCCCAGAAAGGCATCGTGATGGAGATGCCGTTCGACTTCGTCGCCGAAGTCAGATGCTTCTTTTCGCGCCGCGCCGCCAGCTCAAACGCAAACTTCACCACGCGATCGATGCCCACCCGCGTCATCACCGTTTCCTGGATCACGACCTCGCGCTCCGTTCCCGGAAAAATGCGGCCGCCGATCGACGAGTACTCGCCTTCCGTGTTCTCGCGGACCACGTAGAAATCAATGTCGCCCGGCTTGCGACCCGCCAGCGGACACGGCACGCCCGGCATTAGTCGCACCGGCCTCAGATTGACGTACTGGTCGAATTCGCGCCGGAACTGGATCAGCGATCCCCACAGCGAAATGTGATCGGGCACCTGCTCTGGCCACCCCACCGCGCCAAAGAAAATCGCGTCGTGATGCCCGATGCGTTCCTTCCAGTCCTCCGGCAGCATGGTGCGGTTCCGCAGGTAGTAATCGCACGACGCGAACTCGAACTCATCAAGCTGCAGCGTGAATCCAAACCGCTCCGCGGCGGCCCGCAGCACGCGCACGCCTTCCGGCACTACTTCCTGCCCGATGCCGTCTCCGGGAATCACGGCGATTCTGTAATGACGGCTGCGTCGCTGAACGCTGTCAGGCATCGAGTGTTTCTCCTGGCGGCTGCGCCGGTCCCTTCCCGCGAATCCAGCGCAGGAGCAGAATCGTCACCGCCGATAAGATCAGCGTACAGCCAACGAGGTACAGTCCGCCGCTGAAACGCCCGCTCGCCTGGTCCGAAACGCCGATCATCAGTGGTCCAAGGAATCCGCCCAGCGTTCCCAGCGAATTGATCAGCCCAATCGCCGCCGCCGCCCCCGTTCCTGCAAAGAACGTTGTCGGCAAACTCCACAGCGGAGGCTTCGCCGCGCTCACGCCAAATGCCGTCAGCGAAAGCCCGGTCAGCGCAAGGACTGCCGACGAGCCCGCAAGCCCCGCAACCGCCATTCCCAGTGCCGCAACCAGACAGGCAATTGCGGCGTGCCAGTACCGTTCTCCGGTGCGATCCGAGTTCCGCGACCACAGCACCATGCCAATCACTGCCACCAGATTCGGGATCGCCACCAGCAGTCCTACGCGGAAGCTCGAGAATCCCAGGCCCTTCACGATCAGCGGCGCCCAGAATCCGATCGTGTACAGCCCGGCAGATGTCCCGAAATACGCGAGGGAAAGCGCCAGCACTTTCCAGTCTGCCAGGGACCGCCATGCGCTGTGCCTCCGTCCCACAAAAGCCGCATCTCCGCGCGCGATCGCCTGCTCCAGCCAGCTCCGTTCTTCCGCGCTGAGCCACGCGGCGCTCGACGGCCGGTCACTAAGGACGCCAAACGTGATCACCCCCAGCACCACAGCCGGTGCGCCCTCCAGCACAAACAGCCACTGCCATCCATGCAGACCCGCAAGCCCGTGCAACTGCAGCAGCGCGCCCGAGAGTGGCGATCCTATGAACCCGGCAATCGGCGCCGCGGCCATGAACCATGCCGTTACTGCCGATCGGTGATTCGCAGGAAACCAGTAGCTCAGGTACAGAATTACGCCTGGAAAGAATCCCGCCTCAGCCAGTCCAAGCAGAAAGCGCAGCACGTAAAAGCTGATCGGCCCGCGCACGAAGGCCATCGCGATCGACACCAGCCCCCACGTGATCATCACGCGCCCGATCCAGAACCGCGCGCCCACTTTGTGCAGGATGATTGTGGACGGCACTTCAAATGCAAAGTAGCCGAGGAAGAAAACCCCCGAGCCGATGCCGAACATCTCCGGCGTCAGCCCGATCTCGCGATTCATCGTGAGCGCCGCAAATCCCACATTGATGCGGTCCAGAAATGCCACCAGATACAGCAGCATCAGGAAGGGAATCAGCCGCCACGTAATCTTTCGCAGCGTGCGCGCCTCAACCTCATCATGGTGGCCAATTGAATGCATTACGGAGCTGCGAAACCTGTTCATGCCGAGAGTTTCGCTATACCCTACACCCTATCCCCTAAACGCTCTCCGCTCTCCGCTAAACGCTATCCGCTATTCGCCGCCTCACCTCACCTCATTCACCAGATCCCGCAGCGGCTTCAGCACCGTGAACCGCGTCAGCGCGATCGGCGCGGCCGCCGCATCCAGCGCCTGCGTCTGCTGCTGCTTCCATCCCGGCGGAGCCGCCACTCCCGACGACAAATAAGCAACCGCCTGTGCGCCCATCGTGCCCAGCTCAGCCAGCTGCTCGGCGCGCGGCAACACCTCCGCCAGCAGCGGAGAGCCATTCATCAGCTCCATCAGCTGCGGCTCTGCTGCGCTCCACGAGCGGAACATCGCCTCGAGTGTCGCCTCCTGATCCGGTCTGGCCGCCGGATCCTGCAGATAGGTACTCACCAGCTCCTCAAAATCGTGTCGCGACGGCGGATCCGGCGGCAGCGCATCCACCAGCTTGTCCAGCGGCATCTGGTTCGTGATGCCGTGCTGGGTCGACCAGTGTCCCCGCACATCGAAGGTCACCGGCTCCAGCACGGCCGCCAGTATGCGCAGCGGTTCGATTTGCGGCGTCCCCGCCAGCGCGCGCAGGCTCGCGTACTCCTGGCTGATTTGGGTCAGTCCCAGCTCCTCAATGCGCAGCGACTGCACCCAGAGCCGCCGGTACATATCGTCGACGTTATCCACCGACTGCGGCGACCACAGCCGCTCCGCAATCGCTGCCGTCCGCGGCCAGATGCGCGACTCGATCACCTGCGCATCGACGTACTCGCTCCACATGCACGCCTCGCCGCCCAGAATGTGCGCGGCCTGCTCCACCGTCAAATTGCTGTTCTTCGGCAGCGGATCGACGCGATAGTGCTGCGCCGCCGAATCCATGTGATCCAGGTAGTATCCCGCCGACAAGATCCCGCTGTACCCCTGCCGCGCCCCCGCCGCGAGAGAGTTGAATCCGCGCCACGACTGCACCACCACATCCTTCGGCAGATCCGGCGTCAGCACCTCATCCCACCCAATCATCTTCTTGCCGTGCTTCGTCAGGATCGCCAGTACCTTCTCGTTGAAGTAGTTCTGCAGCGCCGCCGCCTCCTTCAGGTTGTGGGCTTTCATGAACGCCTGAATCTGCGCATTCTGCTTCCACTCCACGCCGTTGTTCTCGTCGCCCCCGATGTGCATGTATGCATCGGGAAAGATCCCCGCCATCTCGCCGACGAACTTGTCGATGAAGTCGTACGTCTTCTGCTTCGTCGGGTCCAGCACCGGATTGAACACGCCGAAATGGTGCTCCACCGTGAACGGTCCCGGCGCGCTGGCCAGATCCGGATACCCAACAACCCACGACGTCGTGTGCGCCGGCATATCGAATTCCGGCACCACGCGAATCCCCAGACCGCGCGCGTACGCCACCACTTCCCGCGCCTGTTCCTGCGTGTAGAACTGGCCTTGCGACCCCGCGCCCGTCAGGTTCGGAAAGACCTTGCTTTCCATCCGGAATCCCTGGTCGTCGCTTAGGTGCCAGTGGAAGACGTTCATCTTCACCGAGGCCATCGCGTCCAGCGTGCGCAAGAGTACGCTCACCGGCTCAAAGTGCCGTGCGCAGTCGATCATCAGCCCGCGCCACTTGAACCGCGGCGAATCCTGAATCGTGACCGCCGGCAGCCAAAAGCCGCGCCCGTCCGACTGCACCAGCTGCGCCAGCGTTTCGAGCCCCCGCATCGCGCCCACATCCGTCGCCGCATGCAGATGCGCGTTCGCCCCGGTAATCTCCAGCGAATACGACTCGTCCTCGTCAACGCCCTGGATCGGCTCTCCCGCTCCATCCACCGAAACGATCAGCGCTCCCGTTCCGCCCTGCGCCGCGTTCTGGATCATTACCCCGGTCTGCATTGCCAGCCGCTGCATCGCACGGTGCACCGCGCCATCCAGCCGGTCGTCGCGGAACTTGTCGATCACCACGGTAAACCCCGGAGCGATGTTCAGCCGCCCATTGCCGACCGTCATCTGTGCCGGCTCCGGCATCAGCGTATTCACGAATTCCGTTTGCGCCATCGCTGCACTGGCCATCAGGGCCCCCGCAAGCACTCCAATTGCTGCCGACTGCATCCATCTCTTCAAGTGTTCTTTCCCTCACTGAGAACTTTGCGATCAGCTTACGCAATTCAAGCTCCTCATGCCAAAGCCGCAGAGTGCTCGCAGGTTCAGCGTTTCGTTTCGCGATTCTCGAAATAACCTGGCCGCGTATGCACAACGAGCTTGCCGCCTCCCGCCGCCGTCGCCTCCACTCTGACGGAATGCCAGGCGTTCGGAGTCGCTTTCGCACGGTACGCCAGGGTGTACTGCTTCCGGATCGCCCGCGCCACTTCCGCGGCAACCACATCGATGTCGCCGGTGCTTTTGGGGAAGAACGCAATGCCGCCCGTCTCGTTTGACAGCGCATGCAGATCGTGTCGGGCCCGGCCAACATGCTCGCCGCTCTCGGCATCGAAGAGCAGTCCGATGGAGTAGATCACCGGGCCCTGCAGATTCTGCACGGCGTGGATCGCATCATTCATCGACGCGCGCGACGCGTTGTCTTCGCCGTCCGTGACGATCACCAGCACTTTGCGCGGTCGCGCCGCCGTTTCTTCCAGCTTTTTTGAAGCCGTGATCACCGTGTCGTAGATCGCCGTGCCGCCCATCATGCTCGGATGGCTGAGGCTGGCGCGCAGCTTCCCCGGATCGGCGGTGAAATCCTGATCCAGATACGCCTGATCCGAAAAGTTCACCACGAATGTCTGGTCCTCCGGATTCGACGCCTTCACCAGGTCCAGCGCCGCTTCCGTCACCGCTGCACGCTTCGGGCGCATCGACCCGGAATTGTCTACCAATAATCCGATCGATACGGGCGAATCGCTTTGCTGGACGGAGATCAGCTTCTGCGGGTTCTTGTCATCCCACACCCTGAAGTTGCTCGCATCGAGCCCGTTCACCAGTTGTCCGTGATGGTCCAGAACTGTGCAGTTCAGCACCACTTCCTCTGCATTCACCCGGAACGTGTACTTTCCCGTTTTCGGCTGCTGGTTCGCGTTGTCGCTGGGCTTCCCCTGGCCATGCGCAGCCGCCATCAGCAGCCCGCAAAACAGCACAAGCACACCACTCCTCAGGCGTGGCCGGCATTCTCTGGAGAATTGTCTTCGGTCCCGCTGCGGCATCACCGCTCTGCAGTTGTTGAGGGCTGCGCAGGCTGTACCGAATCGGCGAGACGCGGCCTTGCCGGCGTGGTCAGCACGTCGATCCGCGTGCTCTTCACGAACGTCACATCCTGGCCCGGCGCGATCCACCGGCTGAAGACAGCCAGACCGGCCCCGTAGAAACCGATGCCGGCCGCGACACCGCGCGGAGCCGCCGCGATGCCTGCGATCCGGCCCACCAGGCCAAATCCGTTTGAGGCTACGGTTCCGTTCGCTGCCTGGCTGCCGTCGGTGTCCAGCGCGCGAGAAGCCAGGATCGACAGCGCCAGCGGAACAACCGTGCGGTTCTTCTGCTTCGGCTGGACTCCGCCTTCCGCATCGATCTGCAGGTCTGCAGAGCGCGAAGCATCGGCGCCCGCCAGCATCCCGTTCACATCCTGCTGGAATCCGCCTGGCATCTGCAGCTCGCGGAAGCTGAACCGCAGCTTGCCCTTTCGTCCGAACGATTTCGCGGGTTTGGCCTGCGTGATCGTGCCGACGAGTATCGCCCCTTCCGGCACCGCAATGTGATGCTCGGCGTCATACACCGGCTGCGCCACGTACGCCGTGAAGCTGTCGCCCGGTTTCGCCGTGGCCGAGCTGATCGTCTTCGTCAAATACGCATGCAGCAGCTCCGCGCCGGAATCTTCCGTGACATCGGGCGCATTTGGATCGGCAGCGGCGGATGAACCGGTCAGTTTCTTCTCCACGCCGGGAGTCTTCTCCGCGTGCGCAACGGCGGCCGGCGGATTCACTTGCGCCGACACCTCCAGCGGCGACACCAGAGTCACGGTCCACGCTGTTCCGCTCTCAATGCGCTGCGGATGATACGGCAGCTGCCGATACAGGAACTGCAGCGCCCGGTCGCCTTTACCCGGAGCCGTGATGATCGCGATCTGATCCCTGGCATTCTGCTTCGCCATTGCGATCTGCGCCTTGATGAACGCCTTCTTCGCATGGGGAGTGGCCGCCGTCAGGTGCAGGATCGGAGCGCCGTCCGCCGCCTCGGCACTCGTAATCGAATACTTCGCTCCGCCTGGAAACGTGATCGCGTGAAACGCGACCGTCGGTTTGCGAAACGGCGTGAAGTCTCCTTCCAGCTTTCCCTGAGTCCGGCGATGCTTGTCCGGGAAAAGCGACACGATGTTGCCGTCGAATACGCTGCCTGCCGGAATCGCCAGCTGGTTATCGACGTAAACCGGATACAGCAGGCGCGCGCTGATCGGCTGTCCCTCGCGTAGCGGAACATGCTTCACCAACTGGACTGCCATCGGCTGCGACGTGGGGACGGTCAGCTTCTGGCCCTGGGCGGAGTGCAAGCAAAACAGCAGCAAACCCGCCGCAGCGATGAATCGACCGGTCCCGCACCCGGGTGCCTGACTCAGCAAACATGGAAGGAACTTCATACAGTTTTTAGTCGTATCCCTCGATCTTCTCGGGATGGCAGAACCCGCCTGCGGTTCACTTGATCTGGCGTATTACCGTCTCAGACGGGCTGCTTGCCAAAACGTCTGCTGGGAAGGGAACGAGGCGTGGATTCTTTGCTCGTATCCTACACGGTGTTCATTACAGCGCGATCATCTGCGTTCCCGTCGCGATCCCAGAGCTACCTTTCCGTCCGGTCCACCTTACAAATCTGATACGCTGCCTCTTCACCCGCCAGGAGGCTTGCTCTTGATGCCAATCCGCTGGGCCGCCATCGCGGCGCTGGTATCGCTCGCCCTATCCGCTGCCACGGCGCAAACGGCAGCCGCATGGCCCCAGCCCGATGCCGCCACAAAAGACCTCGCTCTCGGCATCTTTCGCCAGCTCATCGAAATCAACACCACCGACTCGGTTGGCAGCGTCACCGCCGCTTCAAAGGCCATGCAGCAGCGCTTCCTGGACGCCGGATTTCCCGCGGCCGACATCTATCTCGGCGGCCCGAATGACCGCAAGGAAAACTTGGTCGTGCGCTACCGCGGCACCGGCGCGCATCCGCCCATTCTCTTCATCGGCCATCTCGACGTGGTCGAAGCGCACCGTCAGGACTGGACCACGGACCCGTTCCAGTTTGTAGAGAAGGACGGCTACTACTATGGCCGCGGCACGCAGGACATGAAGGACTGTGACGCCATCCTGGTCGCCACCTTCCTTCGCCTGCATCGCGAGGGCTTCAAGTCCGATCGCGACCTCATCCTCGCCCTTACTGCCGATGAGGAAGGCGGCAAATCGAACGGCGTCGACTGGCTGCTCCGCAATCACCGCGACCTGATCAACGCGGCGTTTGCCTTCAATCCCGATGGCGGCGGCGTGGATCTGAACAACGGCAAACCCGTCTCGGCTGATGTCGACGCCACCGAGAAGCTCTACGCCGACTATCAGCTCATCGTGACGAACCCAGGCGGCCACAGCTCGCTGCCCGTGCCGGACAACGCGATCTACCACCTCGCCGACGCCCTCGAGCGCCTGCAGAACTACGCCTTCCCCTTCGAGCTGAACGCCATCACCCGCGCGTATTTCGAAAAGCTCAGCACCGTAGAGCAAGGCCAGGCCGCCGACGACATGAAGCGCATGCTTGCCACGCCGCCCGATCCCGCGGCCATCGCGCGCCTCTCCAAAGAACGCGAATGGAACGCGACGATGCGCACCACCTGCGTCGCTACGCGCCTGCTCGCCGGGCATGCGAACAATGCGCTGCCGCAAATGGCTCAGGCCAACGTCAACTGCCGTATCCTGCCCGGCCATTCCCGCGAAGAAGTCCGCCAGGACCTCGTCCGGATCATCGACAATCCGAAGGTCACGGTGAACTACGTCGATGACGGCGGCGCCGTCTCTCCCACCGCGCCCACGGATAAGGGAATCTCGCCCGTCGCGCTCAAGCCCGAGGTCATGGAGCCGCTGCAGAAACTCGTCGATGTCTACTGGCCGAACACGCCGGTCATCGCCGACATGGCCGACGGCGCATCCGACAGCAAGTACACCAATGCCGCGGGCATTCCCACCTACAACTGGTCTGCGATTGAACTCGATCCCGCCGACATGCGCGCGCACGGCCAGGACGAGCGCCTGCCCGAGGAGTCCTTCTGGAAAGGTGTGCAGTTTTGGCCGCAGTTCATCAAGATTTTGACTGGTAGAGGCGCCCAATCTCAGCCCTGAGGGGCCTCTATGCAGAACTCGAAGAATCTCTCTTCCGGAAACGCTTTGTGTCAGGGCACGATTTTAGTCGTGCCGTAACGCGCAATAAGGGGAAGGGCTTTAGCCCCTGAAGCAGCACCCTGGACAGACCCTACTTCTTCCCGCTCTCCAGCGGCTGCGTCACGATGCTCACGTTCGTGATCCCCGCCTGCTTCACGGCATCCATCACTTCTGCGAATACCCCGAAGCGTACCGACTGATCCGCGCGCAAATAAATCACCTGCTGGGTATCGCCGCTCTGATTCTGCGACCGCAGCACGCCCGGCAGGTCGTTCAGGTTCACGGGCTTGTCGTTGATGAAGACGTTCTGATCCTTGTCGACGGTGACCACCGTGCGCTGCTGCGTGATTTCCTTCACCGTCCGCGTCTTCGGCACGGCGACCTGGATGCCGGATTGCAGCACCGGCGCCGTCAACATGAAGATCACCAGCAGCACCAGCACCACGTCCACCAGCGGTGTGATGTTGATTTCAGCCAGCGCCGTGCTTGTGTGCCCGCTTCTAGTGGTGAACGCCACGGAACCTCTCTCCGGGATCCTGATCGGGCGCCAGCTCAGCTTCTTCAATGCTGTTCAGCAGCTCGCGAGCAAAGTCGTCCATGCGCGCCGCAAAGTCGCGGCAGCGCGCGGTGAACTGGTTGTAGGCAATCACCGCCGGAATCGCCACCAGCAGTCCGGCTGCCGTCGTGATCAGCGCCTCGGCGACGCCCGGCGCCACCGCGCGCAGCGTTGCCGTGCCTTCGGTGCCCAGTCCGACGAAGGCATCCACGATGCCCATAATCGTGCCGAACAGCCCAACGAACGGCGCAATGGCCCCGATGCTCGCCAGCCACGTGAGCCGCTGTTCCATCCCGGTCAGCGTTTCGCTGGCTGCTGTCTGGCCGGCGCGCTCCAGGGCGGTAATGTTCCTTGGAGGCCCAAAGCCCCCGGTCTGCCGCTTGTAGGTCTCGTAAACCTCGTCGAAGACGTTTACCAGCGGGCTCGGCTTGAACTGCTCGCTGACCGCGGCAATGTCCTGCAGCCGCGTCGCCTTGCGAAACGCCCGCACAAAACGCCGGCTCTGAACCCGCGCCCGCTTGAACGACGCCCATTTGCCCAAAATGATGGCCCAGGAAAACACACTGCCAAATGCCAGCACCGCCAGCACCGTCAGAGCGATCGGGCCCATGTTGTGGAACATGTCCGCAATCGCGGCGCCACTGTTCGATGCAGGGGGAGCGGACGCATTCGCGTCCTGAAAGAGAAGAAGTGCTGAGGCAAATACGAGATGGTTCATCGCTTGTTTATCACGTTACCAGAAGCGTCATCTCGCCGGGAGGTTGCACGTGGGTTGCCAAAACCAACTTGGTAACTAGATCTCGATCCGCGAAAACAGCCAGGCGCTCGTTCCCAGGAAGATGGCCGCCAGCACCGCCAGCAGCCCAAAGTCCAGCAGGAAGTTGAATTGCCAGCTGAAACTAAACTGCCAATTCCCGATCAGGACCCCGCGCAATCCATCGATGCCGTAGGCCAGCGGATCGGCATGGGTGATCCATGTCATCACCGGTCCCAGCGTCTTCAGCGGATACAGCGCCCCCGACAGGAAAAAAATCGGCATCACCAGGAAATTCATCAGCATCTGGAATCCCTGCATGTCCTTGATCGTCGATCCGATCGACGCTCCCATCGCCGCGAATACGATCGCGATCATCCCCACAAAGATCGAAGCCGCGGGAAGCGCAATCCAGTTATGCGTTCCCGGCGTGCCGGGCATGTGGGCGTGTTCGGGCCGGAAGCCGGCAATCACGCAAACAATCAGCATCAGCAGCCCCTGCAGCATCGCCACCGTCGCGCCGCCAAGCGTGCGGCCCAGAATGATGTTCAGCCGCGGCACCGGCGCCACCAGCGTCTCCTTCAGGAACCCGAACTGCCGGTCCCACAGCATCGCCATGCCCGAGAAGATGGAGCTGAACAGCACCGTCATCCCAATCACGCCCGGCGCAATGAACTGGATGTAGTTGCCGGCGCCCGCTTTAGCGAACACTGGCCCAAACCCAAATCCCAGCGCCAGCAGATACAACGTTGGCTGCCCCAGCGACACAATGATTTGTGCCTTTGACCGGAAGTATCGCTTCAGCTCCCGCAACCACATGATGTAGATCGCACCCATGCCGTCCTCTCAGTCGATTGCTGCTGATCCCTGTTGCCTCGTGCCTGTTGCCTGCCGTCACCTCTTCTGCCACATCTGCGCGAACCGCCGCAGAGCGTCAGTGGAACTCGCGCTCTCGTCACGAAGCGACGTCCCCGTCAGCGCCAGGAAGGCGCCCTCCAGAGAATCGGTCCCGGTGCGCTCCTTCAGTTCCGCCGAGGTGCCCATCGCCACGATGGCTCCGTGATCGATGATGGCAATCCGATGCGCCACGCGGTCCGCCTCATCCATGTAGTGCGTCGTCAGAAACACCGTGGTCTGCTCGCGCTCGTTCAGGTTCTTCACATGCATCCACAGCTGGTTCCGGCTCTGCGGATCGAGCCCCAGCGTCGGTTCATCCAAAAACAGAATCTTCGGCGTATGCAGAAACCCGCGCGCAATCTCCAGCCGCCGCTTCATCCCGCCCGAGAACGTCTTCACGTAATCGTCGCGCCGCTCCCACAACTCAAACAGTTTCAGCAGGTGCTCGATGCGTTCCGCGCGCACCCGATGCGGCACGTGATACAGAATCCCGTGCAGCTCCATGTTTTCGTATGCGGTTTGCTCGTTATCGAGGCTCGGATCCTGAAAGACGATGCCGAACCGCTGCCGGGCCTCACGCTGCTTCACCCAGGGATCGAAACCGTCCAGGTGAATGCTTCCGGAGGTGGGCTTGAGCAGCGTTGTCAGCATCTTGATTGTCGTCGTTTTGCCTGCGCCGTTCGGGCCCAGAAAGGCGAAGATCTCCCCCGACTCCACCTGGAAGGAGATGTCCTTGACCGCAGTGAACTCCCCAAACGTCTTCGTCAGGTTCTGCACCCGAATCACGGGTACCTCCCAGTCGCTAACACGAGTAGAGACAGTTGGATTAGTTTGCCAG
>DASYYN010000154.1:0-14634 GCA_035933815.1 Acidobacteriaceae bacterium
GCTTCGTAGCCAATCCGCAGCCGACTGCGGCGAAACGCCATCGGGAATCCGGTGGCGTTTTTTCTTCCCCTGAGCATGGCGTCACGATAGATTCTGATTTTCACCGCCCGCATTCACGGTTAGGAGATTCAGGATCCGAAACTCAGCGCCAATCCGGCGAGGCATGCGGCTGCTGCCACTCGCCGCCGCAACCTACTTCATGGTTTCCGGCGGTCCATACGGCATCGAGGACATCCTCGATGCGGGCTACACACGCGCGCTCATCATTCTGCTGGCGCTCCCGCTGCTCTGGAGCCTGCCCACGGCTCTGATGATCGGCGAGCTGGCCAGCGCCCTGCCGGAAGACGGCGGTTTCTACGTCTGGGTACGGCGGGCGCTGGGGCCGTTCTGGGGATTCCAGGAAGCATGGCTCTCCCTGGCTGCCAGCATCTTCGACATGGCGATCTACCCGACGATGTTTGTGCTGTACCTCGGGCGCCTCGCTCCAGCGTGGACGGTCGGCTGGCATGCAGCCGCGTGGGAGCTGGGGTTAATCGCCGTGTGCTGCGTATGGAATCTGTTCGGCGCGCCTGCGGTTGGCGACGGCTCAGTGGGCCTGTTCGTGCTGTTGCTTTCGCCCTTTGCCGTGCTGGTGGCGTTTGCCGTGGTGCGCGGAGCGCATCCATCGCATGTACTCGCGCCTGCAGTTGCAACGCACGCCGGCCTCACTACTGCCATCCTGGTAGCGATGTGGAATTACATGGGTTGGGACAACGCCTCGACGGTGGCCCGCGAAGTCGACGACCCGCAACGGAACTATCCGCGCGCTGTGCTGCTGGCAGCGGCCATTGTGACCGTGTCGTATGTCATTCCGCTGGGCGCGATGGCCTGGGCGCACGTGCCGGTGGGCGCGTTCACCACCGGATCGTGGGCGGACGTGGCGCGCACCATGGCTGGCACCTGGCTGGCGCTGGCAATCGTGGCGGGCGGAACGCTGACTGCTCTGGGCATGTTCAACGCGCTGACGATGTCGTATGCGCGGCTGCCGATGGCTATGGCGGAGGACGGCCTGCTCCCGCCGGTGCTGGCGCGCAAGAATCAGCGGGCTGTGCCGTGGGTCGCGGTGCTCGCCTGTGCAGTTGCATGGGCGCTGGCGCTGCCCTTCAATTTCGAGCGGCTCATCTCGCTCGATCTCATTCTCTACGGCGCCAGCCTGATTCTGGAGTTCGTCGCTCTGGTGGCGCTCCGCATTCGCGAGCCGAACCTGGCGAGGCCGTTCCGGGCCGGAAACCTGGGCGTCGCCTGCATCATTGGAGCAGCGCCCACCGCCCTGATCCTGTATGCCATGGCCGCCTCAAGGCAGGAGCGCATGGCGCACATGCCGGCGCTGCTGCTCGGGGCGCTGATCGCGGCCGGAGGGCCGCTCTTCTTCTGGGTCTCCCGGGCGCTGTGGACGCGAGCGGAAGTGACGCTGCCCGCCGCCGACTGACCTACCTGCGCGCGCCCGCTTCGATCAGCTTCCGCTCGTTGACTTCCTGATAATTGCGGACAGCGTACATCACGCGGTCGCGGGCGTATCCCGCATCGTGCCAGCCCTTGATCTCGACGCGCTTCCCCTCAAGATCCTTGTAGATCGAGAAGAAGTGCGTGATCTCCTTCAGCATGTGCGGATAAATCTCCGAATAGTTCCACACGTCAGTGTAGCGGGGATTTTTCCGTCCCACGGCCAGCACCTTTTCGTCGAGCACGCCCTGGTCCAGCATCTCCAGGACGCCAATGGGCCGGACCTCCATCACGCAGCCGGGAAAGCTGGGCGCATCCACGAGCACCAGCACGTCCAGCGGATCGCCGTCGTCGCTCAGCGTGGAGGGAACGAAGCCATAGTCGCCGGGGTAATGGACTGGAGAGTAGAGGTTGCGGTCCAAACGAAAGACGTGCAGCTTCTTGTCGTACTCGTACTTGTTGATCCCCTCCGCCGGGATTTCGATCACGACGTTGAAGATTTCAGGCGCTTTATCGCCGACGGGGAGTTCGAGGTAGTTAATCATGCTGTTTCCAGTATCGCCGATGTTTGAGATGCACGGAAACGCCGCCCGGAGCATGGGCGTGCCGTGAGACTGCATTTATAATCGGCCACAAATGAAGGCTCATGTCTATGTCACGCTGAAGAAGACGGTTCTGGATCCGCAGGGCCAGGCGATTCACAAGGCGCTGCGCAAGATGCGGTACGCGGGCGTGGCGGACGTACGCCAGGGAAAGCACTTCGAGCTGACGCTTGAGGACGGTATCGGGGAGACAGCGGCGCGCGCCGAGGTGGACCGGATCGCGCGCGAGGTGCTGACCAACCCCGTCATCGAGGAATACACCTTCCGCCTCGAATAACGGCCCCGAGTACCCCAAATCCGGCATTTACGGCCGCCTCAGCTGCGATACCCTTGAGCTACATCTATGTGCGGAATCGTTGGGTACGTTGGGAAACGCCAGGACGTCGTCCCGGTCATCATTGAAGGCCTGCGGCGCCTCGAGTATCGCGGTTACGACTCAGCCGGAATCGCCGTCGGCGGCAACGGCCACGGGCTGCAACTGCGGCGCGCGCCGGGCAAACTGGGTCGGCTGGAAGAAGTGCTGCGCGACAAGCCGCTTGCGGGTACCTACGGTATCGGCCACACCCGCTGGGCGACACACGGGCGCCCCACCGAAGAGAATGCGCATCCCCATCGCGATTGCACCGGCGGCATTGTCGTGGTGCATAACGGCATCGTTGAAAACTACCTCACGCTGAAGCAGGAACTTGTCGGTCAGGGACATAAATTCGCCACTGAGACCGACACCGAAATCATCGCCCACCTCATCGAGCAGGAACTCGCGACCGCCGGCAAATCAGGCACAAAGCTGCCGCTCGAGGATGCTGTTCGCCGCACGGTCCACCGGCTCACCGGGGCATTCGCCATCAGCGTGCTTTCCGCCGACGAGCCGAACAAGATCATCGTCGCGCGCAACGGCCCACCGGCTATCGTGGGCGTCGGCGACGGCGAGTACTTCGTCGCGTCGGATGTACCCGGCATCCTGCATCACACGCGCGATCTGTACTTCCTGGCCGACGGCGATATGGCCGTGCTCACACCAGCCGGCGTCACGCTGACCGACTTCGACGGCAAGCCGATCCAGCGGCAGTTGCAGCGCATCCTCTGGGATCCGATCCAGGCGGAAAAGGGCGGCTACAAGCACTTCATGCTCAAAGAAATATTTGAGCAGCCGCGCGCCATCCGCGATACGACGTTGGGCCGCACCTCGCTTGATACCGGCAAGGTTTTCCTGGCGGAGATGAAGATCGCCGACGAGAGCTTCCGCAAGGCGCGCAATATCCACATCGCGGCCTGTGGAACCAGTTGGCACGCGGCAACGGCGGGCAAATTCATGATCGAGCGACTGGCGCGCATCCCCGTCGAGGTGGACTACGCGAGTGAATTCCGCTATCGCGATCCGATTCTCGACGAGCGCACCATCGGCCTGCTCATTACCCAGTCCGGTGAAACGGCAGACACGCTGGCGGCCCAGCGCGAAATGATCGCGAAGGGCTCGCCGACGGTGGCGGTTTGCAATGTGGTCGGCTCGATGATCACGCGCGAGGCGCACGGGACCATCTATACGCACGCCGGCCCGGAGATCGGCGTCGCGTCGACGAAAGCATTCACGGCGCAGCTGGTCGCGCTGTTCTTATTTGCAGTACATCTTGCGCAGGTTCGGGGCACCATCTCGGACACTGAGAGCCGTTCGCTGCTCGAGGCCCTGAATCTGCTGCCCGGGAAAGTCGAAGATGTTCTGCAGACGGTGGATTACGAATGCGAGCCGCTGGCGCGCCTTTACTCCACGGCCCGCGACTTTCTCTTCCTCGGACGCGGCATTCACTACCCGATCGCGCTGGAAGGCGCGCTGAAGCTGAAGGAAATCTCCTACATCCACGCGGAGGGCTACCCGGCAGGCGAGATGAAGCACGGGCCCAACGCTCTGATCGACGAAACGCTGCCCGTGGTCGTGCTGGCGACGAAGGACGAAACCAACCGCGACTCGGTCCTGCGTTACGAGAAGACGCTCTCGAACATTCAGGAAGTGACGGCGCGTTCAGGCAAGGTGATTGCCGTCGCCACGCACGGCGACGAGCAGATCCGTCAGCTTGTGGATCACGTGCTCTACGTCCCGCCAGCGCCGGAACTCCTGCTGCCGGTGCTGGACGTGATTCCGCTGCAGTTGCTCGCGTATCACATCGCCGTGCGGCGCGGCTGCGATGTGGATCAGCCGCGCAACCTCGCGAAATCCGTCACGGTGGAGTAGCGTCCCTTGCTCAGTTGCCTCCGGTTCCCTGTGCAACCATCGGCCCAGTCCGCCCGTGATTGCCTGCGATCATCGGCCCAGGCCTGACGATGACGGTTCCCTTCATTCCGCTGCTTTCGTGCAGCACGCAAACGTAGTGATACACACCCGGCTTGTCGAATACATGGGAGAAGGTGGTGCCGGGCTGCATGAGGCGTGAGGCGAATGGCGCCGCACCCGCTCCTAGGCTGACGTCCATCGTGTTCAGCGCCTTGCTCGGATCGTCCACGACGTTGTGATACATATCCGACGTGTTGTTCCAGACCACCTGTTCACCGGCGTTGATCGTGACCGTTGCAGGCGAGAACCACAGGTGCCCCACACTAACCTGCGCACCAACGGGCGCGGTGGGCGGAGCGAGCTCCTTCTCGAGGTCGGCAGCGGAAAGATGCGCCGCGCAACTGGGCGCCAGCGCATCCAGATCATCGACGACGAAGCTCGGTGTGTGCGGATCTTCGACCGGCAGGACGCTCCCGACATGACCAGTCACATGCACCAGGCGGTTCGCATTTTCTGAGAACAGGAAGGGCTGCGCTTCCAGCCGGTACACCTTCTGCGAACGGAAGACCTTCAGCATGACTCTGCCGTCGTTCAGTTCCGTCATGCATCCGACGAGACTGTCCTTCGAATCGACTGCAGCTCTCAGATTGAAGCGTGGAGCTTTGGGAGCGTCGCCAGGGGCCGCTGTGCCGGATGACATTGCCATTCCCGGCATGCTGTCCGAGGCTGCATTGGCAGCGGGAGCATAGGTGGCCAGAGCCGGGTTCTCGTCCGCTGCGGCCTTCGCATCGGCCACCGTGATCCCGCTGACCTCCGCCGCGCCCGGAGCCGGGGCGGTTGGGCCGGCGTGCATCAGCGCGGTATTCTCCTGGCCCTGGACGTTCAGGACGGCCATGAGTCCCTTTTCCATTCGCGAGATCGCGTGATCCATGATCGCGTATTTTCCCGGCATGCTGGTCGTCAGCTCCAGAATGGCAGCGCCTCCCGAGGGAACGGTAGCTGTCTGTACTCCGGTCAGCGGAGGAGAGGTCAGCGAGCCGAGCGTGTACACCTTGCTGAAGATCTGGCCAATCATGTGCTCCGAGGCGGTGGAGTTCGGTCCCGCATTGCCGAGGAAAATGCGAACTGTCTCTCCGACGTTCGAGTGGAGGGCGAATTCGCCGTTCGTCGCGTCGACGGAGCCGTTATAGACGTAGTACTGCGCGTTCTCCTGCATCAGGTTGGTCCCGCTGAACTGCTGCAGGCCCGGCTTGCCTTTGGGTGCAGTGGTATAGATTTCGCCCTGCATCAGGTAGTACTCGTGATCGACGTGTGGCAGGCCGCCGGGAGGCTCGACGAGAATCAGCCCATACATACCATTGGCCATGTGCTCGGCCACCATCGGGGTGCCGCAGTGGTACACGAACAGGCCGGGCGTGGTGGCCTGGAAAGAAAACGTCTTCGACTGTCCGGGGGGAACCTGCGAGAGGGCGGAACCTCCACCCGGTCCGAGCGCGGCATGGAGGTCAATCGAGTGCACCATGGTGTCGCTTTTGTCGTTCTGCAGCGTGAGCACGATTGTGTCGCCCTGGCGAACCCGAATAAACGGTCCCGGAACCTTCCCGTTGAAGGTCCAGTAGCGATAGGTGGTTCCGCTCGCCGCGTCCAGTTCGCCGACGACCTCCCTGGCCGTGAGCGTCACACGCACGATGCCCGGCGGCCGGTCGCCGATGGGCGGCGGCAGATCGGAGGGATCTCGTGCGATGTCGGCTCCTTTCGCTGCCGACGAAGGCGTCGCCGTACGATCCGCAGCCAGTGCTGGTAATGCTGTTCCTGATAATGCGAAAAATGCCGTAAGGATCAGAGAGATGAAACCCCGACTCCTGATTGCTTCCATGATGCGCCTCTCCTGTTCTCTTCCAGCTAACCGCAGCCTGAGGCGTGAGGCTGCGACTTAAGTCACAGGGCGGGAAAGGAATTGCGAGCGGCAGTCTGGCTCATCCACTTCGACGGTAGGATCCACAATCCCCGAAGCTCAGTACACCGGCGGTTTACCTTCCGGCCGCGTCTTCCATCGCCGGTGAACCCACAGCCACTGCTCCGGATAGCGCCGGATCATCCCCTCGATCTGCGCTGTGAAACGGGCGGTGTTCTCGACGACATCGTGCTCATCATCGCCTGTTCTGGCCAGCTCAATCTCCGGCCCAAAGCGCAGCACATATTTCTGCTCCGTCGGCTCCCACACCATGAAGCCCGCCAGCACTGCGGCTCCGGTACGCAGGGCCACCCGCGCCAGCCCTGAGGCGGTGCACGCTTCGATTCCGAAAAATGGCACGAAGACCCCCTGCGGCGGCGTCATGTTCGTATCCATAAGAATCCCGACCGTGTCGCCGCGCTTCATGGCCGCCAGCAGGCCGCGTGCGAAGTCGTCTTTGTGCACGACACGATTGTCGTGGAGGCAGCGGATCGCATTGACCATGCGGTCGACTCGCGGATTATCGAGCCGCCGGATCACCATCGTCATGGGATAGCCCCTGAGCGAATGCCAGAAGCTCGACAGCTCCCAGGCTCCGAGGTGCGCCGTCACGATCAGGACGCCACTTCCCTTTTTTTGGGCGCCAAGATAATGCTCCAGCCCTTCGTAGCGCATCGATGAGCTTGTATTTTCGGGGGTATAGCGCGGCATCTGGCAGAACTCGGCCAGCTGCCATCCCAGACACCTGTACATCGCACGCAGGATGCGCGTCCGCTCCTCTTCAGATTTTTCCGGAAACGCCAGCTCCAGATTGCGCAGCCCCGTCCGGCGCAGGCGCGGCACCAGACCCCATGCGAGCGCGCCCACACCCGCGCCCGCAGCTCGCGCCGCGGAGCGCGGCAGCGCGGCCAAGATCTTCAGCAGAGTCCAGCAAAACGCGTATTCCAGGGCTTCTCGCATGATCCGGGAGAAGCGTCAGTGTAAATCCCAGCAGCATTGCTTGGTGGAATCGGGGCACCGCAGCCACCTCTCCGAAGACAACGAACCCGCGATGCACTTCATGCACCGCGGGTCGCGACGGTTCAGGCGAGCTTAGTGGCTCTGGTTATTTTCTTTCGCTTCGTGGAAGTACTTGGCTACCGTCCGAACAAACGGCTCCGCGGCCGCAGGTACCGGCACGTTGCCGTCGAGAATGGATCGGAAGGAGTGTGGCGCGCCATAGAGCATCTCCGTGTCGCCAATGTTCTGGGTTACCGAGACGCCGCTCAGGTCCACGCCGGCAAAAAGGCCTTTAGCCCGCGAGTAGGTGAGCAGCTCCGACTGGAGCTTCCAGTTCGTCGACGCTCCTGCATCGCGACCCACCGGGCCCGCAGCAGCGGACGCTCCGGCGCCAATCTTGAATTTGCTCTGGAGCAGGTCCTGCATGCCCTTCTCGTTGACCGCGATCAGTACAAGATCCGTACCTTTGCCGCCAATTTGGAAGCCCCATGATCCCCCAGCCATACGGAGGAACACCGGACCGCTCCAACCATGCCCAGTCCGGCACGTCGCCACGCCCTGGCCATACTCCGCGCCCACGATGAAGGCGCCCTTCAGCAGGCCTGGAACCACAGCAACGCACCTGGCATTCGCCAGGATCGAGTCCGGAATGGACTTGTCCGGCGTGGCCATGACCTGCTCCAGCGTTGTGCGGGCCGACTCCAGTCGCTGATCCAGATGCTGTTTATCCTGAGCCAACAGGGGAACGGCCATCAAGGCGATACATGCCACAGTTAAAAGTCGTTTCATTTCTGTAATTCTCCCATCTAAAAATGTGTTCTCTGTGACCCACGCTATAGTAACGCAATCCAGTAATTGCCTGTTGAGACGCGTCCCGACTGGGTCGTACATCGACGGCGCGATTCGGTCCTGACCGGTCCGTTCGCTGGCCGCTGTTCCTGGCTCCGGTTGTCGATAGGACCGCACGCCCCCGTCTGGTACGATGCGCGTGCGATGAGGATGGTTGAGGTTCGCGCAGATTGCAGCAGGACGTAAGGCGCAAAAAAATTGGGGCTGTGGATGCAGTTACCCGCGTCTCGCCAGCCCCGTTCCCCAGATCTGCGTTGTCAACTGTTCACAGTTTCAGCGAGGGTTACCCGGGTGGCAAGATAACGGAGGTAGAGGCGACTAAAGTAACCATTCCGAAACTGGTTACATCTTGTACTTGCCCATATCCTCGTCGCCCAGATTTTCGAGCCAGCGGCGCAGATCCTGTTCGCTGGCCTGAACCTCGGCATTGGGCACTACTTTTGCGGCCTGCAGCACCTCTTCGGCCACGTAAATCGGGCAGTCGGAGCGCAGGGCCAGGGCCAGCGCGTCGGAGGGGCGCGCATCGATGGCGACCACCTCGCCGTTCTGCTCCATCCAGATCACGGCATAAAAGGTGTCGCCGCGCAGCTCGGAAACCACCACCCGCCGGACCTCGGCATTCAGTCCCATGACGACATTCTTCAGCAGGTCGTGGGTGTAGGGCCGCGGGGTGGTCGCCTTCATCACTTCCAGCTGGATCGCCTGCGCCTCGTACAGTCCCACCCAAATCGGCAGCACGGTGTCGCTGTTCGGATCCTTCAGGATCACCACCGGCATGTTCGTCGAAGGGTCCACCATGAGACCGCGGATTTTCATTTCGACTTCCATTACGCCCCCTGAACGACCGCTTCTCCAACCAGACTGTTGGGGAAGGTTTTTGTCACCCGCACGGGCAAATACACCCCAGGAGCGGGAGAAATGGGCTGGCTCGTCGTGAAGTTCAGCGTCTTGTTCTGCGACGTGCGCCCCACCACTTGTCCGCGCGCCGGATTCAGCCCCTCGACCATGACCTCGAGCACCTGCCCGAGGTGTTTCTCGTAATTGGCCCGCTGGATTTCGCGCTGGCGGTCCAGCAGGATCTGGAGCCGCTTTGATTTTTCTTCGTCGGGGATCGAATCGGGCATGGATACCGCCGGGGTATTGGGCCGGGGCGAGTACTTGAAGGCGAAGACGCCGTCGTACTGGACGGACTGCAGCAGGTCGATCGTCTCCTCGAAGTCCCGCTCGGTTTCCCCCGGAAAGCCAGCAATGATGTCGGTGGTCATGCTGATGGCCCGCTTCGCCCCCTTGATCCATGCGATGCGTTCCAGGTACTGCTCGCGGGTATACTCCCGGGCCATGAGATGCAAGACTCGGCTCGATCCGCTTTGCACGGGCAAATGCACGTGGTCGCAGAGCGTCGGCACGGCATCGATGGCCTCCACGATGTCGCGCGTGAAGGAACGGGGGTGAGAGGTCGTAAAGCGCACGCGCCGAATCCCGGGCACCTCACCCACGGCGGCCAGCAACTCCGCGAAGCTGCGCTTCCCTTCCGGGTCACGGTAGGAGTTTACGTTCTGCCCGAGGAGCTGAATCTCGGTGAACCCGGCGTCGGCCATGCGCCGCGCTTCGGCTAACACCGACTCTGACCGGCGACTGCGCTCTTTTCCCCGGGTATACGGCACCACGCAGTAAGCACAGAACTTATCGCAGCCCTCGATGATCGTGATGTATCCGCGATGCGGGTTGGACCGGGCGGTGAACTCCGTCTCGAAGGTCTCGTCCGTCTGGCGATCGTCGAGCCCGGTAACCCGCGTCGCGCCCTGCTCGATCTGGACCAGCATCTCCGGCAGCTTGCGGTACGAGGCAGACCCGGAGACCAGCGAGACATGAGGCGCTCGCTCGAAGATCTTCTCGCCCTCCTGCTGCGCCACGCAGCCGAGGACGCCAAACCGCTTGCCCTGGCGCACCAGAGCCTTGTAATCGTTCAGCCGGTGAAAGACCTTCTGCTCCGCCTTATCGCGGATCGAACATGTGTTGTAAAGAATGAGGTCGGCCTCTTCCTCGGTCTCGACCCGGGCATAGCCCTGCTGCTGCAGCGTGCCAATGACTTTTTCGGAGTCATGCACGTTCATCTGGCAGCCGAAGGTCTCGAGATAGAAGGTTTTCTGCGCCGACATCCCCTCTGAGTATAGCGGAGTAACATTACCGTCGGCGTCCCACTGAGGCGGCATGCGCAGAGAGCCGGACGAATGTCACAATCGACGTTGAACCGAGCCGGTACAGCAGCTTACGGTTCGATCCAGAGGACTCGATGGCTGACGACCGCGAACGCTGGAACGCCAAATTCCTTGCAGGCGAGGGACAGCTGGTTGACCCCGATCCATTCCTGATCGAGGTCTGCGCCGACCTCCGCCCCGGGAATGCCCTCGACCTTGCCGGAGGAGCCGGACGCCATGCAATCTGGCTCGCCCGCCACGGCTGGCGCGTCACCTTAAGCGACGTCTCCGATGAAGGTGTGGCCCTGGCGAGGCAGCGCTGCGGCCAGGCGGCGGTTCACGTTGATGTCCGGCGAGAATCCCTCGCGGAAACTGTTGCTTGGGCAAGCGGCTCGGGCATCCACTTCAACCTGATCACGATCTTCTGGTTCCTGGCCCGCGACGCTTTCGATGCCCTGCCCGCGCTGCTCGCTCCCGGCGGCCTGCTGGTCTATAAAACGTACACGTCCGAGAACGCCCGGTTCGCGGACGGGAAACCTACGCACTATGCGCTCCGTCCCGATGAGCTGCGTACGGCCTTTCCCACGCTTCAAACGGTTCTGTACCGGGAAGCGGAGGGCGTATCGGAATTAGCGGCGCGTGCTCACTGATCGGGCCTGCCGCGCATCCGGTATGTATTCGAACTGCAGCAACGCCACCCATTCGCCCTTATGAGCCTCGCCCCAGGCGACCCTTCCGCCGAGCACGCGCGCGATGACGCCGGGCGGCAGGTCATGATGGAAGTCGAAGTACTGCCGGTCCCATGTCTCGCCTCGCCGCCCAAACACAAACGGCAGCCTAGCCGGATCGTATTTTGTGGAGAACGCCAGCGCCACGGACCATGTCTGCGGCATCTCCGCGGCCCGGCGCACCTCCGCGGTCGAGAAGTTGTCGATGGATACGACCGGCACCGGCCGCTGCACATAGCCGAGTTCCGGTTTGGTCAGCTCATCGGCCACGGGCCAGGCCGTCAGCACGGTTGCTCCGCGAAAGTGCTCGGTAATCTGAGCGATGGCCGCCTGGTGCAGATGAACAACCGTCACGTACTCCAGGTTGTCCTCTGGCGCAAAGCGATACGGCGGGTTGACGAAAAGTCCCACCACAAAACCCGCCGCGCTCAGCGCCACCAGCGATGTCCATTCACGCATCCGCCGCCGGAATGTGTTCACGGCCAGCAGCAGCACCAGCGGGAAGAGCGGCAGCAGGTAGCGCGTCAGCAACGCACCGCCCAGCAGGGAGAACAGAACGATGTTGACGCCGATGATGACATAAAACACGGACTGGTGCGCGGGGGCAATCCGCTCGCGAAGCTGGCCAGGGACCTCCTCAACCGGAGGCAGCAGCAGGCATGCGAGCATCAGCGCAACGGGCACGAACATGTTCATGTGCGCTGCGACGTGCAGTACGCGATAGCCGAGCGCCAGCAGCACGCGCTCCGGTGTCATGGTCGCCGTCGCGTTGTAGCGGAGGTACTGCGGATTGCCGAAAACATATCCGGTGCGCTGCCAGTGATACACGTACCATCCCGCCAGCGGGAGCAACGGCGAGAGCAGCGCCCCGACGGTCTGGATGCGCCGGCGTCGCGGACTTCTCCGCCAGCTTGCGAGTACCGCCAGCGCCAGGGGGGTGACGATCGCCGTTTCTTTCGAGAGAGCCGCCAGCGCAAAGCACAAGGCCGCCGGCCAAACACGCTCCTCCACTAGAAACGCCACTGCCCACAGCGTGGCGGCCGCAGCAAACAAATCCGCATGTGCCAGCGAACTCTGCGCGAACCATACCGGATAGAGCGCCGTCAGCAGGACTGTCGCTGCTGCGACCGACTGCTTGCCGGCTGTGATCATCGCCAGCCGCCATACCCCCGTCAATCCCAGCGCCGCGATGAGGCACATCGTCGCGCGGGTTACCAGCGGAGCAAATGCGAAGATCTTCCATGCCGCGGCCAGCACCAGCGACGGCAGCGGCGGATGCGCATTGGACAGAGTGGACTGTGGGATCAGCGTCCCGCTGCGGAAGAAGTCGTAGGCCGCGGGGATGTAATACCCGCCCTCATCCCAGAAATATGGCAGCCGCAGCAGCGGAGCGTGCAGCGCGAGCACTGCGGCAAAAATGATCAGCAGCACAGCCCACGCCGGAACCTTCTTCCCAGCGATGCTCAGCCAGGCATTGGCTGCGGCAGTCACCGCTCAGTGCACCGGTCCCTTAGGCGGCTGCGGTTCCAGCGCCAGCTGTCCAAAGGTCTGCTCGTACTGCGCGAGATTCTGGCCAAGGATATTGAACAGCGCCTTTGCCTGCTGCGGGCTCATGTAGACGCCCAGCGAATTCTGCACGTTCACCTGCTCGGGCGTCTCCTGGTGTACGAGCCCGAAGACGAGATGAAAGTCCCACACGCTGACGCGCACCTGCACGCTGTTCGCATAGATCTCGCGGTATTCCGGAGTTTGACTGAGCTGCACTTTAGGCTGCGGATGTGAGGGATTCATAGTCTTCACAAGACTACCGCATGATGCGGGCAGCAGGGCGCAGCTATGCTGAGGTTCGGGAAAGCTTTCCACCGGCAGCGCCGATCCGAGCACTATCTTGAGGTTTCCCAGCTTTTCGGCATCTCGATCCGGTAGTGATTAGCGTAATCGATCAGCACCATCCCATTGATCTCCTTTAATCGGTTGTCGACGAACTGGGAGTATTTGGCAGGCATGGCATCGGAGTTCGGGTCGGCGCTGTTCAGGTCGGCGGCGCTGGTGTTGTAGTCAGCGAGCCGGATCGGCACATCGAAGACTACGTTCACGCTTTGACCGGCAGGAATGCGGATCGTGTCATCCCAGGTCGCGCCATCCAGCCGCTGCAGCGATGAATCCTCGGGAATTTTCTTCATCAATGCCGCATTCTGCGGCCCCACAACGATATAGTCCGAGCCGGTGTGGTTCGTCAGCGCGTAGCGGAACTGAAAATGGAGTTCCTCTCCCGTGGTTTCGACGACAAGGTGAGTCGGCTTCGCGGTGATGGCGGTCGAGGTCCAGGGTCTGGGGCGGTGAGCCAGCCATACGGCGACTGAGGCCGAGATCGCCAGGACGATCGCAAAGCCAGCGCCGAAAGCGGCCGCTGCAGCGAGGGTTCTCTTCCAGTCAGCCGTGCTCGCCGGAGGGGATTGCGGAGAAACTTCTTCACTCATCGGCGCTGCCACTGCCCTTCGGAGAAATGTGAGGATCGGGATTCCATCCCGATTCCCGGCGCGCACCGGTCGTGCCGATGCGCGGCTATAGCTCAGTCGAGACCCATGCGGGTCACGAAGTCGTTGAGAACGGACTGGCAGGACGCAATTTCCTGCTTCAGCCACTGGCCTTCGCGGCTGTTCAGGTCGCCGTTACGAAGACGCTGTTTGTATGACGCGACCCGGTCTTCCAGCCGATCGCGAAGAATACTGGTTTCTATATAGCGGCACCACTCATCCATGGACAACCTCCACTGGGTAAGCGATAGAGTCTCTACTGCATACGGCGCTTGGCGGGGGAGGGGCTTTATGAATATCAAAGCGGGGAGAGCACCGCTATCCCACTGAAGTTGCACTGAGAATGGAGCAGGCTGGACGCGCGCGAAAGGATTGTCTGGACCGGATGCCATTGGCCTCGCACGCGGAGTTTCCTGTTACCGGGTACGCAGGATTGCCGCACGGCGCAAAGCCGGTGGCAGACACGGAAACGCAGACGCCTGGCAGCAAGCCTACTCAGAGACCTGCGTGCTCAGAACTCAGTGTAGGTGTAGTCGTGGAACTGCAGTCCGCCGTTGATGACGGACCAGAGTCGCACGTAAATTGTGACCCCGTTGGTGGGCAAATTTACAGTCGTACTGGTGCCGGAAAATACGGCCTGATACAGATCATTGCCGCCTGCAGTGGTGCCGACCCACAGAGAGTATGCGGACACCCCCGAACCAGCCGTCCAGGTAAACGTCGTCGACGATCCGGTCAGCGTGCTGCCGGGCGCGGGACTGATCATCGTTGCCGGAACTGGACTGAACTCGGTGTAGGTGTAGTCGTGGAACTGCAGTCCGCCGTTGATGACGGACCAGAGTCGCACGTAAACGGTGGCTCCGTTGGCGGGAAGGCTTACGGTGGTACTGGTGCCGGAAAATACGGCCTGATACAGATCATTGCCGCCTGCAGTGGTGCCGACCCACAGAGAGTATGCGGAAACCCCCGAACCAGCCGTCCAGGTAAACGTCGTCGACGATCCGGTCAGCGTGCTGCCG
>DASYYN010000170.1:0-25058 GCA_035933815.1 Acidobacteriaceae bacterium
TCGAGATGTTCTCTCCCGGCTGCAGAATGACCGAGCCGACCGACTGCTGGGTCACGGGCTGGCCATTCACCGAGACTGAGCCTTCTACATAATTGAGCGTCCCGGGCACGGCTGGACTCGCCGACCTGGGATTTTGCGTATCCATTGCAAAAAGGGCCGGTGCGACCAGAAGCGCCAGGGTTGAAACCAATGTTGTTCTGAACCTTGGCATAATCATTAAAACCTCTGTTTGTTTGATGGTTAACAGGGTAAAACGACTCATCCAGAGCAGCGCGCCGCAGCGGCGGAACACCAAGATTTCAAGGCAATACGGGCCGGCGCCCCTGCTGATCCGGAGAGGATAAGCAGGGGCGGGCGGGAACTACACGTTGTAGGTGCTTGAAGAAACGCGGCCTCCGCGGCCGGTCCAGTTGGTGTGGAAAAACTGGCCGCGCGGCTGATCCACGCGCTCGTAGGTGTGCGCACCGAAGAAGTCGCGCTGCGCCTGCAGCAGATTCGCGGGCAGGCGGGCGGTGCGGTATCCGTCGTAGAAGGAGAGAGCTGTCGAGAATGCCGGAGCGGGAACTCCAAGGGCGATGGCTTTCACAATCGCCTTGCGCCAGGATGCCTGGTATTCGTTCAGCACGCCGGAGAAGAAGCTGTCGAAGAGCAGGTTGTGCAGGTCGGGCTGCTTGTCATACGCCTCTTTGATCTTGCCGAGGAAGCGGCTGCGGATGATGCAGCCGCCGCGCCACATCAGGGCGATGCCGCCCATGTTCACGCGCCAGCCGAATGCCTTTGCGGCTTCGCGGAGCAACATGTATCCCTGCGCATAGCTAATGATTTTCGAGCAGTAGAGCGCGCGGCGGACATTTTCGATGAAGTCGGCTCGGTCAGCGGTGGCGGCGTTTCCGGTCGGGCCCTGCAGAACCTTCGAGGCGGCGACGCGCTCCTCCTTGATCGCGGAGAGGCAACGGGCGAAGACGGACTCGCCGATCAGCGTAACCGGCATGCCGAGGTCGAGCGCGCTCTCGACGGTCCACTTGCCGGTGCCTTTCTGCCCGGCCGTGTCGAGGATCTTGTCCACCAGGGGGGTGCCGTCCTCATCCTTTTTGGCGAAGATCAGGCTGGAAATTTCGATGAGGAAGCTGTCCAGTTCGCCCTTGTTCCAGTCGGCGAAGACCTGGGCCAGTTCATCGGGCGTGAGGTTCAGCGCATGCTTCAGGATGTCGTAGGCCTCGCAGATCAGCTGCATGTCGCCGTACTCGATGCCGTTGTGGACCATCTTGACGTAGTGGCCCGCACCAGCGTCGCCGACCCAGTCGCAGCACGGCGTGCCGTCTTCGACTTTGGCTGCGATGGACTGGAAGATGTTCTTCACATGCGGCCATGCTTCAGGATTGCCGCCGGGCATGATGGATGGGCCGAAGCGCGCACCTTCCTCACCGCCGGAAACCCCGGTGCCGATGAACAAGATGCCCTTGGCCCCCAGGTCTTTCGTCCGGCGATTCGAATCGGTGAAGAGGGAATTGCCCCCGTCGATGACGATGTCTCCGGGGGAGAGGTAGGGCAGCACGTGATCGATCATCTGATCGACCGTGTCGCCTGCTTTGACCATCAGCATGACGCGTCGGGGTGTCTTCAGCAGAGAGACGAATTCCTGAATCGAATGGGCGCCGACGACCTGGGTGCCTTTGGCTTCGTTGGCAACGAAGTCGTCCACCTTCGAAACGGTGCGGTTGAAGACGGCCACCTTGAATCCGTGGTCGTTCATGTTCAGGACCAGGTTCTGGCCCATGACGGCGAGGCCGATCAGGCCGATATCGCAGGTTGCGTCTGGCATGTGTGCTCCGAACAGAGAAATTGAAGGAAAATTGCGCGTTGGCTTTCAGGATAAGCGACGTGCCGCGGCACCACTACATTACTCGCGGGGCTGTATCCCGGGTCACGGGAACGGATTCAGTATCCGGCGGCCTTTCCATAGTGGTGGCGATGGTCCTGGCCGCCCTCCAGCATGCCGGTTTTCGGATCGACGGCAATGCACTCGCCGTCGCTCCAGTGGCCACCGATCTTCAGCTTGTATCCATCCTGGCGCAGGCCATCGAGGGCCGCCGGCGAGAAGCCCGGTTCGAGGTAGAGAACATCGGGCAGGTACTGGTGGTGGAAGCGTGGCGCGTCCACAGCCTGCTGAATGTTCAGGCCCTCATCGGCAACGCTGAGAAAGATATTCGCGACGGTGGTGATGATGCGTCCGCCGCCGGGGGATCCAAGCACCATCGCCACCTTTCCCTCTTTGAGCACGATGGTCGGCGTCATGCTCGAAAGCGGCCGCTTGCCCGGAGCGATGGCGTTGGCCGGGCCCTGGATCAGGCCGAACATGTTCGGAACGCCCTGCTTCGAGGCGAAGTCGTCCATCTCATCATTGAGCAGGAATCCCAGGCCAGGCACCGTGACACCGGACCCGAAGCCGCCGTTCAGGGTTGTGGTGACAGCCACGGCATCGCCCTGCGCGTCCATCACCGAGTAGTGCGTCGTGTCGGCGGCTTCCTGGCGGACCTGCGCCATCGTCGGTGGCGGCGGGACAAATCCCGCCGGGCGCTCGAGGCTCGCCGAAGCGGTGGCCTTGTCGGGCAGGATGCCGGCGCGCCAGGCGGCGGCGTAGCGCTTGCTGATCAACTGCTCGACGGGGATATTCACGTAGTCGGGATCGCCGAGATAATTGGAGCGGTCCATGTAGGCGCGGCGGAAGGCTTCGACGATCAGGTGCATTTCAGGCGCCGTCCGATCGCCGAGCGGCTTCAGCTTGAATCCATCGAGAATATTCAGCATTTCGATCAGAGCCACGCCGCCTGACGAGGGCGGTGGCGCGCTGACGATCGTGTACCCGTGGTAGGTCCCCGTGAGGGGTTCGCGTTCCTTCACCATGTAACGGGCCATGTCTTCGGCGGTGATCAGGCCACCGCCTTTCTGGACGGCTGCGGCGATCTGGCGCGCCATCGCGCCGTGGTAAAAATCGGATGGATCAGCCGCGATGTGGCGCAGCGTCTCGGCCAGTTCCGGCTGGCGGAGGGTCTCTCCGGCTTTGTAGAAATTGCCGTCGCGCTGGAAGATGTGTTTCGAGGCAGGGAAGCCGGCGAGGATGTTGTCATGCAACTCGGCAGCCTCTTCGCTGCTGAGAGCAAATCCGTCGGCCGCCAGCCGAATGGCAGGAGCCATCACCTGGCGCAGGCTGAGCTTGCCGTACTTCTTCTCGGCATCGACCAGACCAGCGACAGATCCGGGAACGCCGATGGCGCGATAGCCGACGATGCTGGCGTTGGGGATGACATTGCCTTTGGTATCGAGGTACATGTTGGGCGTGGCGGCCAGCGGCGCTTTCTCGCGGTAGTCGATGAAGACGTCTTTGCCCGTGTGCTCGTGGATCAGCATGAATCCGCCGCCGCCGATGTTGCCGGCAAGCGGATGAACGACGGCGAGGGCAAAGCCCACTGCAACCGCAGCATCGACGGCGTTACCGTCCTGGCGGAGAATGTCTACACCTGCATCGGTGGCGAGATGATGCACCGTAACGACCATTGCATGCGGGGCACGAACCGGCTGGTCGTCTTTGAGCGCTATTGCCGCGCGGCCGGCGTCGTCAGGAGCGGCATCCTGTGCGGGAGCTGCAGCCAGGAAGAGGCCGAGCAGCGGGGCAGCAGCCGCGAATGCGCGGAAGCGAAACGGGAGAAGTGCTGTTTTCATGGACGTTCAGGAGCGAAGCCAGGCTGCATTGTACGGCAGCAAACCCACGGAGAATGTCCTCGCTAAGCCGGACGTCAGAAGATGTTTGACCCTGCTGATGGCTCACCATAGACTTGAGTTCAGCCACTCCCGGTCTAATTCCGTATGCTGTCCTCTATCCGTCCGCGTTCTTTTCTGGTTGGCCTCACCTGCACTTTGGCATTGCCGCTGGCGACCTGCGCGGCGCAACAGTCGCAGGCCGCGCCGCGAAGCGTGCCCTACAGTTCATCGCAGCCAAGCGGAACGGCGCCCACGAACCAGCAGCTTGCGACTCCTCCGGAGCGGCAGAGCCCGACGGGACGGCCCTCGCTGATGGATCCAGCGGGTCCGGCCGTGAGCCTCGAAACCAGCGAAGCGCTCTTCGACGTTGCTGTGGCCCTGAATGCCTGCGGTTACGATCGGGGGCTCGACGAAGGCAATCCCGTCCGAAAAAAGGTGCGCGACCAGGTAACCCAGGCAACGATGGCCTCCGAGCAGACGCGGGATGATCGGGACAAGCTGTGTCTCTACATCGATCAGCATCGGCTGTCGGATCCGGCGCGGAGCCTGGCGCAATATGTTTCGCTGGCGTTGTATCTCTCGCCGCCTCCGGAACTCACGCCGAGCGTGGACGAGGAGGAGATGCCACCCGATGCGACGGGTGTAGCGCTGATTCTGCCCCTGCTGAGGAAGTTCGCGCGTGACGCGGGGCTGCACGTGATCTGGCTGCAAAACCGCCCAGCTTATGAAGAGATGGTGAACCGTCTCCACGAGCCACTCACGCAGATGATCGTCAGCACGAACTACTACCTGAAGGTGCCCGCGTCGGTATCGAACGCGCGCCGCTTCCTGGTAGTGCTGGAGCCGATGCTCTCGCCCGCGGAGACAAACGCGCGCGTCTACGGACAGGATTACGTGGTCGTGGCGTCGCCCAAAGACGGTCAGATCGCGATGAACCTGGTGCGCCACGCGTATCTCCACTACCAGATTGAGCCTTTTCTGTATGAGCGCCAGGACTCGATGGACCGCATGCTGCCGCTGCTCAAGATTGTGGACGACGCCCCTCTGCAGTTCACATTCAAGAGCGATATCGTGGCGCTGGTGATCGAAAGCATGATCCGGGCGATTGAGGCGCGCACCATGGATACAGGTGTTCCCGAGGTCAAGGTTCCGGCGGGCTTGTCGCACAGCGCCTCGGAGCCCTATGAGCGCGCGCGTGCCGCTGCGTTCGTCAAGATGGCCGCGATCCGTCAGCAGAGCGTGAATCACTCGATGACGCAGGGTTACGTATTAACGCAATACTTTTACAGCCAGCTCATCGGCTTCGAGAAGAATCCGGAAAGCCTGGACGAGGCGATCGGCCCCATGGTCTACGGCATGGATGTGGCTGCGGAGATTCATCGCGCGAAGCAAATCACGTTCGACGAGCATGGCGACGAGGACATGATGGGCCACGCGCCGCAGCAGCCGAAGGGGCTTGAGCTGGCGGAAGTGAAGCTGGCCAGGGGCGACGCCGCCGGGGCGGATGCCATTGCGAGAGCAGCGCTGGCGAGCCACAGCGGCGATCCCGGGCAGGCGGATTTTATCCTCGCGCGAGCGGAACTGCTGAGCGGCAAGACCAGAGATGCGGCAGGCACATTCAAAAGCACGCTGAGCGAATCAAAAGATCCGCGAACCCTCGCGTGGTCGCACATCTATCTGGGGCATATCTTCGATGTCGAGTCCTCGTTATGCAGCCGTCAGAGCGCTCAGGGAAACGTGGATGCCGATGAGTGTCGTACACTGCGAGACCAGGCCGTGGCTGAATACAAAGCAGCACTGACGCTTCGCGACGGCCGGCCGGATACGAAACAGGCGGCAGAGAATGGGCTGAAGCAGCCGTTTGCACTGCCGCCGCGCCCTGAGTCCGAGGGCGACGACAGGGGCACTCCGCCCGGTCAGGCGGCATCACAGCCGAAGCCTCCATCGGCGGCGCAGGAGAATCCGCAGCGATAATCCGGCGACGTGCTCTGCAATAATTGTAGGCAGCGCCGCGCATGCATCTCCCCGTCCCTCATTCCGGCAGTGCCACTGAAATCACCCGCGACCTCGACCAGAGCGATGCGTCCAATCCGACAGAGCTGGAAGCGAAGCTGGAGTATCGCTTCTCGCAACGGAGCCTCCTGATCCAGGCGCTGACGCATCGATCTTTGATTTGCGAGGAGAGTGTGTCCGGCGAAGAGGCGCGCGAGGATAACGAGAGGCTGGAGTACCTGGGAGATGCTGTCGTCGGTCTTGTTGCAGCAGAGTCCTTGTATCGGCGCTTTCCCGATCTGCGGGAAGGAGAGCTGACCCGGCTGCGCGGTGCGCTGGTGAGCAGGGAACATCTGTCCAAAGTCGCCGGTGCGCTCGAGCTCGGCAAATACCTGCAACTCGGGCGAGGCGAAAAGCGCACGCGCGGGCGCGCGAAGCGATCTCTGCTGGCGAACGCGATGGAGGCCGTTCTGGGCGCGGTGTATCTCGATTCCGGCCTTGAAGCGGCGCGGCAAATCATCGAAGCGCAGGTGATCGAGCCTGATGTGGACGCTTTGCGTGGCCAGATCGGCGCCGGCGGGAACCTGGGGGACTTCAAATCCGCGCTGCAGCAGTTGCTGCAGTCCCGCAAGCAGGGCCAGCCGGAATATCGCACGACAGCGGAGGCAGGGCCGGATCATCACAAATCGTTCTTCGTCGAAGTACGCGCTGGCGGCGAGGTGCTCGCCGAGGGCTCCGGCGCAACGCGAAAGGCCGCGGAGCAGGAAGCGGCGTGCCGCGCGATGCAACGGCTGCGGCAAACTGGGGAGCTGCAATGAGCACGACCGAACAGTCCGTGGGCATGCCGGGCGAGGGAAGTGCCTCTGCAGGAACACCAGCGGTGACGGAGACCAGGTCCGCGCCCCACGCGCGGCGAACTTCTCACAGCAGTAATCTGCTGGAGATGGTTCGATCGCTGCTCTCTGTGGTGATCATCGCGCTCTTCATTCTCACCTTTATTGTTCAGCCATTCCGCATCCCTTCTGAATCGATGGAGCGCACTCTGCTGGTTGGCGATTTTCTTTTGGTCAATAAAATTGCGTACGCGCCTTCCGGGATATGGAAATGGCTGATGCCGTATCGACAGATCCGTCGTGACGACATTGTTGTCTTCCACTATCCGGTGAATCCGCCGGAGCATGTCGTGAAGCGGGTGATCGGATTGCCGGGCGACCGCGTTCATCTGGAAAATGGGCGCGTCTGGGTGAATGGAACGGAGCTCGACGAGCCTTACGTCGTGTTTGAGCCTGCGTATGCCGACGACTTCCGCGACAACTTCCCGAGCGAGATGTATACCGACCCCGGCGTGAATCCGAAGTGGTGGATTGAGATGAGCCACGACATTCATGGCGGCGATCTGGTGATTCCCCGTGGCGATTATTTCGTGATGGGAGATAACCGGAATTTCAGCCTGGACAGCCGCTACTGGGGATTTGTGACGCAGGACCACATAGTTGGCCGCCCGCTGCTGATTTACTTCTCTCTGCGCGAAGCGTCAGCAACGGATGTTGCTCAGCCGCTGAATGATAGACTCGGACAGAAACGTGATCTCCTGAGCCGGATCGAAGATTTTGCGCGGTGGGACCGTTTCATGCAGGTGGTGCGCTAGAGACCTTGCCGATGCCGACGGAGCAAACGCTGGAAAAGCAAGCTGAGATTAAGCACGAAGAGACCCCGTTGGAGGCCTTTGCGTCCATCTGCGGTGTGCTCGTTGTGGGCTTGTTCGTGCTGACATTTATCTTTCAGAACTTCGCGATTCCGTCCTCCTCCATGGTGAAGGCGCTGCTGGTCGGCGATCACGTTCTGGTGGATCGTGTCACGCTTGCTCCGCCGGCGCAGTGGGCGCCGTTCGTTTATTACCGCAACGTGCGGCACGGCGATATTGTGGTCTTCTATAAGCCGACGCTGGAACCCAACGGCGAGCACCTGTTCCTGGTGAAGCGGGTCATCGGCATTCCCGGCGACCACATCCATCTGAGCAACGGCGTTGTGTACCGAAACGGACAGGCACTGCAGGAGCCGTACGCCGCGCCGCCGCCGTATTCGGATTACCAGCCCTATCGCGACGATTTTCCCGATGTGCCGCCAGGGGAAAGCAGCGACGTGACGGCCGAATGGGCCGAGGCCCTGCCTTCATACATTCAGAAGGGCGACCTCGTCGTGCCGCCCGGTATGTACTTCTGCATGGGCGACAACCGCACGGTAAGCCTGGACAGCCGGTTCTGGGGATTTGTTCCGCGCGCCAACATCGTAGGCCGGCCGCTCTTCGTCTACTGGTCGTTCGATACTCCGGAGAGCGAGCAGTACAAGACAGCGTTCAGCGACCGCGTCGGCTGGATCCTGCATGAGACGGTTCACTTCTTTGATCAAACGCGCTGGCGCCGTACTTTCCACCTGGTGAAATAGGGCATGAAGACGGAGGAGCCGCTGGCTGCCGTTGAGCCGCGGAGCGGCCGGGGCAAGTTTGTGCTCGCTGCGATCCTGGTTTGCGTACTGCTGCTGGCCATTTTTGTTCCGCCGCTTGTCAGCCTCCGGAAATACCGACGCTCCGTTTCTGCGAGCCTGAGCGGCGCGCTGGGACGTCCGGTCGCTATTGGATCGATGCAGTTGCGCCTGCTGCCGACTCCAGGGATTACGATGAGCGGCTTCACAGTCGCCGAGGATCCGGCATTCGGCTACGAGCCTGTCTTGCACGCCAACTCAGTGATCGCCTCGCTGCGCTTTGCGTCGCTGTGGCGGGGCCGGCTCGAAGTGAGCCGGATTAGCCTCGATGAGGTCAGCCTGAATCTCGTGAAGAACGCCGCTGGGCAATGGAATATTGAGTCCGTGCTGACGCGAGCCTCGCAGGTTCCGAACGAGCCGACAGGCAATGCGCGGCCCGGGCCGAATCCACGGTTTCCCTATATCGAAGCCAGCGACGCGCGGATCAATTTCAAGGATGGCGTGGAGAAACGGCCGTTCTCGCTTCTGAATGCAGAGTTTGCGATGTGGCAGGCGAATCAGGACGAGTGGCGGATCCGGTTGAAAGCGCAACCGGTCCGGACCGATCTGCAACTGCATCTGTCGGACACCGGGCAATTGACACTCGAAGGATCGCTGCGCCGGGCGGCGAGCCTGGATGCGATGCCGGTAAACGTGCACGCAGTATGGAGCGGAGCGCAAATGGGCCAGGTCACCATGCTGCTTGCCGGCATGGACGCCGGCTGGCGGGGCGATGTAGACATCGTGGCAACGGCTGGCGGCACTGTGAGCGATCTGGCGCTAACGACGCAGCTGCAGATCGGAAATCTCCGTCGCCAGGAATTTCAACCCGCCAATCCGCTCGCGGTGACCGCAACCTGCAGGAGCCAATACGAGCGCGCGCAGAAGACTTTTCGCGACATCAGCTGTTTCGTTCCCGCGGGAGGCGGTCATCTGTTGCTGACCGGGTCGGCACAGGGCTTTTCGAATACGCAGTTGGACCTCCGGCTTGAAGTGAATCAGACGCCGGCGGAATTGCCGGTGTCGCTGCTCGCACTGTTGCGTCCCTCCGTTGGGAATGTCAGCGCGACGGGGAGGATCAACGGGTCCTTCCATCTGGTCAGGGGACCGGAGCCGCTGTTTACCGGCGATGCAGGCACTGGTGGCCTGACGGTCACGTATTCCGGCAGCACGGTTACTCTGCCGAGGCTGCATTTCGTCGCTCAGGGCGGCGCTGCGCCGGAGATTAAGGGAAAGAGAAAGCGCGCGAAGGCGAATCCGCCGGCCGCCCCTGCCCAGCCGTTTTCCCTTGCGCTCGAAAAATTTCCGTTTCCCGCCGGTGAACCGCAGCCACTGAACATCTCCGGCGATTTTTCTCGCAGTGGATTCCTGCTCCGCCTGAACGGAGCCGCCGCCGTCGACCGCCTGATGAGTGCGGGGCACGTATTCGGCTTTTCACGAGGCACGTTTGCCGTGGCGAAAGGGAAGGCGCGGGCGGAACTGAACACGACGATTGCCGGTGGATGGATTACACCGCTTTCGGGTTCCGGTCCGGGGCTCATCACGACGGGGACGGTTCGGGTCACGGCGCTGGATCTGCGGGCGCCGTTTCTACGCGCCCCGCTCGAAGTGGTCTCCGCTGACATCAATCTGACGCCTGATGAGATCGCGTGGCAGAACGCCACATTTCGTTATTCCGGGCTGAATCTTCATGGCTCCGCTGCGTTCCCGGCGAACTGCGGTCAAACCGCTCCGTGTTCCGCGACGGTATCGCTGGACGCCGCTGATCTGAATGGGGCCGCGCTGGAAGGGGCAATACATCGGACGGGAACTGGGCTGTTCGGGAATATTTTTTCGGGCTCACCTCCCGCATGGCCGCCGGTGCAGGGTGATATTCAGATCGGCACCCTGGCTTTGGGGCGGCTTCTGCTGCATAAGGTGTCAGCCAACGTAAGCGTTGAGGGGGCGGCCCTGTCGATCCGGTCGTGCGATGCTGCCGGGCTTGGCGGCACGGTCCATGCCACAGGAGATATGTCCGTCGTCGACGGAACTCCGCACTGGAACCTGGACCTGCGATTTACCGGAATCAAAGCGGGGGACGCTGGAAGTCTGTTCGAGGAACAATGGGGTTCCGGCACGGCAAACGGCGAGCTTCATCTGAAGACGAACGGCTATACAACCGCGGATCTGGTCTCGTCGGCTGCGGGAGAGTTTCAGATGACGTGGTTGAATGGAGGCCTTCTCGGTGTCGATCCGCCGATGCCGCTCGCACGCTTCGGCAGATGGACGGCCGCCGGAACGGTTCAGCAGCAGACGATCACGCTGACCAGCGGTGGCATCGGAGCAAACCGCGGGCCGATCGTGGACCCTGTCACCGGGACAATTCGCTTCAACCGGCAACTGAATCTTTCCGTGCATACAAAGAACGGCTCTTTGCGGGTCAGCGGAACTCTCAGCCATCCTGTTGCTGAACAGTGACCGCTGCCCCATTTTCGGCATACCGCAGAGTTCATGGTCGCTTTACTCTGGTGCGGATGCGCCAAGCCCCCGGTGTTACGGAGCAGGAACCACGAATGCCTCAGGCACGCGCGACCGTGGGGTGGGCACTGCTAGCGATCGTCCTCGCCGCGCCGTTGTGGCATTTGCACCTGATTACCCGTATTTACTTGCCGGCGAACCATTCCGATCTCCTGCCGACCTGGAGCGGCACAAGGGCTGCTCTTGCCGGGAAGGACCCCTATTCGGGAGATATCGTCCTCAGACTGCAAAGGCAGTGGTACGCGGGTGCTCCGAAAACTCTCATCCGGCCTGAGCCGCAGGGCTTTTGGTATCCAGGGCACGCGGTCGTTCTCTTTGCGCCATTCTCTGCAATGTCATGGACGACAGAGCGCAGGCTATTTATCGCGTTCGTGCTGCCCCTGCTGGCTTTGGCCTTATGGCTGCTCACGGGTTCCCTCAAAGTCTGTCCCTCGACGAGCAGACGATTTGTGGTAGTTGCCCTCGCGCTGTTCAGTTGGCCGGCGGTATGGGGATTGCGCCTGCAGCAGATCACGCTTGTCGTGGCAGTAATGACATTTTTTGCGTGGCACTTGCTGACTCGCGGCAGGAACATCTCTCCTGGCATTCTCCTCGCCTGTGCGACTATCAAGCCTCAGTTAGTCGCGCCACTGCTCGTCTGGATCCTGTTCTGGGCATTCGCGCGGCGCAGCTGGGTGCTGATCGTAACCTTTGCGGTCACTCTGGGAACACTGCTTGGCGCTTCCGAGTGGATCATGCCCGGCTGGATTCCGCACTGGCTGAGCGCGATTCGACACTATCGGGCGGTGACGCGTTCAAGCCCACAGCTGGAAACGGCCTTTGGGCACTGGGCAGGACTGGCGATTGGTATTTTCGCCCTCGTCGCGACTGGCGTCGCATTTGTGCGGCTTCGGAGATGTCCCGCCGGTTCCGGGGAATTCAATGTTGCAACCGCTTTGGCGCTTGCCGTAGCTGTTCTGATTTCGCCGTTCAATCCGCCCATCATTTACAACTACATTCTTCTTTTTCCAGCGGTGCTGCTCATCCTCTTTCGCAGGTTCGAGAGCAGATTGGCAGAGGCTGCGCGCATACTCCTCGGCTTGCAGGTCTTCGTTGACATCTGTTCGCCGGCAATTTCCGTGCTCGGCGAAAGCGTAGCCGGTCCGTCGAGTCTTTGGACTGTGCTCCCGTTCCTGGATTTTTTGCTTCCGTCCCTTGCTACGTTGAGTTTGCTTGTATATGTCTGGACTGCGAAGGAAGCTGCTCCCAGCTCGGAAATAGCGTCCAGCTCTCGTCGTGCCACTGCTTAGGGACGGTGATCGACCAACATTCGCTGATGAATGTTGTCCTGGACCTCGGGCACCGATCCGTCGTTCACATCCACTTCCGCCGGGCTTTGCTGGAACAGCATGCGATGCGTGACGTGTCCATGGGCTGGGACACGGACCCAGTCTGTAGCTGCGGCATCGCCGTCCTTCAGACTGACGGGAACCGAGGCTTCGGCAGAGCCATCGTTGACGATATCCACGGCTACCAGGTACTGCTGGTGTGCTTCCGGGGTGGGATAGACGCCTGCAATCGAGAGATCCGGCAGCCCGCGATCCTGATAAACCCAGTTATCGAAAAACCACCGCAGGTCGATCCCGCTTGCTTTCTCCACCAAACGTTCAAAGTAATCGTCCTGAGTATCGTCTGCGGGCTGGTACGCCTGCAGGGCGGAAGCGAGCTTCGCATCGCCAATCAGGTTCCGCAGCATCCAGAGGACGTAGGTCGCCTTGGTGCGGAAGTACGCAGGACTGGTGGCGTGCAGCAGATCCTGCCCGGCTCCCGGCGCGGGACTGGCCGGTTCGACAAGCGCCAGGGCCGGCCGGCCGGCGTTCAGGTTCTCCATGGCCGCGCTGCGTCCGCTGGTTGAATCGAGCCACAGAGTGCCGACAAAGCTGGCGACGCCTTCGTTGAGCCAGCCCCGGGACGAGGTGAACGCGGCGTGCGCCAGTGCGTGCGCGATGATTGGGTCGAGTTGAGATGCGGGGCGGCCGGATACCGGCGTGGCGAGCAGGTCACCCGTCTCCGCGGGATCGTCATCCGGTTCAGGGAGATCGAGGATCGTTGCCGGTGGATGCGTTACGCCGCCAAACCAGGTTCGGATCAGCGGCTGAACCGATTCTGCCGCTGCGATGGAATCCCGTGCGGCGGCTGTGTCGGAGTCTGTCGTCAGGACGCGAAGTCCGTGCCCTGATGTTTCCGTTCGGCGTGCCAGAAAGAGAGATGGAACCTCGAAACCGAGGCGCCTGGCCGTAACAGACGCCGTAATCACGCCGGGAAAGCTGGCGCTCGGCATCGATGTGGGTTTATCGAGTGGAACCCACTGGCCGTCGAGAATAGCGGCATTGGGGAACTGGTCAAAGAACTCGTCTGTGATCCGCAACGCGATGGTCGCGTTTTGATCGAGCAGCTTTTGCCGACCAATCTCATCGAAAACGCGTGATGCGTCGCCCAGAACCGCCGGTACGGAGCAGACCGGATACCAGACCACATTGCCAAATCCGCGCATTCCGGTGAAGTCGCTGGAGATGCGGTCCCAGTCCGAGGCTTGTGCCCTGGCTTCCGGTGCACCGATGGCGAGCAGGCGCTGGGCCGTCAGAGGAACCGTGCCGCCGTAGTCGATGTCGAGGGTGAGTTCGGCGTGCGTGGGCAAAGGAGACGCGGGTCGAATGTCTGCTTCAATCAGCTGGCCTGTATGGTCCGTGTCGCTGTTTAGAGTCGCGGTCGAGAAGGGAAGTCGGTGGCCTTCGAAGCCGACCGTCTCAAAGTGCAGCGTCGAAGAGAGCTGCAACGGGATGAGGTTCAGCGCTGAGGCGCCCACGTTGCGCAGCGTGACACGGGCATGCGCTTCCAGTGACTGATCGCGAGGGACGAGGTGGACGTCGATATCCCAGGCGGTGATCGCCACCGTCTCACGCTCCGCATCGGTGACCTTCGATCCCTGCGTGGGGCCGGGTGCAGGCGCATGAGCCTGTGGTGGTCCTGAGAAGAGAACCTCAGGCTTTTGCGATTGCTGGGCAGTGCAGAATGAGCCGCCAAAAACCAGGACGGCGAGCGGCAAACCAAACTTCATGAACCAAGGCCTTTTTGCCGGCGAACGGCCCGTGATGCGGGCTCGGCGACAGCTTGCAATGCGGCGCGGCGCTGCCGGGCAGCTTCAAACAGGACCACCGCTCCCGCCGCCGAGACGTTCAGGGAAGAGACCTTCCCCGCCATCGGGATGCGGAGCAGGTGGTCGCAGGTCCGGCGAACCAGATCGTGCAGGCCGGCGCCTTCGCGTCCAAGGACAATCACAGCATTAGACGAGAAGTCATGCGCGTCGTAATCCTCGGTGCCGCGCTCGTCGAGACCGACACACCACAGGTTGTGCGCCTTCAGGGTCTCGAGGGCGCGCACGATGTTGACGACGCGCGCCAGGCGCAGGTGCTCCGCTGCTCCAGCCGACGCTTTCAGCGCTACCGGGCTGAGCGGGGCCGACCGGCGCTCGGTCAGAAGCACGCCATCCACACCAGAGGCTTCCGCGGTGCGGAGGAGCGCTCCCAGGTTTTGGGGATCTTCAATGCCATCCAGGGCCAGAACGAGGCGCGGTTCCGATCCGGTCAGCAGATCCTCAACACCAAGGAAATCCCGCGCCCGAACCACCGCGACCACCCCCTGGTGAGCGGTAGTCTGTGCGAGTCGCGTCAGCGCTTCCCGGGGCTCAAGCCGGGTCTTCACCCCCGCTTTTCGGCACAGGTCGAGCACCTGAGCGAGGCGGTGGTCGTGTCTTTCCCGGGCGATGCAGACGTGGTCGAACAGGCGCGAGCCGGAGCGGAGCGCCTCTTCCACAGGGTGCAGCCCGTACAGGAATTCCATTGATAACAGTGTAATCAGCGGCGGATTTCCTTGCCCCGCGCCTGAATGCAGCACATAATAAGAGAGTTACCGGCGTGTCCGCCGGCCTGATTCAGCCATGTGCTGAACGAGGCGGCGAGAAGACTTAGGGTATGGCGAAAAACTGTTCGCGTTCAGCGTCTTAGTGCGCGGCAGCTTCGTCTCTGAAATGGATATGAGCGCGACCGCAATCAAACTCGTCGCAGAGGTTGGGTGCGAGAACACCCGGGTGGCGGAAGCGCTGAAGAAGCGCGACCCGGCAGTTCTCGACGAACTGATCGTTTTGTATCAGCACCGGCTACTGCGCTACCTGCTCTATCTGACCGGCAACCGCGAGATCGCGGAAGATCTGTTCCAGGAAACCTGGATGCGCGTGCTGGTGCGCGGCTCGCAGTTCAACGGCAATTCCCGATTCGACACCTGGCTCTTCACGATTGCCCGCAATCTGGTGATCGACCTGCGCCGCAGAAAATCAATGGCCAGTCTTGAGGAGATGTGCGAGGCGGGCGACGACGAGCGTCCGTTCGAAGTACCCAGCCAGGACAAGACTCCCTTCGAGCACCTGTGCACGCTCGAAAACGGCCAACTCGTTGCCGACGCGCTGCTGACGCTCGATCCGCTGCATCGCGAAGTGCTCGTTCTCCGCTTCCACGAAGAAATGTCTCTGGAAGAGATCTCTCGGGTTACGCGGGCTCCTTTGTCGACGGTGAAATCCCGCCTCTATCGCGGTCTGGCAGCGCTGAAGCCAAAAATGGAATCCGCCGTGCGCGCCGAGCGGACGGAGGCGGTATGAGCAGCAATGCTTTTCGCGCAGAGCACCAGCACAGGAAGCCGGATTTCCTGCTGCGCACGCGCCGTTCCGTGAGGGAAGCCGCCAACCTGATGCAGACAAACCGCACGCGTCAGCGGCGGCATATCGGCCTTGCGCTGCTGGCGATGGCGGCGGTGCTGGTATTCTTTGCGCCGGCGCTCTGGAGCGCAGCCACCGATTTGTCCACCGGAGAGCACTTCCTTGATATGCCAGTGGTCGTGCTGACGGTTTCGCTGCTCTTCTTCTCGACCATCCTGGCGGCGTTGCTGATGGCCCTGAGAGATCGTCGCCGCGGCATGCGAAACGAGTAGGAACGATGGGTCCACTGAAGACGAGTGATGCACACGTACGCGAACAGGCAGAGTCCGCCGGTGTTGCAGGCGAATTGCGCCTGATCCCGCTTTGGTCCGTTGCGCTGGCCGTCATCGCGTTCACCTTGGTTGAATACCTGATGTGGGTTACGGTACCGGCCCACCGGCATCATCCGCCGAACCTGCCGTTTGCCTTCCGCTTCTACATCAACATCAGCCTGGGAGCTGTAGCCGGACTCTACATGCTCATGGTGGGCTACATCAGCCGCGACGCCCCCCGCCGCGGCATGAGCACGCCCATGTGGATGATTGTCTGCGTGGTTGTGCCAAGCGGGATCGGCGCCGTGCTCTATTTCCTGCTGCGCCTGCCGGTGTTGGCGCTGTGTCCATCCTGCCATGCGCGCGTCGAGAGCGATTACCACTTCTGTCCGCAGTGTGCTTACCAGATCGCGCCCTGCTGCGGCAAGTGTCACCGCACGGCGCGCGTGACCGATCTTTACTGCGTCCATTGCGGGCACGACCTTGCGGAGGACCATCCGCCGGCGAGGCTGCACGCGTTCACTCAGTAGCTTCGCGTCTGAACCGCTTCATTGACCACCCTTCCGCGCCGTTCCTATACTTTGGAACATTGCATGCCTATTACCGCGCTCATTGTCGATGACGAAGAACTGGCCCGCGAAGAGCTGAAGTATCTTCTCGATTCGGCAACGGACGTGGACGTGCTCGCCGAGGGCAAGAATGGTGTGGAAGCCGTTGACCTCATCCGAACGCATCACCCCGACGTCGTCTTTTTGGACGTGCAGATGCCCGGCCTTGATGGGTTCGCCGTTCTGAAGAGATTGCTGGAGCTGGGCGAGGGCGATCGGCTGCCGCAGATCATCTTTGCCACCGCCTTCGACCAGTACGCGGTGCGCGCCTTCGATGTGAATGCCATCGATTACCTGCTGAAGCCGTTTGACAAAGCGCGTGTCCTGCAGGCTCTGGATCGGGCACGGCTGCGGCTGCAGGAGCAAACCGCAGAAACGAAGCCAACTGCGGCGGGCGATGTGCGGATGGACGTATTGCTGAAGCTAATCGAGCAGCAGCAGGCGCCGCGTTCGCACAGCGGCAAGATTGTCCTGCAATCCGGCAGCCGGCTTCTGCTGATCGACCAAAAGGAGATTTGCTTTGCGTCGATTGATGAGGGCGTGATTTCCGTGGTCACGCCGACGATCGAGGGGCAGTCAAAGTGCCGCACTCTTGAGGAATTGTTCGATCAGCTCGACCCGGCGCTCTTCTGGCGCGCTCACCGCTCGTATCTGGTCAATATCAATCACATTCGCGAAGTGGTGCCGTGGTTCAAGAGCACTTACCAGCTGCGCATGGCGGATAAGAAGCAGACGGAGATTCCAGTGAGCCGCGCGCAAACACGCCGCCTGCGGGAGCTTTTCAATCTGTAATCCGGCTGACCTCCTGCCAGCGAAGGCGCTGGTCTGTCCGTTGACGCCCCATCAATTGGCGAGAGCCATTCAGCTCGGTCGCTGGCGTGCGGGACTGTATTTCGGCGGGACGGCGTGGATGATCCTCACGTTGTGGCTGCTCGTCCGCTTCGGCACGGGGCGGCGAATTGCCGGCACCGCTGAACGAGTATTCCGGCGGACGTGGGTACAGGGATTGATCGCGATTCCGATCTGGCTGCTGATCTTCTCGTGTCTCCAGATGCCTGAGGCTTTGCTTGGGCATCAGGTCAGCCTGCACTTCGGCCTCTCCATCGAGGGATGGGCCGCATGGTGGGGCGACTGGTTCAAGTCGCTGGCGCTGACGCTGCTGGTTGGCACTTTTGTGCTGAGTGTGCTGTATGCGCTGATGCGGCACTCGCCGCGGCGCTGGTGGATTTGGTTTTGGGCGTTCACCATTCCGGTGGTAGTGGCTGGGACCTGGATCGCTCCGGTAGTCGTGGATCCCCTTTTCAATCACTTTGCGCCACTCTCCCGGACAGATCCGAGCCTGGTTGCGAGGCTGGAGCAGGTCGCTGCGAAGGGCGGGCTGGACATTCCGCCAAGCCGCATGTTTCTGATGGACGCGAGCCGGAAGGTGACCACGCCGAATGCGTATGTGACCGGCATCGGCGCCTCAAAACGCATCGTGGTGTGGGACACGACGATCAGGGAAGAATCACCCGACGAGATTCTCTTTACCTACGGACACGAGCAGGGCCACTATGTGCTCCATCACATTCCGAAGGGCATTGCTTTCGCGGCTTTAGTATTCCTGGTCTTCTACTGGATCGGCTTTCACCTGCTGCGGGCGGTGATCGAGCGCAAGGGCATTCCGTGGGGCATTCCTGCGGCGGAACGCTGGAGCTCGCTGGGGCTGGTGCTGCTGCTGCTGGTGGTGCTCAGCTTCTTAGCTGACCCAATTGCGAACACCTTCAGCCGGCATATCGAGCATGAGGCGGATGTCTACGGGCAGGAAGTGATTCACAGCATCGTGCCCAACCCGCAGGCGACGGTGGTACATTCCTTCTGCAGCGATGCCCAGCTCTGGCTGGATAATCCAACGCCGAACCCGTTCGTTGAGTTCTGGACCTACAGCCATCCGTCTACCGAACAGCGAGCCGCGTACGCGGAGCATTACGATCCCTGGCTCGCCGGGCGCAAGCCGCGGTATTTTCGCAACACTCAGTGAGGTTTCACGGCCAGCCCGGTGGCGGCGGCGGGCCCGATCGTCTCTTCAATGGCGACACGGTTGATGATGCGCTGAACGAAGACGACATTGATGTTCACGTGTCGCGCCACGTCGGGCAGGAACTCGGTCAGCATGTTGCCCACGGGGGTTGTGGCCAGATTCACACCAACACGGGTAGCGCTTGCGCTGAGGCCACGCTCCTGGAAGGGGACATAGGTAACGTCGACCGCCTCATCTGCCATGGCGCCGAGGATGGTCGCGTAATTGACCATACCTTTGCCCGTATCACTCTCGGTCCAGAAGGGCTGATAGATGGTGTGCGCGATGCGGCGAGCGAGCGAGGTGTTCGGCATGCGGTGATAGTGCGGATCCTGATGGTCGATCGATGGGATGAGAAAGGTTTCGAAGAAGGCATTCGTCATGTCCTCGGTCAGCGTTATTCCGCTCAGCTTCGCGATCCCGAAGCCACCCGGACCGTAAGGAGAATGCGAGTCCACGGCGACCGAATACGCTGAGGTCCCGACGATGGTCAGCAGGTTGAAGGGATCGATGACCCCGCGTCCCGCCATCAAAGCCAGTTCGCGCGGGGTGTAGATGTGCACGGCGTTTTGCAGCAGATAGGTTTTGAACTCGATCGTGTCCTGCTGGCAGCAGCTGTGGCGCGGCGGCAGCTCTGTACAGTAGTCAGCGATGCATGGTCGCGGAATCGGCAGCCAGCCCGACCCCAACTCCCGAGCGCGGAAGCGGCGATAGCCGGTGGGAGGGAACGTTTGTTGGCCTTCCATGGGGGACATTGGGGCAAAGGCAGCTCCCGATGCGAGCTCCGCGAGCAGGTCCCGAGCGGGCAGCGGCGCGTCCGGCAGCTTCGCTTCCTGGGCGAAGCAGGAGCCGGAGATGGTTAGGAGTAGCAGCAACAGACGCAATCGGTTGGCCACGTTGAGCATGCAGAGAGAGTTCCGGGCGTGGCCTCCGCTTGCCACTGATTCGCTTAGACGCTGAATCGCGGGATATCGCCTGGTTTGTTACTGATCGGGCACTCGGCAGTTGCGGGGAATTGACCCCATCCGGCGTGGCTCGAAATACTGTAGGGGATCGAACTGGAGGAAAACTCAATGGCTGAGAGTCCAGGCGGGCGTTTTGAGAGGGCTGGCCGCAAGCTCGACGAGCAGTTCGGCGGGGTTAGTGGCCGGATGGAGGATGAAGTTCACAAAGTGATCTCGTATCTCAATGATCGGGTGGTGCCGGAGGTGCGCGAGAACTCCAGCAAGGCGCTGCGCATTGCCGCCGAGCAACTGAGCCGCCTTGCTGACCATCTGGAAAGCCGCCGAGGTCAGTGAGCGTGATGGGTTCGAGTTTGCCGGCCCGAGTGAAGTTCTGGTCTTCATGGCATGTTGCGGGGATCGTCGCCGGCGGCTTGCTGCTGGCAATGGCAACAGGCTGCTCGCATAAGCAGCAGGTGGCCCGGACGCCGCCTCCTCCGCCAGCGCCTGTCTCCCCGGTGGAGACGGCGCCTCCGCCTCCGGCCCAGCCGCCCGTACATATCGGCAAGCCGAGCGGCTCGCTGAGCGCAGACGAGGAGTTCGTGTCGACGCATGCGCCGATCTACAGCGAGACGGGGACGGCGAGCTGGTATGGGCCTCCGTATCACAACCGGGTCGGGGCCGACGGCACGGTGTACAACGAGAACCACATCTCGGCGGCGCACCGGACGCTGCCGCTTGGGTCGCTGATCCGGGTCACGAATCTGCGGACAGGGCAGTCGGCCGTGATGCATGTGACGGATCGAGGGCCCTTCGTGGCGGGCCGGATCCTTGACCTCTCGCTGGCGGCGGCCAGGATCGTCGGAGTCTATGGGCCGGGGACGGCTCAGGTGCGAGTGGACGTGTACAGCACGCCGAAGCCGATGAATGAGGGCGGGCGGTGGTGCGTCCAGATCGGGGCGTTTGCCAGCCGGTCGGCGGCTGTGCATCTGGAAGAGAAGCTGCATCGCCAGTATGAAACGGCCAATGTAATCGAGTTCCAGGGGCCGACGGGGTTCTGGGTTCGTGTCCGGCCGCAGAACGATAACCGCCAGCTGGCGATGCAGATCGCCAACCAGGTGAGGCCGGTCGAGGGCGAAGCGTGGCTGGTTCGACTGGATTAGAGGCCTCGAAAAATTTCCGGGGGGATGTGGCAAGTTTGTGATCGCAAATGATTTAGTGCGTGGTGATTGGCTGGCGCGGTATTAATGAGAAGGTAACATCGGATCCGCAACTGGCGACCGCTGCAAAGCTCCTTCTGCGCAGCGGCGATTCGCAACTTCAGCTGTTGTCTCCACCGCCACAGTCCAGGCCTGCATCTCAATCCGGGAAGTTGCAGGAGAAAGCGCTTGAGAGCAGCCTTGATCATCGGCATCGTCCTGATCATCCTGGGCGTAGTGGGGTTCATTTTTGGCGGATTCAGCTACTCCCGCAGGCACCAGGACGTGGACCTTGGGCCCGTGCATGTGAGCCACCGCGAAACGCATACGGTGCCGATCTCGCCCGTGCTGAGCTCGATCGCGCTGGTCGGGGGGATCGTGCTGGTGGTGGTTGGAGCGCGAAAGTAACTGCGGAGCGCGGCTAGATTTCCCAGCGCAGCAGCGCAGCGCCAAGAGTGAAACCGGCGCCGACGCTGGCGATCAGAACGTAATCATTCTTCTTGAGCCGGCCTTCCTGAATGGCGGTCTCGGTGGCCAGAGGGATTGTGGCGGCCGTGGTGTTTCCGAAGCGGCCGATATTGATAATGACCTGCTCGTCGCGCAGGCCGAGACGCTCGGCGCTCGAGGTGATGATGCGGCGATTTGCCTGGTGGGGGATGAAGCAGGCGAGGTCCGAGGCGGCGATCCCGTTCCGCGTGAGCACGGTCTCGGAGGCTTCGACCATCTTGCGCACGGCAAATTTGTAAACAGCCTGGCCGTCCTGATGGACGTAGTGCATCTTCTTGTCCACGGTCTCGTGCGAGGAGGGATGGAGGCTGCCGCCGCCCGGCATATAGAGGCTGCACCCGCCCGAGCCGTCGATTTCATGATGGAAGTCGACCATGCCGACTTCGCCGTCCGCGGCCGGTTCGATCAGGACCGCGCCCGCTCCGTCGCCGAAGAGGACGCAGGTGGCGCGATCGGTGTAGTCGATGATGGATGACATCGTGTCCGATCCGATGACCAGAACCTTCTTGTGCGCGCCGGTTTCGACGAATTTGCAGCCAACCTGCAGGGCGTAAACAAACCCGGAGCACGCAGCGGAGAGATCGAATCCCCAGGCGCCTTTTGCCCCGAGCCGGTCCTGGACCAGACAGGCGGTCGCAGGGAAGAGCATGTCGGGCGTGACCGTGGCAACGATGACGACTTCGACCTCTGCAGGGTCGGTGCCGCGCGCCTCAAGACAGCGCTTCGCCGCCTCTACCGCCATGTGGCTGGTAGCCTGTCCCGGCTCGACGATGTGCCGCTCGCGAATGCCGACTCTGGTGGTGATCCACTCATCGGTGGTCTCGACCATCTTTTCCAGGTCAGTGTTGGTCAGCAGGCGCGGCGGCGTATAGGTTCCGAGAGAACTGATTTTGGCGCGGACGGGCACACGGGAACCGGCAGAAGCGTTCAAAAGCCATCTCCTCAGCGAAGGTCCATTGTACCAGGGCGACAAGGACGCGCCCGCGCTGTGAAGGCACTCAGCGGGCGTTGAAGAGGAACGGAAGAGGCGGGAAAAAGAAATCCACAGAAACATTCAACCGAATGGTTGACAGCTGGGAGTGGGCGCGCTACATTCAACCACATGGTTAAGAGCAATACCGCACGGCTGGATTCGGTCTTTCACGCTCTTTCCGACACGACGCGCCGCTCGATTTTGCGCGACGTGGCGCGGAAGGAGAAGACCGTCGGCGAAGTGGCCCGGCCCTATCGCATGTCTCTCGCTGCGGTCTCGAAGCACCTCAACGTGCTCGAGTCGGCGGAATTGATCGCGCGGGAGCGGCGCGGGAGTTTCCAGATTGTTCGTTTGAAACCGCAGACCCTGAAGCCGGCTGAAGAATGGCTGGCGTGGTACGAGAAGTTCTGGAACCGGCAGCTGGATGCGCTGCAGCAATATCTGGAAGGAGAAACGGATGGGAACGCTGACAATTCCTGAAGCGAAAGCAGGGCAGAATCTGAAGCTGGAGATTCGCCGCGTGATCCGCGCCAGCCGGCAGCGGGTTTTTGAAGCATGGACGAGGCCGGAGGAGATCCGGAGATGGTTTGGTCCGGCGGGCACGCAGGTGCTGGAGGCGGAAGCCGATTTCCGGCAGGGCGGCCGCTGGTCCATCTCGACGGTGCGCCCGTCGCCCGATGGTGGCGAAGAGCACCACTGCGGCGCTTTCGGTGAGTACGTGACGATCGTTCCCAACCGGCTGCTGCGCTTTACGTGGACGCCGACCTCGTCGCTCGATGAAGAAACGCTGGTCACGATTGAACTGCAGGATGTGGCCGGCGGAACCGAGCTGACGCTGCGGCATGAGGGCTTCGCGAGCGAGAACTCGCGTGCTGGACACGAAGAGGGCTGGACAGGAACGCTGGTGAAACTGGTCGCACGGGTCGAGGCATAAGCGCCAGACTGGTGAATTTCTCTCAAGGAGAAGACGATGGGAGCGATGGCAATTCCTGAAGTAGCAGGGCAGAATCTGAAGCTGGAGATTCGCCGCGTGATCCGCGCCAGCCGGCAGCGGGTCTTCGAAGCATGGACCAGGCCGGAGCAGATCCGGAAGTGGCTGGGGCCGGGGATGATTTCCGTCTCGGACGTGCAGATGGATGCGCGGACGAACGGCGCGTATCGCATCGAGATGAAGGGCTCGGTCGATGGCAACCCGGAACTCAGCGAGCGGCGCGTGCCGGTTGAGGGCGTGTACACCGAAATGAAGCCGAACGATCTGATCCAGTTCACGTGGAAGCCGGGGTGGCATCCGGGCGAGGAGTCTCTGGTGACGGTTCGTCTGCGCGACGTGGAAGGCGGCACCGAGCTGCTGCTGACGCACGAGCGCTTTGCCGACGAACAGAGCCGCGAAGGCCACGCGAAGGGCTGGAACAGCACGCTCGAAAAGCTGGAGCGCCAAGTTGCCGGCTAGGAAAGCGGTCCAATCGATCCGAGCCGAACCTGGCCACGTGCCGGCGCTGCGTGAAGCGCTTGGCGCGTGGCCGGGTGTTTCGGTGCACAGCAAATTCGGGAACGCGTCGTTTCAGGCCGGGAAGAAGGTGTTTGCGTTCACCCGGCCGGAAGGCGTCGCGATGAAACTGCCGGAGGAGCGGATCCGATCGGTGATGGAGGACCGGGACGCTGAGTTCCTGGTGATGGGCAAGAAAACGATGCGCGAATGGATGCTGCTGCGGCTGGACGGCCGGATCACGGCGCCGGATCTGGAGTTATTACGGGAGGCGAAGAACTTTGTGGCGGGGGCGAAATCTTAGTGCACCGGGTGGCCTGCTGCACACGCACTGGCCCGTTACCGTTGCTTCCTTCCGGACCTGGCGGGGTTGGCGGGATTGCGTCGCGCAGGACCCGGCACACCTTCGATGATAGCACCGGAAAAGCGTGGAAGAAGCCGCGGTGTCTCGAAGAGTCGTATCCAACATCGGACAAAGACAAACGCAGATTCTTCGCTTACCACCCCCAAACTGAAAGACGTTTGGGGGCTCCGTGCGCTCAGAATGACAAGCGCGCTGATGGGGAGGATTTCCCGACAATAAATTAGCGTCCCGCAGGTTCGACGGTCCACACCGGTCCTCCCTGGTAGAACGGGCCGGCGAGCCGCACGAAGGACGGCAGCTTCTCATCACTGACCCAGATGTGAATGTCAGCTGGCTGCTTTGCCAGGAGCGGGGCGAGCAGACTCACGACTCCATGCAGTTCCGGATGGAGGATGAATTCGTTGGCGCGCACCGGCGTGCCGTTCGGGTCCTGTTCGCTGGCGCCGTTTGGGTGGACGCTGATAGTCGCGATCAGGGGCCGGACGGCGAGCGCTACCCACGAGACGTTCATCGCGGAGGCGCCTGGCGGGAAGTTCTCGACCAGGAGCGGCATGATGCCGTTGGCGAGGTCATCGGGAAGATGAACGAACGCGGAACGGACCCGGTCCTTGCCGAAGTGGGTCTCGTGCCAGATGACTTTCTGCGACGGGACGTCGATGACGATGTCCATTGCGGCGGGAAACGCGGGGCCCTTCTGTACGTGGTGATCGCTGATGAGGCGAAAGACGCCGTTTTGCGTGAAAACGGCCTGCTCGTCATCGAGGGAGCCGTCGGAAAAATGGAACGTGAGCCGGGACTGCACCTGATCGCCGGTCACCACCGCAGTTTCTTCTGCCTTGGCGAGGACTTTTCCGCCTGGGGCTTTCAGGACGAAGGCCCGGTGCATGGGCTCCTGCTTGCGCCGTGCAACCACGGGGCCGGCCCAGGCGAGGGCAGGAAGAGCGCAGGCGAGAGCGAGGGTGACCAATCGGCGCGAAAGCGGGGAACAAAGGCTCATGGGATCTGGTGTTTGTGCGCGGTCTGAATGCATGGACGCCGCACAGCGCCAAAGGTTGGATGGGGCTGGTCCGGGGCG
>DASYYN010000240.1:0-24398 GCA_035933815.1 Acidobacteriaceae bacterium
TGCTGCACTCTGCGATCCACTGCCGGGGAGCTCGGAAATATGCGGAAAGCTGAAGTCCCGCGGCAGCACGGCAACAACGGTTAGGGGGGTGCCGCCGTCGCGCAGCGTTTTGCCAACCGCGTTTCGATCCCCATTGAAGTATCGTTGCCAGGCGTCCCAGCTGATGATGGCCTCGTGATTGTGTCCTTTCGTGGCCTCTGCGGGAAGAAACTCCCGCCCGAGCATGGGATGCACGCCCAGCACCGAAAAGAAATTTGGTTGGATGTCGAGGCCATTGACGATTTCCGGATGATCGGTGCCGCTCGACAGGCTGTGCCCGCCGTTCTGGAAGAGAGCTATCCCGGAAAAGGTCTTCGCGCTGCTCTGCCAGTTAAGGAAGTGTTTGGGATTGATGGGGCCGCCGTTCACCATGACGCCCAGTTGCTCCTGTTCGCGCAACAAAACGAGTCGGCCAGGATCGGCAAAATCGAAAGGCTTGAGGAGAACCGAATCCACGACGCTGAAGATCGAGGTCACTGCGCCGATTCCCAGCGCCAGCGTGAGGATGGCGGTCAGTGCGAAACCTGGCGTTTTGCGCAGATTGCGGAAGCTGAAGCGGAGATCCTGGAGAAAGCGGTGCATAGACTCCTCGATGCAGCACATGATCTGCCATGCGGGCGTCGGGCGCAACTCGTGTGCTGAGCGTCAGATCGGATGGAGGGCAGGGCAGCGTGGTGTCCGTAAACGAACATTCCCGTTCGGGACCGGACGCGGCCGCTTTTACGGCTGAAAGACCAGCCGCGCCTCCTCCTTCGCGTTCCACAGCCGCTCGATATCGCGCAAGGGGACTGGCTGTGCCTCGATATGAAACGGCTGCCGGGCTGCTTCCTGCAGCAGCGCCTTCATGCCCGCGAAGATTTTCTCCATGGAGACGCTGCCGAATCCGCTGCCCAGCATCTCCAGGCCGGAGCTGCGCAGCGCCGAAGCCTGCAGCGTGATCGTTGGGCCCGCGCTGTTGCCGATCTGGACGTAACGGATGCGTCCGGCGGCGTGGTCGAGCCCTTTTTGTTCGATCGCCGCGAGAAGGCTTTCGGCCGGCGCGCCCCAAAGGTAGTCAAGAACCACGTCGATTCGATTGCCGCTGATCGCCTCGCGAAAGGCGCGCACCAGCGCTTCGCGATCCTGCGCCAGCGCGATGTCGGCATCTGCGCCAAGCGAATGCAATTTGTTCAGCGCCGGCTGATCGCGGCCGGCGACGACGATTCGTCCGGCGCCGAGCCTGCGGGCAATCTGCACGGCGAGTTGGCCGGCGCTGCCGGTCGCTCCGAGGATCAGCACGTTCTCTTCTGCCCTGAGCTGCGCGCGCTCCACAATGGCTCCCCACGATCCCATGCCGGGATTCATCATGGCGGCCACGGTCACGTCGTCGAGCGTGTCCGGAATGGCGAAGCAGCGATCGCGCGCAGTAACCGCTCGCTCGGCAAATGTCCCAAAGGCTCCAAAGAAGACGCGGGTGCCATCGTCGAGGCGGCCCACGCCGTCCAGGCCGGCAATGAACGGGAATTTCCCCGTGCTGCCGTAATGTTTGCCGGTGGCAATCGCCTTCACGATGGGGTGCAGCCCCGCGGCGGTCACGTGGACCAGCACTTCACCGGGGCCTGGGACAGGATCGTTAAAGTCGGCATAACGCGGCGGCTCGGAATACGAGGAAACGACGGCAGCTTTCATGCGGCACCTCGGCTTGCAATGCGGGCCCTGCATTCGATTCCACCACAAGCCGGTTTCGTCCGGTGCAGATAGGCCGGTGTAACCTGCTGCGGAGGAGGAGTTCATGGCCCTCGACATTCGCGGCGTCTGTCCTTATTTCGAGGTTTATGACATGCCGGCCTCGCTGCGTTTCTACATCGACCAGCTTGGCTTCAGCATGATCGGGCACTCGCCCCATCTGGGCGGCGATCCATACCGCTATCACTGGGTGTGGCTCCGCCTCGGCACCGCGGAGGTGATGCTGAATACGTGTTACGAGTTCGAGGATGAGCGTCCGACGCGCGAAGAGCACCTCCGTCTGCGCCAGCATCGGGACGCCTGCCTTTTCTTCGGCTGCCCCGATGTCGATGCGGCTTACGCGGAACTCACTGCGCGCGGCGTGGTCGTCGATCGGCCGCCGAAGGTCGCTGCCTACGGCATGAAACAGATGTACCTGAAAGATCCTGACGGGTTCGGATTGTGTTTTCAGTGGCAGGTCGAGCAGTAATTGGTTCGCGGTTGGATGGGTCGTCGTTGCCGGAGGATGCCGAACCCGCTTCGTTGCTGCATCTGAAGGGCTGTGTACCGGGAGGAATTTGCAATCGCGGCTGAGGCTATGGTAAGAAATAAGTATTCAAGTTTGCTCCTAAAGAGCGAGCCTGGATTTCATGCAGAGTGGCTGAGGGACGGGCCCTGTGACGCCACGACAACCGGCCTGAGCAATTCGGGACATCGGTGTCAACTCTCGCTCGCCGCAAGGCGGGGAACATGAGATTCGGGGTGCAGGCTGTATCGCATCTCGCGGAATCCAAGAAGTACCGGTAGTAGCGGTTGGAAGACGTCACGCGCCCGTATATTTGCCCTTCGCCTCTCTTAAAACGAGGGCTGAATGGCTGCTGCATATGAACTGCGATGTCGGGAATGCGGGAAGCGTTATGACAACGCCCCGCTGTCGATTTGCGACGAGTGCTTCTCTCCGCTGGAAGTGGTTTGCGATCTGGACGCGGCGAAGCTGAGCTTCACGCGTGAGGCGATTGCCGCCGGTCCATCGAGCATGTGGCGGTACCAGGCGCTGCTGCCCGTTCCTGAAGACTTCAAGCCGCAAACCCCTGCCGGATGGACGCCGCTGCTGCGCGCTCCGCGGCTGGCCGAGCGCATCGGTGCAAAGAACCTCTTCATCAAGAACGACGCCGTCTGCCTGCCGACGCTCAGCTTCAAGGATCGCGTCGTCTCCGTGGCGCTGGCAAACGCGCAGTTCTTCGGGTTCGACACCGTGGGGTGCTCCTCCACGGGAAACTTGGCGAACGCCGTGGCCGCGCAGGCGGCGCGTCTCGGGCTGAAGACCTACATCCTGGTCCCTGCCGATCTCGAGCCGGCGAAGATCCTCAACACGCAGGTCTATGGCGCGACGCTGGTCCGCATTGACGGCAATTACGACCACGTGAACCGTCTCTGCTCGCAGATTGCCGACCGCTTCAACTGGGGATTCGTGAACGTCAATCTGCGGCCGTATTACGCGGAAGGGTCGAAGACCGTCGGCTTTGAAATTGCCGAGCAGCTCGGCTGGCGGCTGCCGGACAACGTGGTTGTCCCGATGGCCGGCGGGTCGCTGATCACGAAAATTCGCAAGGGGTTTAAGGAACTGATCGCCCTCGGCCTGGTCGAGGACAAGCCGGTGCGTTTCTTCGGCGCGCAGGCCACGGGATGCTCGCCGATTTCGACGGCAGTGAAGAGCGGCGCGGATCACATTGAGCCGCAGCGGCCCTCCACGATTGCCCGCTCGCTGGCGATTGGGAACCCCGCCGACGGCGTCTACGCGACCCGCGCCATCCGCGAGAGCGGCGGCTGGGCCGAAGATGTTTCCGACGTGGAGATCGTCTCCGCGATACAGGAACTGGCCGAGACGGAAGGCATCTTTACCGAGACGGCCGGCGGCGTGACCACCGCGGTGACGGCGCGGCTTTACGCGCATGGTCGCATCCATCCGGACGAGCTGACCGTCACCTGCATCACCGGCAACGGCCTGAAGACGACCGACGTGCTGCAGGGCGCCTACGAGCAGCATGCGGCGATCCGTCCACGCCTCACCGACTTTGAAACGTATCTGCAGGAACGCAGCGAAGAGAACGCGCTGGAGGTTGGAGAATCGTATGTCCGTTAGAGTACTGTTGCCGAATGCCTTTCAGAAGCACACCGACGGCACGCGCGAAATTCAGTCGAGCGCCGGCAATCTGCCGCAGCTGATCTCGGAGATCGAGACGAAGTTCCCGGCGCTGCGGAGCCATTTGCGCGACGAGTCCGGCCACGTGCGCCGCTTCATCAACTTCTATGTCAACGAGGAGGACATCCGCTTCCTCGGGAACGAGAAGTATTCCTTTAAGGATGGCGACGAAGTGCTGGTGATCCCGTCGATTGCTGGCGGCTCCTTCGCGGAGGGTGAATGCGCTTCGCGAGGCGTGTGCAGCTGTTGTTCCTATTGCGGCCAGGAAAACTGTACCTGCTGCGATTAGGTCAGCTCGGATTCTGATCCGGCTGGTAATCGTGATTGAACGGGAAGACCAGGTCCTCGACTGAGGCGACAGCCGTACCGTTCAGCGTTGCCGGCCGGAAGCGCCAGCCTTTCACCGTCTGCAGCACGATTTCGTCGAGCGCGTTTCCGAGTCCGTGCAGCAGCTTTTCGCCCGTCACATCGCCCACCGCGCTGATCTCCACCTCCACAACGATGTTTTGCTCCTTCTGGGGGAGCAGGGAACGATCGGGCACGCCCGGAGCGGGGCGATAGACGGGCAGTGCCGGTTCGGCGCTCTCACTGCTGTCACCCACGCCCATGGAGGCCAGCTGTTGCGGCGTACTCTGCCCGTTCATGGGAGGCGCAGGCTCGGCCGTCGCCGGCGGTGCCGATGCCAGGACAAGTTGCGAATTCCGCGGCGGCAGCGGCGCGCGATGCTTCTGATGCGGCTTCGCCTTCGGGTTGGGGCGGCTGATGCCCGCGTTGGGCGACCAGTACAGTGTCGCGGAGCAACAGCGGCTCTCGGCGAATATGGGCCGGACGTGGCGCGTGTGCAGGACGAAGAAGCCGATCAGCAGGAGGGCTCCGTGCGTGGCGAGGCTCACGGCCAGGCTGGTGCTGCTCGTTCGAGGCGGGTGCTTTTCCGCGAAGATCATCCGGTCCTCCAGCCTGAAAGTCCGAGCCCGAATGCGGTTATCTTAGCGTTGGACGCGGCGTATTGTCCCGGGGGAGCCGCACACATCACGAAATGAACATGCAGTCGCCGTAGGAGAAGAACCGGTAGCGAGCGTCAACGGCATGTCGGTAGGCAGCCAGCACCTGCTCGCGTCCGGCAAAAGCACTTACCAGCATCAGCAGCGTGGATTGTGGCAGGTGGAAGTTGGTGAGGAGCGCGCCGACCGCACGAAATTCGAATCCCGGGGCGATAAAGATGCTCGTTGAGCCGGAATGTGGCGCAAACTCCTCGCCAAGACGCCCGCAGTGCTCGAGCGTGCGTACCGTTGTGGTCCCTGCGGCGACGATTCTCCGGCGTTCCTGCCGAGCCGCGTTCAGCGCAGCGGCCGTTTCGGCGGACAGCGTGTAGCGCTCCGCGTGCAGCTTCACGTCCTCAACGCGATCGACGCGCACAGGCTGAAACGTCCCGAGTCCCACGTGCAGCGTCACCGTGGCGATGTGCACGCCGCGTTCGCGGATCACTGCGAGAATCTCCGGCGTGAAGTGCAGCCCTGCCGTTGGTGCGGCTACCGACCCGCGCTCCCGCGCATAGACGGTCTGATAGCGATCGCGGTCGCCCGGCTGATCTTCGCGATGGATATACGGCGGCAGAGGCATGTGTCCGAGCCGCTCCACGACTCCGAAGAAGTCCTGCACCGGCTCAAAGCGGATGGTGCGCTCGCCGAATTCGCCGTGCGAGGTGACGACGGCGCGCACTTCATCGTTGCCAAAGACGAGGGTTTCGCCGGTCAGCACCTTGCGCCCAGGGCGAACCAGCGCGCGCCATTCCCATTCCGAAAGCTGCTCGGCGAGCAGCACCTGCACGCGCCCGGTGATCTGGTGGTTTGCCTGCGTGTGGAGGCCGCCGCGATGCGCAAAGAGCCGCGCCGGAATCACCCGGCTGTCGTTGAGGACGAGCAGATCGCCGGGCCGCAGCAGGGCGGGAAAGTCGCGGAACTGGCAGTCTCTCCACGCGCCGGTCTGCCGGTCGAGCGTGAGCATGTGCGAGCCGGCGCGATCCGCCGCGGGCTCCTGCGCGATCAACTCTTCGGGAAGGTGGAAATCGAAATCGGAAACCAGCACGGAGTCGATTTTATCGGCGCTTCGCCACGTGCTCTTCGGCCCGCAGGCGCGCGCGCTCCAGCGCGTCGTTCAGTTCCTGCCGTTTCGCTTCCAGCGTTGTGGAATCCGCCTCGGCTGCCGGCGGCGCAACCGTCCGCGCCCAGCTCACCACTACGCGCGAAAACGGCTTCGCGACCAGGAAGCGGTCCCAGGAGCGGATCTCCCAGGCGCGTTCCGGCAGCAGATAGAAGCTGCCGATCGGCTCGCCGGTCATCGCAGCCAGCTTCACCGGCCCCGGCTTGGTCTGGTAGATCGGCCCCCGCGGCCCATCCGCGGTGAAGACCACCGGCATCCCGCTTTCCAGCACCTCGCGCAGGGCCACGAGACCCGCGGCGCCACCCCGGGAACTCGATCCGCGTACGCTGTTGTAGCCCAGCAGCCCCAGCGTGCGCGCGATCAGCTCGCCGTCGAAACTTTGGCTGATCAGGATGGAGCAGCGGAAGCGCCGGAAATACCATGCGGCCGGCAGCGTGCAACGGTGCCAGAAGCAGAAGATGCCCCTGGCTGGTGGAGTGGCCGGAACCGCACCCTCCTCGGCGATGACTTCGAAGCGGAGCGTTGCGCCGATCAGCGCCAGCACCAGCGCCGTCGCGCGCGGAATGACCGCGAGCACGAGACGCTGGCCCAGCGTGGAGCGTGGAGTCACGGTTAGATTGTAGACACCGGGCTGGCCCCTCTATTCTCCGTTAGGCGTCGGCGTCACCGGCACTGGAGCGTTCTTCGGCGTGGCGATGTAGCCCTGGATCTGATTCTTCGCGATGTTGTTCACCACCAGCTCGTACAGCAGGTGATCCTTGCCCGTGTAGAACTGGATCGGCTCGTCGAGCGAGCGGTCCTTTTTCGGAATCTCTTTGTCATCCGAATACACACTCAGCGTGAACTTGCTGTGCTTCTGGTCGGCTTTCTTCAACTCTAGCCCGACAGTCGCTACTGCCTGCCGTTTGCCTTTCTGCAGCGTGAACTCGTAGATGTTGCGATCGCCCTTGTGCTTCAGGATGTCGAGTTCTTTTGCATTGGTGGCGATCAGCCCGCTCTGCACTCCCAGGTCGCCCTTCATGCTTTGCATCGCAGCTTCAGCATTCGCCAGTTCGGTCTTGGTGGCCGTCAAATCGGTCTTCACACCACCAACGTCTGTCTTTACTCCACTCACGTCCGACGAAACCGAAGTGAGCTGCTGCTGCGTCGCTTCCAGCCGCTTCGCATCGGCCTGCTGTCGCCGCAGCAGGTCCTGCGCGCGCTGATCGAGTTGTTTCTGCGTCAGACCCAGGGAGTGCCCGAGCGTCTCCGACGTGACCCGCAGGCGCGCATTTGTTTCTTCGAGCGCGGTAGCGAGTTTCTGGTTTTGCTTTTGTGCCGAGGCGACCTGCGCTTCGGCCTGCGTGAGCCGGCTGGCCAGCGAGTAACTCCAGATCAGGCCTGCGACCGCGCAGAGCACGGCAACCCCAAGCAGGCCCATCAGCAGACGGGAGTAATCGCGGGTTTCGTGGGCTTCATCAACCTGCCGCATAACAGGAGTATTGCTCATAGCAGTTTCATCTCCTTGCTGTGGAACTGCTCAACGGTGTCAGCGTATCCCGTTTGCCCTGGGGCGGCAAATGACCATGGTGTTAGGTTCCGCAGACTCGCTGAACGGCACCCTCGCGGCGCAAACGATAATCTAGAGACATGCCGCGCTACCAATATCGCGAGGTAGAGCCTACCCGCGAAGCCAAAGAAGTATTCATGCGCTGGATCGACTACCTCGACGACGAGTTTTCGCGCCACCAGAACGTTGCGCTTCGTGCTGAGATTGTCCGCAACAATCTGCACCAGCTGCTGCTCGGTCGTCCCGTGGGTGGGCGCCTCAATTTCACACTGGTGACGGAGCTGCCCCTCAACGTCCTCGAGCTTTCGCTCGATCCCGCGAACGTGACGCTGGAGCCGGAGTACTACGGCGACATCGACGCTGAGCGCTACGCGCTTATCAAGCCGCTGGTGTGGTTCTGGCGCATGTTCGACCGCTCGCCCATCGCGCTGAATCACTGGCTGGGGTTTCGCCTGCGCTCCATGCTGGGGCGTCATATCTTCAAAAACATCGGCCGGAACGTCAGGATCTACCACGGCGTAGAGTTCACGTTCGGCTATAACCTGACGCTCGAAGACGACGTCATCATCCACAACCACGTGCTGCTCGACGATCGCGGCGAGCTGATCATTCGCAAAGGGACGTCGATCTCAGAGCACGCGGCTGTCTTCTCGCATGCACACGATCCCGTCGAGGCGTGCATCATCGAGCAACGCCGCACCGAGGTGGGTCCCGGAGCGCGCGTCACCTATCGCTCGCTGGTCATGCCCGGCGTCCGCGTGGGAGAGGATGCCATGCTGGGCGCGCAGGCTGTGGCCACGCACGATGTGGAACCGCACGCGATTGCCGGCGGTGTCCCCGCGCGCAGAATCAAAGCCAAGCGCGACGCCGGCCGGCTCAGAGACGAAGCTCCGCGCAACGGCAAACGTCCGGAAGTCTGCGCTGAGTTGCCTCCAAACGAGTAACCGTCTTGCTGCGGGCTGCGACGCTTTTTCGTTCCGGAAGCTGTGCCGCTTGATACCATCAAGTCGTTCCAATGGACAGCTTTCACCTGATCCTGGCGATCTTCGAATTCGTCGTGCTGCTGTTTTCGCTCAGCCTGCACGAAGCGGCGCATGCCTGGATGGCGTCGCGCCTCGGCGATCCCACGGCGCGCATGCTCGGCCGTGTGACGCTCAACCCGATCAAGCACATCGATCTCTTCGGCACTATCATCCTGCCCGCGATCATGCTGCTGGTGAATCCGAGTTTTCTATTTGGGTGGGCCAAACCGACTCCGGTGACTCCATCCAATTTCAAAAATCTTACCCGGGACGACATTCTCACTACCATTGCGGGGCCCTGCAGCAACATTCTCGCAGCCCTCGGTGCTACGGTCGTCCTGCTCATCTTTTCGCTCAGCAGCACGCGCGCTGCAGCCATGGTGCACTTCGTTGCTGCCTCTGGAAACCTCAGCATTCTGATGGCTTCAAGCTCTCCCCTCATCCCGCTCGTCGCACTCTTGTATCTCGTCATATTTCTTAATCTCATCCTGGCTGTATTCAACCTGATCCCCCTGCCTCCGCTCGATGGATCGCACGTCTTCCGTCATCTGCTTCCATACAGGGTGCTGCGGGTTTACGACTCGCTCGGGCTTGTCGGGCTCTTCATTCTCTTCATCTGGGGTGGTCCGGTCATCGGTTTTCTCATCAATCCTGCTCTCACATTTCTCCGCAGCGTTCTGCTGGCTTTTTGACCGGCTCAGTGGTTCGCTTGAGGACTGACCCATGCATCGTCTGTGCCTTGCCGTCGCAGCTTTAGCTCTCCTTCTGTTGGCCGCCTCCGCTAGCCCCCAGGATGCTGGCGCTCCCGCGAAGCATCCGTTCACGGCAAAAGACTGGGCAAGGCTGCGCAGCGCCGGAGCCGTCGCCGTCGCGCCCAATGGAACCATCCTCTACGTAGTCACCTTCGGCGGCGAGAAGGGGCCGACGCATCGCGAGTTCTGGACGATCCAGCCGGACGGGTCGCACTCGAGCAAGCTCGACCTGCCGGAGGGCTTCAATCCCATGGGCTACACGCGCGACGGCAACAGCCTCTATGGCGCGTGGGAGGTGAATCATCTCGCGCAGTTCGCCATCTTCCCGCTGAAGGACGGCAAAGCTGCGCCCGTGCCGACGACTACCGTGATGCTGCCGCGCGGCATCGACTCCGCTCTGCCCAGCCCGCAGGGCGACCGCTTCGCCATCGTCGCCGATCCGCGCCCGCCCGATCCGCTGACCGATGTGCGACACGTTCATGAGCCAGACGAATCGAGCATCTACGTCGTCCGGGCTGACGGCACAGGCGCTGGTTGGTGGTGCTCGAACCTGAAGTATGTATCGGCCAGCGTGCTGGGCGGCGGAGCCGGCGCGGTGGTGTGGAGCGCCGACGGACAGTCGCTCGCCGCGCTCTCCGATCTGCCTCGCATCGGCCACCACAACGTGGCAACGGACATCGATGTCTGCTCGGCGTCCGGATCGCGCCACGTCGTCACGATTCCGAACAGCGTTTCGGGGCTTGCCTGGGCCGACGGCGGCAGCAAAATCGCATTCCTCTCGACGAATACGCCGGTGCTGACGCCCGAACATGTTTACACGGTGCCGGCTGGCGGCGGCGATGCCGTGGATGCGACACCGAATCTCGATGGCACCGCTATGGAATTGGGCGGAGATGCGCACGGGAATGTTTGGGTCGCTGTGGACCACGGCGTCCGCACAGAAGCAGACAAGTTTGAGGGCGGCGCGCTGAAGACGGCGTACCAATGGCCCGACGGCGTTGTTGCAGGACTGCCGGTCGGCTCTCCTTACTCGGGCGGCTCCAGTCAGCTGGCCATCAACGTCGGCGATCCCAACCATGCGCGCAACGTCGCTGTGCCGGATGGTGATCATCTCAGGAAAATCACCCATGAAGGCGATGCCGAACTGGCGACCGTCAACCTCGGCACGGTGCGCGCCGTGCACTGGAAGAGCAAAGAGGGAATTGCGCTCGAAGGCATTGCGACGTTTCCGCCGGGATTTGTGGAGGGGAAGAAGTATCCGTTCCTCGTGCTGCCGCACGGCGGGCCGGAGGCCAATGATGAGCTGGCGCTGGATCCGTTCTCGCTCATTATTGCCGGGTTGGGCTATGTCGTTCTGCAGCCGGAATACCGCGGATCGACCGGCTACGGCTCCGCTTTCCTGGCGGCTATCTACCAGCACTTTGGCGACCGCGCTTACCAGGACGTGGACAGCGCCACGGACTATGCGATCGCGCAGGGCTGGGCCGATCCAAACCGGCTTGCCATCTTTGGGTGGAGCGCCGGCGGTTTCATGACCTCATGGACCGTGACGCAGACCAGCCGCTACAAAGCAGCCATTGAAGGCGCCGGCATCACCGACTGGTCGCCGTTCCTGTGGACCAGCGACATCCAGCAGATCGACTACGATGCGCGCTGGACTGACGAAGATCAGGAAGCCTTCCGCAAATTCTCCGCCGCCTACTTTGCGAAGAATGTGACCACGCCGCTGCTGATTCTGCATGGAGAGGCCGACCAGCGCGTGCCCACTTTTCAGGGCATCGAGTTCTTCCAGATTCTCGCAGCGCGGGGAAAGACCGCGCGCCTGGTCACCTATTCCGGCTCGCCGCATTTTCCCAGAATGTGGGAGCAGCGCCTCGACGTCTTCCGCGAAATCGGCGACTGGCTGGCGAAATACAACCCGTGAAGTAGGGTTGCGCTTCGCACCGAGTGAATCCCGCCTACACGGTGCTGCATACTTCTAAATGGAGGGTTGCATGACTCAGTCTCATGGTTGGGCGGCGCACAGCGCCACCACGCCACTTGCCCCGTTTCAGTTTTCGCGCCGCGAACTGAAGGAGTGCGATGTTCATGTCGACATTCAGTTCTGCGGCGTCTGCCATTCCGATATCCACTGGGTCCGCAATGAATGGGGGGGCGCCACATATCCCGTCGTCCCCGGCCACGAAATCATCGGGCGCGTGCGGGCCGTTGGGTCCGGCGTCTCGCGCTTTGAGCCCGGCGACCTGGTGGGCGTCGGCGTCATCGTGGACTCCTGCCGCAAATGCGCCAGCTGCAAAGCCGGAGAAGAGCAGTACTGCGAGGTGGGCTCGACGCTCACCTACGGTGTTCCCGACAAGTACGGCAATAAAACACAGGGCGGATACTCCAACAACATCGTCGTCGACGAGCACTTCGTGCACAGCGTTTCATCGAAGCTCAGCCCCGCCGGAGTAGCGCCGCTGCTGTGTGCCGGAATCACGACCTATTCACCGCTGCGCCACTGGAAGGTCGGGCCGAACAAGAAGGTGGGCGTCGTGGGACTGGGCGGGCTCGGCCACATGGCGCTCAAGTTCGCGCACTCCTTCGGAGCCCACGTCGTGCAGTTCACCACGTCGGAGTCAAAGGTAGCGGACGCGAAACGCCTGGGCGCGGACGAGGTGGTTATCTCGAAAGATGCGGCGGCGATGAAGAAGCAGGCTGGTTCCTTTGACTTCATTCTCGATACGGTTTCCGCGCCGCACGACATCAATCCATACCTTGAAGCGCTGAAGCGCGACGCTACCTATGCGCAGGTGGGTCTGCCGGACAAGCCGCCGGTCATCACCATGGGGAATCTTCTTTTCAAGCGCCGCAACATGTCGGGCTCCATCATTGGCGGCATGCCGGAGACGCAGCAGATGCTCGACTACTGCGCCGAGAAGAACATCGTCGCGGATGTTGAGGTCATTCCGATCCAGCAGATCAATGAGGCCTTCGATCGCGTTGTGCGGGCAGACGTGAAATACCGCTTCGTGATCGACATGGCTTCGCTCGACCGCGGCTAAAAGCAAAATGCGGGAGAAGCCGTGCTCCTCCCGCAGACGTCTTCTGATTTGTAAGTCTTACTTGTTCGCAAAGCGGTGGCCCATGCGGTAGACCAGGCCCACCGAGATGGCGAACTGTTCCTTCAGGCCCGCGTTGCCGAAGTCGGTCAGCGTGGCGTCCGGCGCGATGCGGAAGGCGAGCCGGGGCGAGCGGTTCAGATCAATGGATCCGCCGAACGCCCCGGCGAAGGTGAACTGGTCTGCGAAGAGTCCCAGGGAGGCGGGATTTACATTCCCGATGGCGCTCTGGAAGTTGCCGTAAGCGCCGCCGACAAAGGCATGCAGCATCATGGCCGCGTGCTCGTTGCTCAGCGCGCGGAATTCCGGTCCGCCCAGGAACATGTGCTCGCTGACGAACGGTCCCCGGATCGGCCCGCCGTTGGGTCCTGTTCCGGTGCAGGAACCGCAGTTCGGCTCTACGCCGCTGGTGCCGTAATAGCCCCGGATGTTGGCGCCCGCGCCCCAGCGCCGGCTGAATTCGCGGATGGCCCGCACATCGAAGCCGCCCAGGTTCGCACCCTGCAGCAGATTCGGACCGGCATCGAAGTGCGAATAGGCGAAGCCGCCGTAGACTTCCCAGTGATAGTCGTACCTCACTCCAGCCAATGGAGCCGCGGGCGGCAACTGCGGACTCGGCTGCGGCGTGATCCGCTGTGGATTCTGCGCTGCTGCACCGAGGCTCAGAACGGCGGCCAGCGCCGCCCCTGCCATCCAGGAAAACACCTTACCCTTCAAAAGACGAAACCTCCAGCGGCTGAACGAAGGCCATCTCACCTGCGCTCTGCTGCAGAATTGTCGGCAAAGTTTAAAGATACATGGCCGGAGCGCATCCTGTCCCGGCGTTCAGCTGGACGTTGGCCATGGCGCCGTTGCAAGCGGGGCATCGAAGAGCAGCATCTCCTCGGGTGTCGGATTGTGGAATTTGCTGCACCATCCTTCCAGCAATTCTCGAGTGATCGGCGGATCCTCCAACCCGCGGCTTCGGATTCTCTCCCAGAGAACATCGAGCGGCGCAGACAAATAATGGAGCTCGACGGCCGCGCCCAGCTTACGCGCTCCCAGCCGCAGGAGATCCCGCTCGTCACGTCCCCAGGTTCCCCACTCGATGATTACGATCAGGCCTGCGGTGAGGAGCTGCTGCGTCAGCTTCCACTGCAGCGACTCAATCCGCGCGCGCGCCGCCTCGTCCCACAGATTGATTCCCAGCTCCGCCATCCACTCGTCGGCGGAAAGCCTTACTGCGCCCAGCTGTCTCTCTAGCCACTGGGCAGCAGTCGTCTTGCCGGAACCCGGAAGTCCGCAAATCACGATCAGACGCGGCCCGCAGTGGTTTCGCTCCATCGCTTCATTATCCGGGAGGCTGCAGGTCTTCCTGTACCCTGAGACGAGATGATTGACCCCATCCAGATTGCCGGCGCGGAGTTCGAGTCGCTCGACGCGATGATGCAGGCAGCCGCTGAGAATGCGGTGCGCATCGCCGCCGACGATCACGGGATGACGCTCGACTATTCGCCGGAATCGATTGCCCGTCTGGAGACAGTGCTGGCCGCGCGCGCTCCGGTACCGGAGGCTGATCTGGAAGGTGAGACGCGCTTGTGGGGTGCTTACTTCGGCGAGGTGTTCCGCCGGCGATATCCGGGCGAGTGGATCATGGCTGTCTATCCGGGGCGCGATGTCGCCATGCCAGCGCTCAACATTGGCGGGTCACACGTCTATCCGCTGCTGAAGGTATTCAGGCGTCTGACGATGGGCGCGGGTGAAGACGTGGCCGGCTTCTATGCCAAGGTGACGACGGCGCTGGAGGCGGCGAACGACAAGCAGTCAGACAGGTGAGCCAAGCTGCGCCCGGCCGGAAAAAAGTTCGGGGGCATGTGGCAAGCTGCTGACTGGGAACGACTTGCCGGATTTGATTGATCGATTCGCTATCGCCTAAATGGTTAATAGCTGCGGACTTTCAGCCCTTCTGCCGCTCGGCCCTGCACACGTCGCACTGGCAGTAGCGCCGCAGGTAATCCCAGGAATAGATGCCGGTGGCGTGGCCGTCATTCCACTTGAAGCTGATGGCGTAATTGCCCACCGGCTGCGAGGACTCCGGACGGGCCGGCGCCTTGTACATCGGTAGCAGCCCGGGGGCCTGCTGTTTCGGCACGCCGGGCTCGCGGCCCTCCGCCTCGCGCTCCTCATGGCAGGTTGCGCAGGGACACGCATTGCGGAGCCAGGCGAACTTCCAGTGGCTGCGGTGACCGTCCTGCCAGTCGATCTCCAGTCCGTGGCCGCTGGTCTGCTGGACGCGCACCTTCACCGGCGTGACTGCCTCGCGCGGCAGTGGCGCGGATTCGCGCTTCGCTTCCTCAGCGCTGACCAGACGGATTCCTTCGTGACTCATAGATCCCATTTCGCTGCGCAAACCTCGCAGAGGCCGACCGTCAGGTCCACAGAATTCCCTCAGGGGCTAAAGCCCGCTGAGTTTGGCAGCCCTTAGCGGCACGACTGAAGTCGTGCCCTGATACAAGGCGCTTGAATACGAGCTTTTCCGCAGACTGTAAAGTCGTGCCCTTTCAAACCCGGGCTCTCCGCGCCTGCATGCGCGGCGTTATGCCGACTGCAGGAACGCCACCGACTGCAGGCTCGTCACCTCGAAGCGCTTGCGGCAGCGGATGTTCCCGCAGGCCACCATATCGTCCTGCCGAACCATATATGATTGCGCCTTGGCAAAGCGCGCGCGGTCGCGTTCGTCGGCGTTGCGGGGCAACTGCGCCTTGCGCGTTCTCACCAGCCAGCGCAGCTTGTACTCGCCCGCCTGGCCGCAATGGGGACACGTCAGCGTATGAGTCCGTTGTTCCGATTTTTCGTCAAAAAAGTCGCGTTCTTCCATGGCCCAATCACTCCCCAGCAAGTATTTCACATTGCTGGCGGAGATTGATGGTACTTTGAATCCGCGCTCCGAGAGCTTTTCAGGAGAACGTAGCCGCCCCAGGAAATGCCGAAGAAACGCGCCAAAAAAAAGAGGTTCTCCGCGGTGAAGGCGGTCAAGGCCAATGCGCGCGAGCGCGTGGGGCAGCCCCGGCCGGAGCGCGTGATCCCCGATGCGCCGCGCGAAGAGAAGCGCGGGCAGAAGCACCCGAAAACGCTGACCGACCTGCTTTCCGAGGAGGAGTAGCCATGCCGCAAGCCACTGGAATCGGAGGCGTGTTTCTCCGCGCCCGCGACCCTAAAGCTCTTTATGCCTGGTACGAGAAGCACCTCGGCCTTCCCATGGGCCAGGGAAGCTTCGCCATTCCCGCCGAGCACGAGCGCGCCTCGATCGCCTTCGCATTCTTTTCGGAGAAGAGCAGCTACTTCCCGACCAGCCAGCCCGCGATGATCAATTTCCAGGTAGACAATCTGGACGCGCTCCTCACGAAGCTCGCCGCTGCAGGCGTCGAAGTCGATCCAAAGCGTGAGACGGCGAGCTATGGCAAGTTTGCCTGGATCACCGATCCGGAAGGTAACCGCGTCGAGCTTTGGCAGCCGACGGACTGACCTTCGTTGCACGGGCTGCGCGGTACGATGGCTCTCAGGAATGAAGACGCTGAGACTGCAGGTCGATCCCGCTCACCTGGAAACCCCGGTAAGCCAGCACTCGATCCGCCAGGCTGCCGAGATTCTGCGCGGCGGCGGCACGGTAGCGTTTCCCACGGAGACGGTTTACGGGCTGGGCGCGAATGCCCTGGACGCGCAGGCAGTCGAGAAAATCTTTCAGGCGAAGCAGCGGCCGAACTGGGATCCGCTGATCGTGCACGTCGCCGATGCGGCGATGCTTTCCGATCTGACGCTGCAGGTTCCGGAGAACACGCAGCGGCTGATCGAGGCCTTCTGGCCTGGACCGCTGACGCTGCTGCTGCCGAAGAGCGATCGGGTTCCGGAGATCGTGACCGCGGGGTTGCCGCGCGTGGGGCTGCGCATGCCCGCGCATCCGGTGGCTCACGCGTTGCTGCAGGCGGCGCAGATTCCGGTTGCGGCTCCCAGCGCCAACACCTTCGGCCGGATTAGCCCCACGCGCGCGGATCACGTGGCCGAGGATCTGGAGGGGCGGATCGATGCGATCCTCGATGGCGGGGAGACCACGCATGGGGTCGAGTCCACGGTGGTTGCGGTGAGTGACGAGGGCTGCGTCGTCTATCGGCCGGGCGTGATCACGCTGGAACAGATTCGAGCCGTCTGCGGCGGTGAGTTGACGCTGCGGACATCAGGGCTGCCCGGGGAAGAGCCGACCGGGGGCGCCGAATCTCCCGGGCTGTCGCTGCGGCATTATGCGCCGCGCGCCCGGCTGGTTCTGATCGAAGGCGCAGGCGAGGGGCAACAAGCCGCGTTCGGCGAAGCGGCCGAGGAGTGCGAACAGCAGGGCGAATCCCTGGGGCTGATGCTGCCGGATGCGTTTCAGGCGGCGGTCGTCGGCAGGACGGCGCGCGTCTTTCGCTGGGGAAAGTGGTCCGATCCGGAAGAGCTGGCGCAGCGCCTCTATGCCGGCCTGCGCTGGTTGGACGCAGGGGGCGCAACGGCCATCGTTTGTCCCGTGCCTGCTGGTGAGGGAATTGCTGTGGCGATTCGCGACCGGCTGCGGAAGGCTGCGCGACGGTAGCGGATCCGGAGTAACAGTCCGGCGTTCGGCAACAGCGACTGGCATGATGCTTACTCGTCTACGGGGACGAGTGTGGCGGGCCGGCGCGGGCGCCAAAATTTGCGCAGCCCCCACGAGCCGAAGCGGAACGTCAGATAGAGGATGAGCCCTCCTCCAGCAATGCCGACCGGGATCAGCCACATGCCTAAGGGATCGTGTCCGCGTGGCGGGCCGCCGGACTGGAAGCTGGCGTTCCACATGGTCTTGCTGAACTGAAGGTCGACGCTGGTCAGGCGCGGGTGGAGAGCCTTCATGGTCCCCAGCCAAAGGAGAAATCCGCCGACACCGTACCCCACGCAGGAGAGCAGAAAGACGATCAGGCCGAGGAGTGCCATCAGCGCCCAGCGCAGCGAATCGCGGAGAGTCCTGCCGACCGAACGGCCGCGCTGTGCCCGCTGCATCAGCTCTTCGGTGCGGTATCGCAGCGCCAGCTTTTCCGGAGGCCCGAGCGCGGCGAGCGTATCGGCCAGCGCTTCCGGCGAGGGATTGGCGCCGGTCTTGTCGAGAATGTGCGCGCGGATCTCCTCGACGATGTCGCGCACATCGTCTTCCAGAAGCTCGCGGAGCTCTTTGCGGAGCGCGGCGAGGTAGTGATCGACGGTCTTCTGCGAGTCGATGGTGAGGTTCATGACTTTCCCCTTCTGACTGCGGAAACTTTGCTTTCCAGATTCGCGCCGGGGGCGGTGAGCGACTCGAGCAGACGCGCGATGCTGGCCGAGAAGCGCGACCAGATGCGGCTCATGGCGAGTGCCCGCTGGCGGCCGGCTTCGGTGAGGCGGTAATACTTGCGCGGATGGCCGGAGTCGGACTCAACCCACTCCGATTCCACCAGGCCCAGGGCGCGGAGTCGCGTGAGCAGCGGGTAAACGGTGCCCTCAACGACGACGATTTCCGATCCGGATTCCAGGGTGCGGAGGATTTCCAGCCCATACAGCGGACCCTGCCAGAGCGCCGCCAGGATCGCGAGTTCGAGAGATCCCTTACGCAACTGGACCTCCCACTTTTCGGCGGAATCCTGCGGGTCTTGTTGTGGACCGGCCATAGCAATATACTGTGCAGCGCATAGTATATTGTCAACAAAAATCGCCCGAGCCGTAGCGGCGCTGGCGATTGGGTTCTTTCAGAGCTGCGGCTGGTTCTCGCCTGCCTTATGCAGATATTTAATGCAGGATTTGTAGATCAGCGCGCGGGTTGGCGTGTCGGAGAAGCGTGGACCGCTGGAGCGGACGGCGGTGCAGCGCACCTTGATCGCATTGCGGTCGTACCACTCGATGACGCCCTCGATGCGTTCGCCGTCTTCGAGCACGAACACCATCGGCGTCTGCGACTGCATCTGCTTCTGGAAATAGAATGCCTCAGCGTGCGAGACGCCCTGGGCGGCCTGGACCGGCTGTGCACCGGAATGCCACTGCAGGATCGGCTCCTCGCGGCGCGCAAACCGGCGAGCCCGCATGGCGCTGGTGAGGGTGGGCCGGATCAGCTTACGCGGGCCGATGACATTGATTTCGCGAGGCTCTTCGGGAGCAGGTTGTGGGGTCGCCGGGCTGGCCGGAGCAGGTTTAGCAACAACGGGACCGAGGGCGGCAGAAGCGCGCTCCACCGGACTTTTGGGGGCGCGAATTGTACGAACTGCTGAGGGCAGTTGTGGCACGGAAGTCGTCCTTTTCAGACAAAGCTGCCTATCTGATGCGGAGAAATGGTACCGCGTCGCTTCGGCAGTGGGGTGATTTGTGGAGAACGAATCTCATCCTAGCCTGGTCAGGTGGTAAGAGTCCACGGCCTGAGCTCAAGGCCACCTGATTGCGTAAGATGACGTAACCCGGTAGTTACGATCCGGCGAGCTGGGCGGCAAAGCTGTCGAGGGCAAGCGAGCGCAGCAGGTTGCGGCGCATCCCGGATTCGACCTGGCGGAGACCGCGGGCGGCGCTTTCGATCCAGTCAACAGAAACTGCGGCGGCCATTTGGGTCAGCTCGCGCTGCAGGTCGACGTTGCGCAGGAATTGTGGAGTTCCGGCTTTGAGCAGGAGAAGGTCTTCGAGCAGGGAAGCTGTGGCGCGGAGCAGGCCTTCGGTTTTTTGCTGGCCTTCGGCCCCGGCGCGGTAGGCGTCGGTCGCGTGAAAGAGGGCGGAGTAGTCGGGCTCCTGCGTGGCAGTTCGCAGGATCACGAGAGCGTCGGCGCGGCTGGCGAGCCAGGCGGCGAGATCGAATCCCAGAGCGCGGCCAATGGCGCCTTCGCTGAGGCGGGCGACCAGCGTGCGCTCCGCCGGTTTGAGCGCGGGACGGCGCTCGGCAAGCAGCCGCTCGATCTGCTCGATGGGAATGGCTCCGAGGCGGAAGATGCCGGCGCGGGAACGGATGGTCGGCAGCAGCTCGCCGGGATTTTCGGCCAGCAGGACGATGCTGGCGTGCGCCGGCGGCTCCTCGAGGACCTTGAGGAGGGAGTTCGCCGCCTCTTTCATGAAAGCGGCGCTGGTGAAGATGTAAAACGCGCGCCGCGCCTCGGCGGGGATGCGGTAGATTTCGCGGATCAGCGTGCGCGCCTGGCCGACTTTGATGAGCAGTTGCGGCGGATCGGGCGGGATGACCAGCACGTCGGGATGAGTCTGGATGAGGATGCGCGTGTCGCGCTTGTCTGCCTCGCGCAGATCTTCGCGTGCGGCGATGGCCTCGTCGATGCGGGCGTCGAGATCGGCGGCGGCGCCGATGCGCTCGCAATTTGAGCAGTGGCCGCAGAAGTCCGGCAGGCCGCCGGTTTCGGTTGGATTGAGGCAGTTCGCGGCCTGGGCGAGCATGATGGCCAGCGTGTATTTCCCGGCGCCGCGCGGTCCTGCGAGGATCAGCGCCTGCGGCAGGCGCGCGGCTGCGATGGATTCGCGCAGATGGCGCACCGTCGCTTCGTTGCCGAGGAAGTCGCGGAAGGGCACGAATACAGGGTATAGGGTTTAGGGGCCAGGGTGCAGATTCAGTCCGGCACGGTGTAGTCGAAGTCGTACGAGTGCTTGCCCGCCTCGTTGTGGATGATGAACGTGCCGGCAATTCCTTTCAGCTCTCCGGTGCCGGAGCCGGGAACGACGGTGACGGTGAGCCTGACGCCATTGGCGTCCATCGTGCCGGAGTGCTGCAGCGCGAAGCTGCCCTTCTTCCCGCCAAGCCTGCCGGTGATTGTTTCGATCGCGACATAGCCCGCGGCTCCTGCCCGGGGATCGCCGGCGGTGAGCATCTCTCCTTTGCCCGTTCCTTCGAGGTCGCCGTGAATCTGCTTGTCGAGCGTGAAGCGGCCGAGGCCGTCGGCGGGCGCCGGCAGCGAAGACGGCTTCGTGGCGACCTCAAAGGTGCCGTGGGCGTGGTGCATCGGAGTCTCCTTGGTGGCGGCGCGATTTTGTGCGAAAGCAGGGGCCAGCACAAGCAGGACTGCGGCGATAAGCAGGCGCATGGTACCTGACAGCATATCGTGTGCCTGCGCGGGATCGAATGAATCATCCTGGACAGATTCATGGCCGCCTGGTTTGCGTCCTCACAGCACCGCGTTTCTCTCGATTACGTTGCGGTAGAAGTCGAAGGAGAGTTTAGGAATGCGCTTCTGCGTCGCGTAATCGACGTAGGTGATGCCGAAGCGGAGGCTGTAGGCGGAACTCCACTCGAAATTGTCGAGCAGGCTCCAGAGGAAGTAGCCCTTGACGGGGACGCCTTCGGAGACGCCGCGCTGCAGCTGGCCGAGGTAGTTGCGCAGGTACATGATGCGGTCGCTGTCGAGGATGCGACCGTCGGGGCGCAGGACGTCGGCCGAGGAGCAGCCGTTCTCCGTGATGTACATCTTCTTTACGTCCCAGAGGCTGGCGACGAGTTTCGGCGTCCAGTAGAGCGCCTGCGGATTGACGAAGAGCCAGTCGGAAGCCATATGCGGATAGCTGGCGGGGCGATCGATCATCATGTAGCCGGCGGCGTTGTCGGCGGGGATGGCTTCGCGGGTGGTGTAGCAGTTGACGCCGAGGAAGTCGATGGGCGAGGAGATGATCTTCAGGTCTTCGGGCGTGAAGTGGGGCGCGTCCGGGCCCAGGCTTTGAAGGTAGAGGTCGGTGTAGCGGCCCTCGAAAATCACGGTCATGTACTGCGCGTTCTCTTCGCGGAGCGCCGCTTCCGCCGCGCGGATATGCGCCTCATCCTCGACGGCCGGCATGGCGCCGTGAATGTCCTCGGCCAGCCCGACCTGCACGGGTCGTTTCGCAGCCGCACGGATGGCCTGCACGCCGAGCCCGTGTGCGAGGACGGCGTTGTGCCTGGCCTGCATCACGTCTTTGCGCGGCAGCTTTAGCCCAGGCGCGGACGCGCCGCGGCCGTAACCGTCGTCGATGAAAGAGTCGAATTCGTTGATGGTCATCCAGTGGCTGATGACGTCGGAAAGCTGGCTGGCGGTGTAATGCGCGTAATCGGCAAAGGCCTGGCTGGTGGCGCGATTCGTCCACCCGCCTTTGTCCTGGAGGGCCTGCGGCAGGTCCCAGTGGAAGAGCGTGCAGAAGGGCTCAATGCCAGCCTGGTGCAGCGCGTCGGCGAGGCGCCTGTAGAAGTCGATGCCCTGCTGATTCGGTTGGCCGGTGCCTTCGGGGAAGATGCGCGTCCACGCGATGGAGAAGCGGAAGCCTTTGGTCCCGAGCCGCTGCATCAGCCTGATGTCCTCGGGATAGCGATGGTAGAAGTCGTCGGCGACGTCGCCGGTTTGTCCCTGGTAGGTTTTGCCGGGCGTGTGCGAAAAGGTGTCCCAGATGGACGCACCGCGTCCACCTTCGTGGACAGCGCCCTCGACCTGATAGGCAGCCGTCGCGGTGCCCCAGATGAATCCCTCGGGAAAGCGGTGCGGAGCAGGAGGCGTGGTGGTGGCGCGCGTTTGTGCGGCGAGGGACGACGCGAGGGTTTCAAAAGCGGGAGCGGCGGCAAGGCCCATCGCGCTCAAGAGAAACGTTCTTCTTTTCATCGATGCTCCTTCCCATCTTTCACAACGAATCAGCAGGTGACATTGCGTGCTAGGTCGATCTCGATAAGCGAGCGGCGACGCGGTCCATCAAAGTGTGCGGCGGAGGAGCAGAGATCGGCGCAGGCAAGTGCGAGGCGAGTTCTTCGCCGAGAGAAACAAGGTAAGAGACCGACTGCCAGTTGGGCGGCCCCGGTAAGCGGGCCTGCAGGTGCAAGCCGAACGGATCACGCCAGGCCAGCATGGAATGCGGCTGCACTGCGTCCGGCGGCCACGCGAGCACGCGTTGGGCCAGCGCCGGGGTGATAGGCGATTCGCGAAGATGCCCCAGCGCAAGCAGTTGATACGCCGCGTCGAAGGCGGCCACCCCGGTCGGCAGTTCCTGAGCCTCGCGAAAGAATTCCGCCTCGCTGGCCAACGCTTCGCTGAAAGCCGCCATGCGCGCGTCGACGCTCGTTGGCATTGCGGAGGCCAGCGATGAAAGGCTCTTCGATCCCGTTTCACGGGGCTCGATGGCGAAGTCCGGCTTTCCCGCAAGCGCGGGGAAGGTGATTCCGAGGCGCACGGTCCATCCGCGGTCGTATCCTCCGGCAGGACCCGACTTCACGATCCAGGCAGGAGCGGTGATCTGAAATGCTGTGGGATCGCCGATCCACCGCCTGCGCCGATACGTCCACCCCTGCTGCCTGGCTCCGTCGCGAATCTCGCGGATTGTCCGCCGCTGGCCTCGCGTGAGCAATGCGTACAGGCCAAGAGGAATTCCCAGAACGATCAGGAATAGCGCGGCGACGATGACGAGATGGGGAACGGCGTTCATTCCACGTTCAGCTCCGAGGTCTACTTCGGCAGTTCTTTTGTTCCGGCGATGGTGAAGGTGCCGGTTTGTGTTTCGCCTTCTCCGGGTTGTGAGCCGCCAACGTACACCGTGTACTGGCCGGGCACAATGTTGCGGTTGCCCTGCTCGTCGACCTGGCCGAGCGAGCGCGGATCGACGGTGAAGAGCACTTGCGCGGATTGTTTCGGGTCGAGGTGCACGCGCTGGAATCCGGCCAGTTCGCGCAGCGGCGTCTGAAAGCCCCTGGGCTGCGTGAGGTAGAGTTCGACGACGTCGTCGCCGGCGAGCGGACCGCTGTTCGTGACCGTCACTTCAACTTTGGCGGGATCGCCGGCCTTCAGTGCCGTGGGGCCTTTCAGGTCGGAGTAGGTGAATTTCGTGTAGCTCAGGCCGTATCCAAACCCGTAGAGCGGCTTGCCATGGAAGTAGCGGTAGGTGCGGTTCTTCATCGAGTAGTCGGTGAAGGGCGGCACCTGATCGAGCGAGGAGTAGAAGGTCAGCGGCAGGCGTCCGGCAGGATTGTTGTCGCCGGCCAGAGTTTCGGCTATCGCGGTGCCGCCCTCTTCGCCGGGATACCACGCTTCGAGAATGGCGTTGGCGTGCTCGGCGGCCCAGTTCACCGCGAGCGCGCTGCCGTTCTGCAGGACGACGATGAGCGGCTTGCCGGTCGCGGCGACGGCTTTGAGCAGGTCCTGCTGCGCGGCAGGCAGATCGATGGAGGTTCGGTCGCCGCCCTTGAATCCCTCGAGCTGCACGGGCATTTCCTCGCCTTCGAGCGAGGGCGAGAGGCCGACGAAGGCGACCACGATGTCAGACTGCAACGCGGTATGCACCGCTTCGTCGCGGAGAGAGTCGGCGGGTGGAATCCAGGTGAGGTCGATGCCTGCGCTGCCGGTGCCGTGGAAATATTCGAGGCGGATCGCGTGTGGCTGTGTGTTGTCGAAGTGCACCGGCGCGTCGAAGTCAGCGCCGCGCTCGGCGGTTGCCTTTTCAGGACTGCCGACGATCCGCTTGCCGTCGAGATAGAGCCGGAAGTGCTCGGCGTTCTCGCAGGCGTAGCAGTAATTGATGCGCACGCCCAGCTTGTAATCGCCGGGCGCGGGCGGAACGAAGCTGCCCGTCCAGCGCACCGAGTAGTTGTTGCGCTCGAGGCCGGGGACGGGCACGACCTTGTCCCAGTTGAAATTGATGTTGCGGTCAGTGCGGGTGAGCACCGGCTTGCCGCTCAGGTCGGGGCTGTTGAAGTATTCGCCCGTCAGCCCGTCGCCGGAGCCGCTCGCTGGCCGCAGCGCGGTGTGTTCGATCGGGATCGCAAAGCCTTCCACCAGCGTCGAGCCCTGGGCGTAGTTGATCTTCGCCGACGAGAAGCGCTTCTCGATTCCCACCACGGGATACACCGGGTTCGGCGGAGGCCCGTTGTAGTTG
>DASYYN010000241.1:0-19427 GCA_035933815.1 Acidobacteriaceae bacterium
TCCGGTTCCTGCTGCGGATGGATCAGACCCGGAGCCAGCCGGTTTAGCACCTGGCGTGCCGAGTACTTACCGAAGCCGATGGCCGCCATCAAATCGCTGGGCGTCGACAGGCTGTAGTCCGTCGCGAGCCGGGCGAAGTCGGCTTCCTCGAACTGCGAAAGCGGGACTTTATATTTGCGCGCCTCGCGCTCCAGCAGCTTGCGGCCGATGTCGATGGCGCGCTCGCGCTGGTGTTCGTTGAGCCAGTGGCGGATCTTGTTGCGCGCGCGGCTGCTCTTCACGAACGTGAGCCAGTCGCGGCTCGGCGTGTGTCCGTTCTGCGTGATCACTTCGACGATGTCGCCGTTGCGCAGCTTGGTCCGCAGCGGAACCATGCGCCCGTTGACGCGCGCGCCGGTGCAGGTATGGCCCACTTCGGTGTGGATCGCATACGCGAAGTCCAGAGGTGTGCCGTCGCGCGGCACCACCACAACTTTGCCCTTCGGCGTGAACGTGTACACCTCCTCGGGAAAAAGGTCGATCTTCAGCGTCGACAGGAACTCGTTCGGATCCGTCATGTCGCGCTGCCACTCGACCAGTTGCCGCACCCATGCGAGCCGCTGCTCGTCGCGCGCGCTGATCGGTGAGCCGCCGGCTTTGTATTTCCAGTGCGCCGCGATGCCTTCCTCGGCGATGCGGTGCATTTCCTCCGTGCGGATCTGCACCTCGAACTGGTGCCCACCCTCGCCCATCACCGTTGTGTGCAGTGACTGATACAAATTGGGCCGCGGCATCGCGATGAAATCCTTAATGCGTCCCGGCACCGGCCGCCAGATGCTGTGGATGATGCCAAAGACGGCATAGCAGTCCTGCACGCTGGTGGTGATCACGCGCAGAGCCAGCAGGTCGTACACCTGATCGATCGACGTGCCGGACTTCACCAGCTTCTGGTGGATGGAATAAAGGCGCTTGATGCGCCACTCCACGCGGGCCTTGATGTTGTTCTCGCGCAGGCGTTCGGAGAGCAGCGCCTCCACGCCCCCGAGGAACTGCTCCCCCTCGGACCGGCGGGCCTCGACGGCCTCATGCAGTTGCTCCCAGGTAATGGAATCCACCCAGCGAAAGGCGAGGTCCTCGAGTTCGCCGCGCAGTTTGCCCATGCCCAGCCGATGCGCCAGCGGAGCATAAATGTCGAGCGTCTCGCGGGCGATGGCGCGCTGCCGGTCCGGCGGCAAATGCTCCAGCGTGCGCATGTTGTGCAGGCGGTCGGCGAGCTTGATGAGCACTACGCGCACGTCGCTGACCATGGCCAGCAGCATCTTGCGGACGTTCTCTGCCTGGCGGTCTTCGCGGTTCGCAAACTGAATTTTGTCGATTTTGGTGACGCCCTCGACGATGTGCGCCACCTGCTCGCCGAATTTGTGGACGATGTCCTCGGTGGTGACCGGCGTATCTTCCACCGCGTCGTGCAGCAGGCCGGCGGCGATGGCCGTTGAATCCAGCTTCATCTCCGCGAGCACCAGCGCTACTTCCAGCGGATGCAGCACGTAAGGCTCGCCTGAGGCGCGCTGCTGCCCCTTGTGGTGCTCGAGGCAGAACTCCCACGCCTGGCGGATGATGTTGACGTCGTCGGAGGGGCGATTGCGGCGGACAGTGTCGATCAGCCGGGCGAACTTCTCCGCAAACAGGTCAGGGACCCGCTCTGCAGGAAGGGCCGATGGCTGGACAGTCGCCATGTCCTATTATAGGCAGACATGTCGAGAGCCGGATGAATGGCGGGGCAGCGCGAGGCTCAAGCCGCGGGTGCGGAGGCCTTTGCGGGTTGACGCCTACTCCGGCCGTCCCGGATTCTTCGGCTTCGGCGGCGTCTTCACCGGCGGAGGTGGGCTGCCCGGCAGCAGTCCCGGAGTGGGCCGCTGATTGTTGTGCACCCAGTCCACCAGCTCGTCAAAGGCCAGCCCAGTTTGCGCAGCGGTGATGTTGCAGTGGCCGTCGCGGTCTACATACTGCTGCACGAAATCGCTGCCGTTGCCCAGCCGCCGCGTTAGCTCGTCATACCACGAGGTGTTGAAGGCGGGCACCAGCGGATCGTAAATCGTGTGCACCTCAAGCAGCTTGCGGCGCAGCGAACCGGTGGGCGAATACCACGATGCCAGGAAACGGTATGCGTTGGGATCCGACGCATAGCGGTGCACCCGCTGGTTCAGCAGCGGATCGTTGTCCGTCCCGGTGTAGATCAGGTTGCGATTATCAAACGGATTGCCACCGGACTTGAGGCGCAGGTCCTCGATCACAAACGTGTTGAAGACCAGCACGTCGGCCAGCGCGCGGTTCGTATGGATATTCGCCAGATCGCGCACCAGCGCGGCCTGTTGCGGATTGCCATCGAGACTCTTCTGCACAGCATTGATGGTGGGAATGTCGTTCATCATGAACGTCGGCGGAATGTGCTCGACGTCGGGCAGTACGCCCGGGAAGAACGCATCGTAAGCGACGCGATTGGCGAAGGCGCGCTGCATCATCAGGTCCGCCGGAGCCATCACGCCGCACAGCGCCAGCCCGCCGGCGTACTCCTTCGGATCCTCCTCGAGCGACATCAGCGTGAGCAGGCCGCCCATCGAGTGCCCCATCAGGAATATCTCGCGCGGCGAGCCGTACTTTTTGCGGAAGTGCCGCCGCACTGCCTCGGTCTCCGACGCTGCCTGGGGCATGGCCCATCCGCCGACGGAATATCCCGAGCGCGCGACGGCATAGCCGCGGTTCAGGACCTCCTGCAGCACCCGGCTTGGCGGATACTTTGGATCGAAGACCTGCGGCCGCTGCATGTAACCGTGAAAGTACAGAACGAGACTGTGATTCCAGTTCTGCGGGATATCGATGCGATAGGACGAATGATTGATCGTGCCGATTTCAGTACGCACCGCAACCGCTGCGGGCGTAACGGCCCCGCCCGCGCCTGCGCTGCCGGACGCAATCGAGGAATTTGCCTGCGGCTCGCCAGCCGCACCAGATGAGCTTTGCGCGCGCGCCATAGCGGCGATGAGCAAAGCCAGTGCAAGCCAGCGAAGGTGGCCGATCAAGTACGATCCTTTTTCCTGTGCGAAGATGATCTTCAGTCCCTTGTGTGATGCCGGAAACTCCCAAACGCGAACATCGACGCGACCATTCTAAGAAGTCCAGCCGCAAAGCCGCCAACCGCCCCCGGCGCGAGCGCACCGAGCAATCCGAACGCGAACAGCCGCCGCCAGCCGGATCACCTGCCGAGGTCCCCGGTTCCGCACGCATTTCCCGCCGTGCGGCTGACCGCCTCCGCGCCGGACACGTCTGGGTGTACCGCTCCGATATCGAGCAGTGGCCAGGCGATCCTGACAGCCTCGCTGCTGGCCTGCTGCCGGTCAGCGACCGCCGCGGATCCCTGCTTGGCACTGCGCTCTACAGTCCAGCGTCGGAGATCGCTCTGCGCCTGGTCGCGCGCGACCTCATTACAGATGAATCGGAGTGGCTCAGCCTGCTGCGCTCGCGCCTGCAAGCCTCCATTGCGCGTCGCATGCCGCTGCTCGATGCCGAGAACGACGCCTGCCGGCTTGTCTTCAGCGAAGCTGATGAGCTGCCGGGCATCACGGTGGACAAGTACGCCGGCCTCATCATCGTCCAGTTGCGGCACAAGGCGCTCGACGCTGAGGCTGTCCGCACCGCGCTCGCCGATGCGATTCGCGAAGCTCTCGATCCGGAGACCATCGTCGAGCGCGAAGACCCGCGCATCCGCGAAATTGAGCAGCTCAGCGCGCCGCCCTCAGCCACTCTTTACGCGCGCAATGCCGATCCGGTGACGAGCACAATATTCCGCATCAATGGCCTGCGTTTCCATTTCGATGCCACCAGCGGCCAGAAGACCGGCGCGTTCCTCGACCAGCACGAGAACTACGCCGCCGCGGCGAGGTATGCATCCGGCGAGGCCCTCGACGTCTGCACCTACCAGGGCGGCTTCGCGCTGCATCTGGCGCGCACCTGCGGGCGCGTCACCGGCATCGACGTCTCGCGATCGGCCCTGGAAGTCGCCGAGCGCAACCTCGACGACAATCGCGCCGCGCTGCGCGCCGAGGTGGATTGGATGGAAGCCGATGCATTCGACCTGCTGCGCGACTGGAGCGATGCGGGCACGCTCTACGACACCGTTGTCCTCGATCCACCGGCATTCGCGAAAACAAAGCGCGCCGTGGATGGTGCCCTGCGCGGCTACCGCGAACTGAACCTGCGCGCGCTGAAGATGCTGCGTCCCGGCGGACGCCTGATCACCTGCTCCTGCTCTCATCACGTCTCGTTGGCCGATTTTATGGACACCATTCGCGCAGCCGCCGGCGACGCGCACCGTCGCGTGCGCCTGCTCGAAGTCCGGGGCGCCGCAGCCGATCATCCGGTTGTGCTCAATATCCCGGAAACCGAGTATTTGAAGTGTGTGATTGTGGAAGTCGCAGCGGATAGCGGATAGCGTTTAGCGAATAGCGTTTAGCGGATAGCGGATAGCGTAAAGGCGATTACTTAATCGGCTTTTCTAAACGCTATACGCTATACGCTGCCCCTCACGTCAGCTCCGCGTATTCCGGCGAAAGCTCGCGCAGTTTGCGCGCTAAGTCCACCAGCCGCTCGGCGACAAAGTCAATCTCTTCTTCCGTATTGAACCGGCCTACGCCGAAGCGGATGGTGCTGTGCGCCGCCTGGTCGTCGAGTCCAATGGCACGCAGCACATGCGAAGCCTCAATCTTCGCCGACGTGCACGCCGATCCGCTCGACAGCGCAACATCCCGGAGGCCCACCATCAGCGATTCGCTGTCCACGTGGTCGAAGGTCATGCTCAAGTTTCCCGGCAGCCGATGCTGCGGATCGCCGTTCACATGGACGCGATCCAACCCCGCCGCCAATTTCGCCTGCAGCCGGTCGCGCAGCGCGGCCAGCCGCTTCGACTCAGCTTCCATCTCCTTGGCAGCCAGGGCGCACGCCGCACCCAGGCCAACGATCCCCGGCACATTCAGGGTCCCCGACCGCAGCCCCCGCTCGTGACCGCCGCCATGCATCTGCTCCGCGAGCGCGATCCGCGGCATCCGCTTGCGGACGTACAACGCGCCAACTCCCTTCGGCCCGTAAATCTTGTGTCCTGAAATCGACAGCAGATCGATGCCGCTGCGGACATCGATCGGGACCTTGCCCGTAGCCTGCGCCGCGTCCGTGTGGAAGAGCACGCTCCGCTCCCGGCACAGCGCGCCAATCTCTTCGACCGGCTGGATCGTCCCAATCTCATTGTTGGCATACATGAGGGAGACCAACAGCGGCTTCTCCTCGTCCATCGCCCGGCGCAGGCCATCCAGTCGCACTCGCCCCTGCGGGTCCGGATCCAGAACCGTCACGCGGCAGCCCTGTTTCGCCAGCCACCGGCAGGGATCGAGCACCGCATTATGCTCGCTCGCCTGCGTGATGACGTGGATAGCCCGCTGCGGGTCCTCCGCGCGTGCCGCCTGCACCGCGCCCTTCAGCGCCAGGTTGTTGCTCTCCGTAGCTCCGCTGGTAAAGACAATTTCCTTCGCCATCGCCCCAATGAGCTTCGCCACCTGCTCCCGTGCGGTTTCGACGGCCTGATCGGCGGCCCAACCAAAGCTGTGGCTGCGGCTGGCGGCATTGCCGTACGCGGAGGTCAGGTACGGCATCATCGCCTCGAGCACGCGCGGATCGATCTGCGTGGTGGCGTGGTTGTCGAGATAGATGGGCAGCTTCATCAGCGCAAGCTTACATCCTGATGGAGATCAGTTCCTGCGCCTTTTCCGCGGTCGGCTCAGCCAGATCGGCGATGCTGATGCTGCGCAGCAGTCCGGAGATCGAGTCGTTCACCCGCGCCAGCGGCTCCCGGATGGTGCATGAGTCCGTCAGGTCGCAGCTGTTGTGACTTGTCCCGCAGGAGGTGATAAACAGTGGCCCGTCAATCGCGTGAATCACCTCAAACGCCGATATCTCCCGCGGATTCTTCTCGAGCGAGTAGCCGCCACTCATCCCGGCGTGCGAGCGCAGAATTCCCACCTTCGCCAGCCGCTGCAGAATCTTTGCCAGCAATTGCGGCGGGATGTGATAAGCCTCGGCGATGTCCCGGGCGCTCAGCGAGCTTTCGTTCGGATGCTCAGCCAGATACTTCAGCGCCATCAGGCCATAGTCGGCTTTTTTGGTCAGCCTGAGCATGGTTCCCGCTTACCAGTTTACCGTGTCCCGGCGGGCGCGAACGGTCGAAATTCCGCCCTGAACGGAGAAATCTCCCGCCCGATCAGCGACTTGCGGCCGCGTAGATGGCATGTCCGATCTCGGCAATCACGTACTCCCGGACGGCGGCCGGAGCCGCCGAATCGGCCACGAACACCGCGACGGCCAGCTTTCGCCCATCCGGCAGCGTGATCAGCCCCACGTCGTTCGTTGCATTCGTGAACTTGCGACCCGTCCCCGATGCCCCCGTCTTATCGGCAACCTGAGTGCCGGGCGGGAGCAGCGCTTTGAGGCGGCGATCGCCGGTATGCGTCGAGCTCATCCACCCCAGCAGCAGGCGAGTGTGCTCCGGCGAAAGCGGAGAGCGGTCCGCCAGCATCCGCAGCAGCGCGACCACTGCCCGCGGCTGAGCAGAATTGCGATTCTCGAGAGCTACCTCACGCCCCAACGTCTTCTCCGTATCGCGGATCTCGATGCCGCTGATCCCCAGGCTGCGGACATACGCCTCCACTGCCGACGCGCCGCCCACAGACCGCATCAGGATGTCCGAAGCAACCCCGTCGCTGTCCACAATCGCGCCCCGCAGCAGCTCCTCGACCGGCACATCGACGTTGCCGTGCGGGTGCGCGTCGCGCAAAGGGCTCCGTTGGTCCGGCGCGATCAGGTCGGAGGGCAGGAAGCGGATCGTCTGCGTCAACGTGAACCGCCCCTGCTCCACCGTATGCAGCATCGCCATCGAGATCGGCAGCTTGTACACCGACTGCATCGGGAACGCCGCGTCAGCATGGTAGTCGCAGCCGAGCGCCTTACCGGGCAGGCTGCATGCCACCCCGACGCGTCCCTGCGCCTGCGCGGCGGTGCGCGCAATCTGCTCCCGTAATTGCGCGTGACTGAGCGAACAGAAAACGAGCAGCAAAATGGACAGGAGGAGGGCAATCCGGCGAGCGTGCATTCCCGCCGATTGTAGTGGATGCAGACGCCGTGCCAGTTTCCTAAACGCTATACGCTATACCCTATACGCTGGTTTGTTCATTTCCTGCTGGGGGACATCTGCACGTGAATCGTAGGAGCTTCTTAAAGGTCGCGGGTACCGCATCCACACAGGCGCTTTTCGCCGCGCGCCTGCACGCCATGGAAGACAAGCCGGAGCCCAGCGGCCCAGGCATGCTTCTGCGGCCCCAGCAGGACGAGCCGCAAAAGCCTATCGCCGCCAACGACCACATCCAGATCGCCCTCATCGGGGCCGGCGGGCAGGGGCAATACGACACGCGCACCGCCGCATCCGTTCCCGGCGTGAAAGTCGTAGCGGCCGCCGATTGCTACGACGGCCGCCTCACCCACTCGAAAGAGCTTTGGGGCCAGGATATCCAGACCACGCGCGACTACCACGAGATCCTCGCCCGCAAAGACGTCGACGCGGTCATCATCGGCACGCCCGACCATTGGCACAAGCAGGCGTCCATCGACGCCATGCACGCCGGCAAGGATGTGTACTGCGAGAAGCCGATGATCCACCTCTACAGCGACGGTCCGGCGATGATCGAGGCGTCCAAATCCACCGGCCGCATCCTGCAGATCGGAAGCCAGCGCGTCAGCAGCATCCTCTACATCAAGGCGAAGGAACTGCTCGCCTCGGGTGCCATCGGCCAGCTCAATATGGTCTCGGCCTTCTGGGACCGCAACTCGTCGATCGGCGCCTGGAACTATACCGTTCCGCCGGACGCTTCGCCGGAAACGTGCGACTGGCCGCGCTTTCTCGGCACCGCGCCGAAGATCCCCTTCAACGGCGAACACTTCTTCCAGTGGCGCAAGTGGAAGGCCTACGGCAGCGGCGTGGCCGGCGACCTCTTCGTGCATCTCTTCAGCGGCACGCACTTCATCACCGGCGTCGACGGCCCGACGCGCGCCATGGCCACCGGGGGCCTGCGATTCTGGAAAGATGGCCGCGATGTGCCCGACGTGCTGCTCGGCCTCTTCGACTATCCCGAAGGATTCAACCTGAGCCTGCGGGTCAATTTCGTCGACGGCGGCAGCGAAGGCGAAGGATTCCTCTTCGCCGGCTCCGAAGGCACCATGGAGATCGCCGGCAACGCGCTCATCGTGAACCGCGTGCCGCGCGAGAAGGAACCGGGCCTGATGATCGGTTCCTTAGCCGACGCCATGCAGAAGCAGATCACCGCGGCGTACCGGCAGAAGTACCCGCTCGTCGAGCCTACCGAGCCCACCCGTGTCGGCAACGACCGCTACGTCGTGCCGCGCAACTACAGCGACAGCTACGACCACTTCAAAAACTTCTTCGCAGCTGTGCGCTCACGCCAGCCGGTCGTCGAGGATGCTGTCTTCGGATACCGCGCCGCCGGCGCCGCTCTGCTCAGCAACCTCAGCTACGACCAGGGCAAGATTGTCGGGTGGGATCCGGTAGCGATGAAGCTTACGTAGCGGATAGCGTAAGGGTGTAGCGTTTAGGAAACCCAGCGCGTCCGCCGCAGTGCGGATGGCCCCACCTGCCCCTATACGCTAAACGCTATACCCTACCCGCTATTTCAACTCCCTCACCCATATATTCCGAAAGCTGATCGGCTCGCTCTTATCCCCGTGCGCCTGCAGCTTGATCGGCGCGCGATCGTATGCTTTCCAGAACGGCTTGCCTCGGTACAGCGTCTGCCCCTGCAGCTGGAAATGGTTCTCGACCACCACGCCATTCCAGAACACCGTGGCATACGCAGGCGTCTTCAGCGAGCCGTCCGGATTGAACCGAGGCGCAGTCCACACCACGTCATACGTCTGCCACTCGCCGGGTTTGCGCGCGGCATTCGCGAGCGGAATCGCCTGCTTATAGAGGCTCCCTGCCATGCCGTTTACATAGGTCGCGTTGTTGTACGAATCAAGCACCTGCAGTTCATACCCGGCATCGCCCGGCCCGAGCGAAGCGAGAAAGATTCCGCTGTTGCCGCGCGCCTGCCCGCTGCCGGTGATGTCCGGCGGGATCCTCCATTCGATGTGCAGCTGATAGTCCTGAAACGTGCGCTTCGTCTCGATGTTGCCGCCCTTCTTGTTCACCTTCAGCACGCCGTCGGCAACGATCCACTGCGCCGGCGTGTGATCCTGCGCCGAAACCCACTGGCTTTCGTCTTTGCCGTCGAAGAGCACGATAGCATCGGACGGCGGATCGGATTCCTTAGCCCCCGGCGTGACCACCGGGGGCACCGGCTGCCACACCTCGGTCTCTTCGGGCTTCATGGTGGATTGTTGCTGAGCGAACAGGGGAGTAGCGAATATCAACAGCAGGGCGGCGGTGAGCGTGCGCATACGTTGAGGAAGAATAGCTAATCAGCCCATTTCGCAGCAACATTGGCTCAGAGGAACCGACAACCCTGGACGAATCTCGCGTGGAAGCACTGTTCGGCTAAGTTCACTACTACAGGGTTGAGGATATCCAGTCGATCTTCGATCTTCGGAAGAACAAACTTGCCAAATTCAAACTCGATCCAGAATCGCGAGCAGCCGGCACCCGGAACTTCGATCGCAACTCCGGTCCAGGGATTAGAAAAAGTGCCCGTTTTCGGCTCGGCCTCGCACGGGGACCCAAATCCCGGAATGTTTCGATCGGTCGGGATGCCGAAATCCCAGGCTGAAGTCGAAACAGGTGTTGGGCGTGCCTTGCAGGCGATCAAGCACGAATAGAGATCTTCGAACGGTCTTCCATCTGTCGTAATAAGTTGAAGCGGAGCATCACTGGGTTCCCATTCACCAGATGCAAAAACTGTGTACTCCTGTAAGCGAGCGATCGCGTGCTCAATGTCGCGAGGGTTTGCGAGCTTCTGTTGGTCACCAACCGGAACTGAAATGATCTGCCCCGTGAACGCGTTCTTCGCGATGCGAACCCTGCCGGACGGTTTCGTCACGAGAATCCCAGGGCAAAAGGGCCTGTCGGACACGATGCGATAGCCATCCGACTCGACCATCTCTTCATAAAATCGAGCAACCGCGTTTGGCTCTGAACAAAACCGGAATCAATAGCAATGAGCGTGTGGATGTACTGTTCCATTGCCGATCCATAATAGCGCCGGATTGTGAACTAACGATTCGGAACGGATCGGTCTGGTTTAATCAGAGACATGCCCCCGCTTTGGAAACCGGAGAGCTGGGAAGAACGCCTGGCCGAACTCGAAGCGCGCTCCGGCGAGCGAAAGGAGTCTCCGCTGCGCCGCGACGTCCGCTCCCTCGGCGTGCTGCTGGGCCGCGTCCTGCGCGAGCAGGCCGGCGATGCATTCTTCGAGCGCGTCGAGCAGCTGCGCCAGTCGGCCATCCGTCGCCGCGACGCCCAAACCCAGGGTCGCAGCCGCGAAGCGGAAGACCTGATGCAGATGGCGGTGCTCGGCGTGCATTCGTTGCCCGTAGACGAAGCCTGGAAGCTGAGCCGCGCCTTCGCCTTCTACTTCGAGCTCATCAACCTGGCGGAGACCAATCACCGCAAGCGCCGGCGTCTCTCCCTGCAGATTCGCGGCGACGTGGACCACCGCGAGGCGCAGCGCGGCGAGTTGCGCGGCACTCTGCGCGCCATGCGCGAGGCCGGAATCTCCGCTGACCAGGCGCTGAAGTGGCTGAGCAAAGTCCTGGTCGTGCCGGTCTTCACCGCGCATCCCACGGAAATCGCCCGCCGCTCCGTGCTGATGAAGCGCCGCCGCATGGGCGAGCTGCTGGAAAAGCTGGACCGCATCCCCGTCCCCGACGAAGAGCTTGCCGCGCTGGAGGAGGACCTCACCGCTGAGATCACCGCGCTGTGGCAAACCGATGAAGTCCGCAGCCGGCGCCCGGCGGTGACCGACGAAATCCGCATGGGGCTCGACTACTACGACGTCTCCATCTTCGAGACCCTGCCTGGCTTCTACGAGGAGGTCCGCGCCGCGCTCAAAAGCGAGTATGGTCTCGAGCTGGAGCTTTCCGAGCTGCCGCTGCTGCTCGCCTTCGGTTCATGGATCGGCGGAGACCGCGACGGCAATCCCTTCGTCACCCCCGAAGTCACGCGCCAGGCGATCCTCGCCGCCCGCGCGCGCCTGCTCGACTGGTACGACCGGCGCCTGCAGCAGATCATTGACCTGCTCACCACCTCGGCGCAGCAGCTGCCGGTCAGCGACGAGCTGAAGCAGCGCCTGCGCGCCTTTCAGGATGAGCTGAAACTGAGCGCCGATTCGGTCTTCGGCGCCAGTTTCGAGTACGAACTCTATCGCCGCTACCTCGTCTGCGTGCGCGCGCGCCTGCAGCACACCGCCGGCAAACACACCGATGATCCGAACCTGCTGGAATCGGCGCTGGACCGGCTTGCACCCTACTGCTCCGCGGCCGATTTCGTCGACGACCTGAAGGTCGTGCGGAGCAGCCTCGCGAACAACAAAGGCCTGCGCATCGCCGAGACACTCATCGATCCGCTGCTGCTCATGGTGCGCACTTTTGGGCTCCATCTGCACACGCTGGACATTCGCCAACACGCCAACATCCATCGCAAGGCGCTCCAGGAGGCTTCCGCGTGGTGTGCGCAGAACCAAGGCGAAACGCCCGGCCCGCTCAGTCCGCAAACCCGCGACGTCCTCGAGACGATGCGCGCCGTCGCCGAAATCAAATCCGGTTGCAGCCCTGAGGCGATCCGCCATTACATCGTCAGCGGCGCAGCCAGCGTCGAGGACATCACTGCCGTCGTCTGGCTTGCGCGCCTCGGCGGAGTGCAGGTGGCCGGCAGCGCTTCTCCCGACGGTGTGCACTGTGGCGATCCGGGTCTGATGCCGGTTCCGCTCTTCGAATCCATTGAAGACCTGCGGAACGCGCCGCAAATCTGCCGCGAGCTGTGGTCCACGCCCGGATACAAAAAGCTGCTCGAATCCTGGGGCAACACACAGGAAATCATGCTGGGTTACTCCGACTCGAACAAAGACGGCGGCATGCTCACCAGCACCTGGGAAATTTTCCGCGCTCATCGCGCGCTGCACGAAGTCGCCCGCGACTGCGGCATTCGCCTGCGCCTGTTCCATGGCCGCGGCGGTACGGTCGGGCGCGGCGGCGGGCCCACCCATCGCGCCATCTTCGCGCAGCCCGTCGGCGCCTTCGACGGCGAGATCCGCATCACTGAGCAGGGCGAGGTCCTGCACTGGAAGTACTCCGACGTGGTTCTCGCTGAGCGCAATCTGGAGCTGATGGTCGCCGCGTCGCTGGACGCACTCGCCCGCCCCAACGCGCTGCTGCCCAACGGCCGCTACTCCGGCGTGCTCCGCCCCGAGTGGGAGGCCGCCTTCGACGAACTCTCGCGCATCTCGTTCGCCTTCTATCGAGAACGCATCATCGGCGACCCAGACGTCCTGCACTATTTCGAAGTCGCAACGCCTGTCGCCGAACTGGAGCATGCGCGCATCGGCTCGCGCCCTGCACGGCGCGGCGGCCAGATGAGCTTCGCCAACCTGCGCGCCATTCCCTGGGTTTTCGGCTGGACGCAGAGCCGTCTGCTCGTTCCCGCTTGGTTCGGTGTGGGAACGGCCTTTGCGGAATTCCTGGCGAAGCCGGACGGCGCACAGCTTCTGCGCGACATGATGGCCGACTTTCCGCTCTTCATTGACGTGGTGCGCAATGTGGAGATGGCGCTGGCCAAGGCCGACCTCGGCATCGCTTCGCTCTACGCGAGCCTCGTGCCCGACGCCGCTCTGCGCGACCGCGTCTTCACCATGCTCAAAGCCGAATTCGAGCGCACCCGCAACGCTATCCTCGCCGTCACGGGCCAGAAGAGTCTGCTCGACACGAATCCGGTGCTGGCGCGCTCCATCCTTCTGCGCAATCCCTATGTCGACCCCATGAGCCTGATTCAGGTGGACCTGCTGCGCCGCAAGCGCTCCGGCGAAGACAACGACGAGGTGAATCGCGCCATCGCGGGCACCATCAGCGGCATCGCCGCCGGCCTGCGGAATACCGGCTGAAAGCGGCGAGACTCCGGTGCCTTATTCTGCCGGTTTTGCAGACGTGGGATTACACCGGGTGCCCCATGTCTCCCGGTTTGGAGACATGGGAGATAGCCCGAACACGCTGATTCCCTACTTCGCCCCTGTACTGGGTTGACTCGGCTCCTGCTGCACCTGCGTAGCCTTGTCGTGGTCGAACGTGACCGCCCAGCGCGTCGGCCCAGCCTGGTAGTGAACGGTGCGATTCCCGTAATCCGACGAGTCTGACTGCTGGATCGCACCCACCGCTATCGCGGTCTGCAGCTCGTTCATGCCCACGACGGGCTTGTGCTGATCGATCGCCTGCCAGATATTCGCCGGCCAGAAGTTGTACATCGTCCGCGGATCGTCGTAGTAGAAAATCTTGTCGCAGTAGTATGTCGACTCGCTGCCCTGCATGGTGCCGATCGGGGTGGCGTATTGCTGATCGTCGCCGGGCATCGTGAACACCGCAAAAATCTGCTTGTCGCCGAGCGGGATGCGGCTCTGATCGCTCGCCGGAGCCTTCTCGGTGACGATGTCCTTAATTTCCAGCCGCTGTGCGCCGGGCAGCAATCCGGTCTTGTGCGCAAAATCGACACGATGCGCCTTGTACGGAAAATATTCCAGCTCGTATCCGGCCTGAATCCACACCGGCTTGCCGATCAGTTCGCGCGCCGACTTCATATCGTCGATGAAGAGCTGGCGCGGCTGCACCATCTCATCTCGCGTGAGCGCGCGCTCCTGGTACTTAGGCTGTACTTTCACGGCTTCCGTGTTGCGCTTGTGCTGGATCCAGAGGATGCCGATTGCCAGGATCGCCGCAGGAATCAGAATGACAAGGGCGAGCTTTTGCCACGTTTTCATGTCAGCTTAGTCAGATGCCGAATGCCGCAGTCTGCCGCAGAAAATGATAATCCTGCCCGGATGAAGGCGATTACGACGATTACAGCGCGGCCAGCCCATGCCGCGCCAGATCCGCGAGAGCCAGCGTGAGCAAGCGCGAATCGTTCAGCGACGCGGGTCGGCGAACCGTCACGCCCAGTTTCGCACCGAAGTCGCGAAAACCAACGTCAATGTCGTAAAGAATCTCCACGTGGTCGCACAGAAACCCAATCGGCTGGATGATGAGCTTCGTCACGCCCTGCTGATGCAGTGCGGTGATCGTGTCCTCAACCGTCGGCCCGAGCCACGGGCCGCCGGACATCCCCTGGCTTTGAAACGCGAAGAACCAGTCCTGCTCTTTCAGCCCGGGAATGCGGCTGGCGACCAGTTGCGCGGTCTGCTTCGCTTCCACCGGATACGGATCCGGCGGTGTGGCCATCGCTCCGTTCGCAGCAGGCGCAGTTAGCACGGTCCTGCACGGCACGCTGTGCGCGGTGAAGAGAACCGGCACGGGCCCACCCGCCTCCGCAGAAAAGGCGTCGCGTGTCGCGCGCAGACGCTCCGCAAACCCATCGGCCAGCAGCGGAGCGTCGGCCCAGTCCTCCACAAAATGAATTTGCAGCGTGCCGGCCGCTGCGGCAAATACCGCGCCGCGGTAGAGTCCCACACTGGTGCGGGAATTCTGCGGCGCCAGGCAGATCGCCACGGCGCGTGTCACCCCTTCGTCGCGCATCCTGCCCACCACATCGGAGACATACGGCTTCCAGTTGCGCATGCCTACGTAGACCGGCACGCCAATCTCCTGCTCGAGCAGGCGGCCCTGCTGCAGCGTGAGAGCGGTGAGCGGGCTGCCCCCAATCACCGCGAACCGATGGCTCACTTCGTCGACAACTTCCTTCGGGAGCTGACGCCCTCCGGTTACGCGCCCGAGATACTCCGGGATCTCCTCGACGCGATCCGGCGTGCCATGCGCCAGCAGCAAGACCGCGTCAGACATGTTTGGTCTCCACAGAGGCCGGCCGGTATTCGCGTACGAACTGGACCACCGCCTGCACGTTCTCCACCGGCGTGGCCGGAACGATGCCATGGCCCAGGTTAAAAACGTGTCCTGCGCGTCCGGCAGCCTGATCGAGAATGCCGTGGACGCGCTTGCGGATCAGCTCCGGCTCGGCGAACAGCGTGATCGGATCCAGGTTCCCCTGCACGGCGCAGCTGTAATCGAGCGCGCGCCATGCCTGATCGAGCGGGGTCCGCCAGTCGAGGCCGAGCACATCGGCGCCCGTTTCGCGCATCGCGGGCAGCAGGCTCGCCGTGTCCACGCCGAAGTAGATCACCGGCACGCCCAGCGCCTGCACATCGCGCACCAGCGCCCGCGTGGTGGGCAGCACGAACTCGCGATAATCCGGGATCGCCAGCGACCCGACCCAGCTGTCGAAGATCTGGATGACATCGGCTCCGGCGTCCACCTGCTGTTTCGCGTACTCCCGCAGCACCGCACAGATCTTGTCCAGCAGCTTGCGCCACGCGTCCGGCTGCCGGTACATCATCTTTTTCGTCTCGATGTAATTGCGCGAGCCGCCACCCTCGATCATGTAGCTGGCCAGCGTATATGGAGCGCCGCAAAATCCGATGATCCCGATGCCGTCTTTGAAATGGGCGACCACTTTCTCAATCGCCTCGCCGACGTAGGCCAGCTCCGCGGCCCTCGTCGTGACCAGCGCGTCAATATCCCCGGCCGTGCGCAGCGGGTGATGAATCACCGGACCCTCGCCCGCCTGAAACTCGAAATCCAGCCCCATGCACTCCAGCGGCAGCAGCAGATCGGCAAAGATGATCGCCGCATCGACGTCCAGCTTCTCCGCGGCGGTGATCGTCACTTCCGCCGCCAGCTCGGGCCGCTTGCAGATCTCGATCAGCGAGTGGTGGCGCCGCACCTCCATGTACTCGCGCATGTATCGCCCCGCCTGGCGGAGAAACCACACCGGCGTGCGATCGACAGGCTGGCGCAAACAGGCGCGGACGAATCGTGTGCCGCGCGCGGAGATTTCTGGTGTCGTGGATACCATGGGGACTTTCAAAAAGGTAGCAGGAACGGCCAAAGCCGGGGAAGGTCGCCAGCCAAAAACAGAAATCCCTGGATGACTGCAGTCACCCAGGGATCAGAGCAGATCCGGTGGCTCAGCGGCTACGCGAGCTTCTGCGACGGCTGCCGCTCGAGTGCGACCGCGAATTCCGGCTACGCGACCGGCTGCTGTGCGAACGGCTGCTGCCGCTCCGCGACTTCGACGATCCGCTCCGCGATGTGCTGCGGTGCGAACGCGACCGGCTGCTCTTCGACGACGACTTCTTCGGCACCTTGGCGCCTTCACGACGCGCTTCCGACAATCCGATCGCAATCGCCTGCTTCCGGCTCGTGACCTTCTTGCCGCTGCGCCCGCTCTTCAGCTTGCCGCGCTTCATCTCGTGCATCTCTTCCCGTACTTTTTCCCCCGCCCGCCGGCTGTACTTCCTGCCTCCCGACGAGCGATGCGAGGATGAACTTCTTTTGGTTGCCATAGAACGTTCTCCCTTCACCCTATTGGGAAGCAACGCATCAAGATGAGGTTGCGCGAGATGACGCGCAGACTTGCCTGTACAGGTTGTCTCAGAAGATGCGCAGCGCTGTCAGCGCACGCTTGCAGTCGCCGGCAGAATGTCTTCGACATCCACCCACTGCGTTGGATAATCGCCGGTGTAGCAGGCCACGCAGTACGTGTTGCCCTCCCCGCCGTCGCACGCCTTGCGTAACCCTTCCAGCGACAAATACGCCAGTGAATCGGCCTCGATGAACTGCCGAATCTCCTCGACGGTGTTGTTGGCGGCGATCAGCTCCGACTTGCGCGGCGTGTCCACGCCATAGAAGCACGGCGAAATCGTTGGCGGGCAGCTGATCCTCAGGTGAACTTCCCTCGCGCCAGCCTGTCGCACCATGCGCACGATCTTGCGGCTTGTCGTACCGCGGATGATCGAGTCGTCGATCAGGATGATGCGCCGTCCCTCCAGCAGATTGCGCACCGGATTCAGCTTCAGCTTCACGCCGAAGTCGCGCACCCGCTGCTCCGGCTCGATGAACGTGCGCCCGACGTAGTGGTTGCGGATCAGCCCGAAGCGGAACGGCACGTCGCTTTCTGCCGCGTAGCCAATCGCCGCCGTCACACCCGAGTCCGGCACTGGCACCACCAGGTCCGCCGGCACGTGCGACTCGCGCGCCAGCTGCCGCCCCATCTCCTCGCGGCTCTCCTGCACCCAGCGGTTGAAGATCATGCTGTCGGGCCGCGCGAAGTAAACATGCTCGAAGATGCAGCTCGTCTGATTGGGTGGCGCGTACTGCCGCGACGTCACGCCGTCGGCGCTCACCATCACCAGCTCGCCCGGCAGCACATCGCGCTCAAATTTCGCGCGCAGCAGATCGAAGGCGCAGGTCTCCGACGCGAACACCATCGTGTCCGGCCCGTCGGGATTATGAATGCGCCCCATCGAGAGCGGCCGGAAGCCATGCGGATCGCGCGCGGCAAAAATGCGGTCGCGCGTCATCATAACGATCGAAAACGCGCCCTCCACCTGTCGCAGCGAATCGGCAATCGCGTCCACCAGCGTCGTCGCATGCGAGTGAGCAATGAGTTGCACGATAATCTCGGAGTCCGACGTGGTCTGGAAGTAAGCCCCCTTGCGCTCCAGATGGACGCGCAGATTCCCCAGGTTCACCAGATTCCCATTGTGCGCGATCGCGATCAGCCCTTTCGTCGACTCCACGCGGATCGGCTGCGCATTCAGCAGCGCCGAATCGCCGGTCGTGGAGTACCGCGTGTGGCCGATGGCCATGTCGCCTTTGAGGCGGGCGAGCACATCGTCAGTGAAGATCTCCGACACCAGCCCCATGCCCTTGATGTTCGAAAGATGCGTGCCGTCCGCCGTGGCAATCCCCGCCGACTCCTGCCCGCGATGCTGCAGCGCATAGAGCGCCAGATACGCCTGCCGCGAAGCATCCGGATGCGCATGGATGGCAACAACGCCGCAGTGCTCACGCAGCTTCGGATCATCCTTTTCTGGTGTCATCCTGAGCGAACGCTCCGCAGCAGCCGCAGTCGAAGAGCCGGGCCTGAGCGAGCGAATCGAGTCGAAGGCACCTGCATTTTGCTTTGTGTCAGGGCACGACTTCAGTCGTGCCGAAGAAGGCACAGAGGAGGAACGGGCTTTAGCCCCTGAATCCGCGAAGCCCTCCATCACGAGCCGGCTCACGCGATCACCTCTTCAGTCAGGTGAGATTCCAGCGCGCCAGACCATATCCCCTTCAACTCCTCCACCCGGGCTGAAAGCACGGGCGCCCCGCCGATCCTCACCTCGAGCGCTCCGCCGCCCACATCTCCAATCTCCAGCACAAACAGTCGATGCTGCTCCGCAATCGCCTCCAGCTCCGCGATCTTTTCCCTCGCGCAGCTGACAATAACCGCGCTCCCCGGTTCGGTAAACAGCATTTCCCACGGCGCAGCGTTCGCCCGCGCGTTCCCCGCGCCAATCCGAATCGCCGCTCCCATCTCGCCGCCAATACAGGCCCTGGCCAGCGAAACCGCAATGCCACCGCTGCCGACGTCGCGCGCCGACGCGAGTGCGCGTTTGGCCGCCAGTACCGCCAGTGCCTCGATCAGCCGTGACTCCGCATCCAGATTCAGCTGCGGAGGTAATCCCCAGAACTTCCCGAGGCATTTGTTCGCAAATTCCGAGCTCCCCAGCCGCCGCTGATCATCCGCGCGCGATTCCGCATCGGCCTCGCCAATCTCACTGCCTCGTCCCGACAGAAAGAAGATCGCGTCTCCTTCGCGCCGCCAATCGCTCGGCAGGGCCTTCGTCACGTCGTCAATAATCCCAACCACCCCCACCACCGGCGTCGGATAAATCCCCTCGCCCTTCGTTTCGTTGTAGAGCGAAACGTTGCCACCCGTAATCGGCGTCCCCAGCGCCGTGCACGCCTCCGCAATGCCGTCGATGGCCGCCGAAAGCTGCGCCATGATTTCCGGCTTCTCCGGATTGCCGAAGTTCAGACAATTCGTCGCCGCCACTGGAGTCGCGCCCGTGCACGCCACCTTCCGCGCCGCTTCCGCCACCGCATGCATCGCCCCCAGTTTCGGGTCGAGGTAGCACCAGCGTCCATTCCCCGCCAGTGCCATGGCCAGCCCGCGCTCATGTCCAGGCGAGCCGGTGCCCTTGATCCGCATCACGCCCGCTTCGCCGCCCGGACCCTGCACCGTGTTCGTCTGCACCATCGAGTCGTACTGCTCGTACACCCAGCGCTTCGAGCAGATGTTCGCCGAAGCCAGCAGCTTCTTC
>DASYYN010000290.1:0-35073 GCA_035933815.1 Acidobacteriaceae bacterium
AGGTGAAGCGCATCTACGACGTCTTCGGCGCGGAGCGGCTAATGGCGGGCACGGACTGGCCGATCCGGCTGGACCTGCTGGACTACGCGGGGCGGCTGTCGCTCTATCGCGACCACCTTAAGTTCTTTACGCCCGCCGAGCGGCGGATGATCCTGGGAGGGACCGCGGAGAAGGTGTGGCCGTTCGATTGAAGTGCGGCTCAGAAAAATTTCGGATGGGGGATGCGGCATCCCGCTGATAACAAACAGAACGGGCAATTGGATTGATCGAGTTGCTATCACCTGGCTAGTTACATGCTCCGGTGGTCCTCGATGCTGTCGAAGTTGCCGTGAACTGAGGGAATTCCTAGCTAATAGAAGAAGGGTTCGCGCTGGAGCGCGAATATCCCATGTCTCCAAAAGCGGGAGACATGGGGCACCCGGTGTGTTTCAGGAGTTCGACGGGTGTTCCGCCGCGGAGACGGCGGCGTGTTTGAAGTTGCCGTCGGATCATCCCTGATTCTTGCCGGGCCTAAAGGCCCAGGAGTGTGGCTTGCTGTTTCCCCGGCCTGAAGGCCGGGGCTTCTGCCGTCGTCCCGCTGGCGCGAGCCCGCTTAGCGGGACGGGTTCGCCACGTCAACAGCCGCGTGCCGGGTTCGGTCGGTCAGGATGACGACCCGGCATCATCAGTTGTTACCTGTGGTCCGAAGCCGGGCGGCGCTCGGTTGTTTTTCGCGCATGAATGTGAATACTGGGAACGGTCTTTTGTCGGAGTAAAACGTTCTCGCGAGAAAGAGGGCACCGGTGTTCACAGGCTGGAAGGGGTTGGCGGCTGTTGTGGCGGGATTGTTGAGTGGCGTGGGAGCAGCAGGAGCGCAGGCGCGCGCGGTGCCGGCTCCGGTGGAAGTGAGCAGCGGATGGCAACTGCAGGATGCGGGCAAGGTGTCCGAGGCGGGCGCGCAGGTCTCGACGAAGGCATACCAGCCCCAGGGATGGATGGCCGCGACCGTGCCGGGCACGGTGCTGACCAGCCTGGTGAATGACGGCGTCTATCCGGAGCCGCTCTACGGCGAGAACAACCGCACGATTCCCGACAGCCTGGCGAGGACGCCGTGGTGGTACCGGACGACCGTCACGATTCCGCGGGAGTACGCGCACCGGCAGGTGTGGCTGCACTTCGATGGCGCGAACTTCTCCTCGGACGTGTGGGTGAACGGCACGAAGGTGGGCACGATTCAGGGCGCGTTCATCCGCGGACGGTTCGATATTACGAAGCAGGTGCGGCCGGGCGAGCCGGCGGTGATTGCGGTGCGCGTGTCGCCGCAGCCGCATCCGGGCGAGCCGCATGAGCACACCATTGCGAATGGGCTCGGGAAGAACGGCGGCATCACGGCGATCGACGGGCCGACGTTCCTGTGCACGCTTGGATGGGACTGGATCCCGGGCATCCACGACCGCGACACCGGCCTGTGGCAGAAGGTGTGGCTGTCGGCGAGCGGTCCGGTGCTGATCGAGGATCCGCTGGTGAAGACGGATCTGCCGCTGCCGGATACGTCGCAGGCCGATGTGACGGTGCAGAGCACGCTGACGAATACGTCGGATAAGAAGGTGAGCGGGGAACTGGAGGGCAGCTTCGGCGATGTGCGCTTCACGCAAAAAGTGACGCTCGCGCCGAACAGCACGCAGACGGTGACGGTCGATCCGAAGACCGCGCCCGCGCTGCACATGCAAAACCCGAAGCTCTGGTGGCCGAACGGGTACGGTCCGCAGAATCTGTACACGCTGCATCTGCGCTTCGTCGAGCACGGGCGTGACTCCGACGCGCGCGACACGCAGTTTGGCATCCGCAAGATCACGTACGGCGGCATGGATGCGCTGACCATCTCCGTCAACGGCGTGAAGGTATTCATCCGCGGCGGCGACTGGGGACTGGATGAGGCGATGAAGCGCATCCCGAGGGCGCGGCTCGATGCGCAGATTCACATGCACGCGCTCGCCAACATGAACATGATCCGTAACTGGGTGGGGCAGAGCACAGGTGAAGACTTTTATGACATGTGCGACAAGTACGGCATCCTCATCTGGGACGAGTTCTTCCAGCCGAATCCGAGCGACGGGCCGAACCCCGACGACCTGAAGGTGTATCTCGCCAATGTGAGCGACAAGATTCTGCGCTTCCGGAACCATCCGTCGATTGCGCTGTGGTGCGCTCGGAACGAGGGGTATCCGCCGCCGGAGATTCACGACGCGCTGACGAAGATGATCCCGGAGCTGGATCCGGCGCGGCTCTATCAGCCGAGTTCGACGGCGGGGCGCGGGGTGATGTCCAGCGGGCCGTACTACTGGCGCGAGCCGCAGGCCTTCTATGTGCCCGATGCGCCGTTCAAGACGGAGACGGGCAGCGTATCGGTGCCGACGATCGAGTCGATCCACGCGATGATGCCGGAGAAGGACTGGGAGACGATCAACGACGACTGGGCCGAGCACGATTTGGCAATGGGCGCGCAGCACGGCGATACATATCCGTATGTGATGGCAGGGCGCTATGGGCGCATCGCGAACCTCGCGGACTTTGTGCGCAAGGCGCAGCTGATGAATTACGAGGCATACCGCGCGATGTATGAGGGGCGCAATGCGCGGCTGTTTGCGCCGGATACGGGCGTCATTACGTGGATGAGCAATCCGGCACAGCCAAGCTTTGTGTGGCAGCTCTATGCGTGGGATCTGGAGCCGAACGCGTCGCTGTTTGCGGTGAAGTCGGCGGCGGAACCGGTGCACATCCAGATGAACGAATCGAACGGCGATCTGCAGGTGATCAACAATTTGCCGCATGCGCTGGAGGGATACACGGCGCACGTGGCGGTGATCACGCGCCCGGGTTTCCGGTATCAATTTCCGCCGAGCGGCGCTCCGGTTAAAGAGACGCTTGCGCTTTGGCAGGCGGGCCTGGAGAAGGATATCCCGGTGGGCGGACCGGCGGACACGGCGATCGACCTGGGACCGACGCCGCTGCCCCAGCATCTGCCGCCGGTGTACTTCATCAAGATGGAGTTGAAGGATGCGCAGGGGCAGGTTGTCTCGCGCAATCTGTATTGGAAGCCGAGCCCCGCGCAGGGGAATGACTTATCGCCGCTGAGCGCGCTGCCGACGGCGAAGCTCGACGGAACCATTGTGCGGCATGACGAGAACGGGCGGCTGGGGCTCGATGTGACGCTGAAGAATCCGGGGCAGACGCTGGCGCTGCTGGCTCATCTGCAGCTGCGCCGGAAGAGCACGGGCGAGCGTGTGCTGCCGGTGTTCTATTCGGATAACTACATCTGGCTGGCGCAGGGAGAGAGCCGGACGATCCACATCGACGCGTCGCTCGACGATCTGAAGGGCGATACGCCGCTGGTGGTGGTGGATGGCTTCAACGTGGACGTCACGCCGGTGACGAACGCCGACTGTGCGCTTGCTCCCAATGTGGACGCGCAGGTGGAGCACTGGCCGGCGACGGGGCTGCACATGATTACGGCCGGGCTGCCGGGGAAGACGGAGTAGAAGCAGGGCTCAGGGCACAGGGCACAGAGCGCACAGGGTACAGGGCGCACAGGGCAGAGGGCCGATTGTCCAACCCGTGGTGCAGTCGTCTGCATCCCACAAGCGCTCGGAGGATACCGTGCCTGAAATCTTTGACGACCCGATTGTTCGGATTCCGGGTGTTCTGCGCGCGCCGGGAATCGTCGCCGGCTGCCTGGTGGAGACGTGGACGGAGCGGGCGTTCAACGGCGAGGTCCACACGCGTTGCCGGATAGCCGACGACCCCCCTCAGCTACCGGACGGGCCTTACACCCTGAGGTTTGGGCGGTATACGGTCCCAACGAATAAGTTCGAAGGCGAGTGGGAGCCGGTCATCGTTGCCGCCGAGTCGCAGGTTGGCAAGGCGGCATAAACGGCCGGGTATCGCAGCTGAAGCGAGAAAAAAGAGCGGCCCGCAGGCCGCTCTTCGTGTCTGGACTGCGGTTTGCAACTAATACGACAACACGCATCCGCCCGCGCCGCTGTTGAAAGCGTTGCTCCACAGTGACTGCACCGGGAAGGTGCTGCCGTTGGGAAATGTGGTGTCCGCCGACGCGCCCTGGCCGGAAGTGATCCAGGCGCACTTGTCACCGTTCTCCGAGCCGCCGGAATCGAGCCAGCCGGTATTAGGAAACTGGTCGGTGATCGTCTCGGCCATCTCGTGTCCGCCGACAATCGTTATCCCGGCCGTTGCTCCCAGACCGTTGAAATTAGCCCCGCAGCTCGCTCCTGCATCGGTGATATAGGGCAGATTCGTGTAGGCGATCTGGCCCACGCTTGAACTTGTCGAGCTGTGCCATGCACAGTACTGTGTGCCGAAGCCGCTGGCGTTGTTTCCATGAGCCGTGGCAATCACGTACTGCACAGTCGAATTGTCCGATATGCCGAAATGCCCAGCAGCGTTTACGGCCTCTGCAGCGAGCTGCGACTGGCTGGGCTGCGACGGCGCAGCGCTGCCGTTATCGGACCAGACGCCAGCAAGAATTCCGGCCGGGTTGCCGGCCGCCTGGCCCGCCCCATTGCAGAAAACGGTACCGCTCGAAACGCCCTGGCAGTACTGCGTGACGCTGTTGAGCCAGGAACTGCTGCCGACACCGCTGTAGAAACTTTGCAGAATCGAAGCTTCTCCGCTGGGGTCGTTGCCGTTCCACTGCGAGCCCCAGAAGACGAGGTAGATGAGTGGGGCGGTCTCTACGCCGACGCCGTTATATCCGCCGTGGTAGGAAAGGTTCTTCGACCTTACGGGCCGGGACGCCTTAAATGCCGCGCGGGCGTGTTCGGCAGCCTCGACGGTGGGGTGAATCATGACCGGGGGCATGCCGGATTCGATCTGCTTCTGTCCTCCGCCGGTGCCTTTGTCCTGCGAGTAAAGGAGCGGCGCGGTGCTGGCCACCAACAAGCCCAAAACGGGTAAAACGATGCGTGCAATGCGTGGGTGCCTCATGGTACGGGGATCCTCCTGATGCGTTGTTGTTTTTAGGAGCACCGGAGACTGGGGTTCCATATCCGGTGTCGAGCCGCATGGCGAAAGCTCGTGAACAGGCCAGGCGCAAATCGCAAAGGACAGTAGCTGGTGCGCCGGACATTCGTCAAGCCAACGAAAGTAACGATTTGGTAACCCTAATGGGCAGAACGGATTGGCTACTGAGCCAAAATTTCAAAAAGCAGGCGATTTTGCAGGTGTGTGATGCCGCGGGTGCAAATCCGGCCATCGGCCCGCTGATCTCGGCCGAGGGCGCAAGGTTGAGCCATCTTCATGGCACGCATTGCGGGGACACCTGCGCGCTGTTGTCGAGCCAGTGCAGGTAAGTCTCGATGCAGTGGTAGCAGGTGAGATTCTTCTTCGCGAAGGGCCACGAGTCGAAGCTGGTGGCGACGTCGACGTGTTCGTAGTCGAGGATGAACGGGATGGTCGGCGGGATTTTGGGGACGACGTCGCGGATATTGAAGATGCGCCAGGAGGTCAGCGGCAGTGATGCGAAGACATGTTTGAACTCAAGGTTGCCGACTTTGGGCGACGCCAGCGTGCTGATGAGCTGGATATCGAACTTGTGCTTGACGCTGTTCTCGAGGACAAAGAGCGTGGCCAGCGCGGCTCCGAGGCTGTGGCCGGTGACGATGGTTGGCCGTTCGCGGCGGGTCGGGCCGGCGGTCAGGTCGTGCACGACGCCACGTTCCGCCTCCCGTCGGAGCGCGAGCTGCTCGAGTTGGTCAGCAAAGGAGCCGGTGAGTTCGGGCTGCGCCTCGGGAGCGACTGCCTGGCCCGGCGCCGGACGAGGCACGGGAACCACTTTCATCGTGGAGTAAATGTTGTCGAAGCCGAAGGCCACGCGGCCGGCGGAAGGCACCTGCCGGAACGGTACCATGACGATCGAAGACGCATCGTCGATCCACTCCACCACGCCTTCGGTGCCGCGGATCGCGATGATGCGGTTATCGGGGTTAGCTATCTCATGCACCACGATGCCGTAGAACTTAGGGGTCACGATGTTGAAGAGGAAGTCCGACATATTGATCCAAGCGGAGAGCTCCCATCCCGGAGGAATGTTTTTGGCAGCGGGGCGCAGATCCGCGTGGTTCACGGCGTACATGTCATATGCTGCTGCGACGAACCGGCCGTAGAAGGCCGCCTGGACCGGATTGAGTAGAGCGCTCATCGGAGGTCTCCTGGGGTTGATGAGCATGGATGGTAGCACTGGCCGGCGCCAGGAAAGCATTAACTTTTGAGGGACGGGCGGGTTGTCCCTGACTTAGCGGATGTAACACCAAGAGCGCCGGACGGCATCCCATAGCCTGGGCCTCACAGGTGCGGAGGGTTCGCCCCGTTGAGCCGCGTCCTGATATGGTCAATTACTGCTATAACCCTGGGTGCAAGAGGGAACTGCACTACCTTCGCGACGGGCGAGTCGTCCGCATCATTCACGGCCTGGACGATGATATGCGGGTCGAGCACTTCTGGCTCTGCGGCCATTGCAGCGAGACTTATGAATTCGTCTTCGGGGCTGACGGGTCGGTGTCTTTGCGAGACAGAAGGAAAGCGGCGGCCCCGGTTGCATAGCCGGAATGACGATCAGCGCCGGTTGTTAATCGCACTTGCGCTTAATGCGCCTCATGGCCCGGTCGAAATCACTCCAGCCGAGCTGGATGTGCCGTGATTTTCCCCGCTTTGCGTGTCCGGGTCTCCAGTCGATCGCACCTTTGCTGATGGTGAGGGTACCGAACCGGATCCCATCGCTTAGAACTCTGATCTTCAGGTCGCACTTACCCACTTCGATTGCCTTCGGAATCTCAAGACTGACATCGTGCTCAGCCATGTCGTCCTCCGGCAGGGAAGTGTACTACGGGGCTAGTGCGGACGGGCGAGGCGTAACGGCTGGATCGGTCCAAGATGCGCGGGCACAGCGTGCTATGATTCCGCGCGGAGGCTGAGATGGCGAAATCGAATCAGGGTTCTGCTTCATCGTTCAAGCTGCGGTACACGTCGGAAGTGACCGTCAGCGCTCCCGAGTTTGAGGCTGCTGCGTCCCTGCAGTACGTCGATGCGGAAGCACTCAGCCGCGCGTCCAAAGCCAGGATCGATGTTGGATTCTTCAAATCGCCTTGTTGCGAGCGCCACGTTCAGGCGGTGGTTGAACGCGGCATGGTGGTTGGACTGGAGATGGCCCCCTGTTCGGAGTCAGCTGCTGCGCCGGCTGAAGCGGTGGCGTTTGTGGAGGCTGCGCTCAAGCGCGCGGGACGCAACACCGCTCGCAAATGGAAGCCCATCCCGGTGAAGGATTTTCTCGCCAGCACGGCGGAGCGTGTACGGGCCGAGACGACCTGCATCAATTTCACGATCTTTGGCCACACCTATTTCTGCTGCCGAACCGACAATGGACCGATTGGCTGCATTGAGATTGAACCCATTCGTGCCTCGAGGCTGTAAGCCAAACCTCGCAGTCGCACCTTCGCGTGCGGGGATCTGAAGCCTTTACGAATGCGGGGAGCGGCTAGACGACAGCTGGTTCGAGCGGAGCGGGAGACTGGACAGGCCGACCACGTTTGAGTATCGGAGACTCGAGGAAATGCCATGAAACGGAGGCGATCGCAACAGCAGCCGCGATCTTCACCGGGACTAATAGAGGGCCGCTCACGTGCCAATGACTGCCGGCCGCGCCCACAACTCCAAAAGCCTGGATGTGAAGAAGGTATAGGCCATAACTAATCGTGCCGATATAGCAAAGCGGCCTGAAGGTTAGAACGGAGCGGCCCGGCAGCGCGTCCAAAACGCACAAGCCGACCAGACCTGCGCACAGGAGGGCGAGCCAGGAGTACAGAAAAACAGATGTCTGGCTTTCGGCGTCAATCGGCTGGATGCACACAACGGTTCCGATCAGGCCCGCGATGAGCGCTGCTGCCAGAAGGGCTATTCCCGGACGGCGTCTGAACGCAGGAGTTGTAACCCAGAGAGCCAGCAGGCTGCCCATCATAATGCCATCGAGGTGGGTCGGCGTTCCTTTGTAGATCGCGACGAGCGAGTAATTACGCGCGGCAATGAAACGAACTGCCGGTTCCGCCAGCAGGATCGCCAGACCCGTCAGACTTGCCCAACGCCGCGAGACGAAACGGATGAGAACGGGCCAGGCGAGATAGAACTGCTCCTCAATGGCAAGACTCCACGTCATGCGCAGCATCGATATGCCAAAGCCCGCGACGACGAGGTTCTGCGTAAGGGTCAGATACGTCCACCACGGGACAGAGCGGAAGGCCCCGTGCGCTGCCTCGTAGGCGATGGCGACAGCTACCAGCCCGAAGTACAGCGGCCATATGCGCAGGGCACGACGTTTGTAGAAACGCCGGAAATAGCGGGGTTGACCTCTCTGGGCCAGGAGAATGCGGGTGATCAGGAATCCGGAAAGCACAAAAAAGAGGTCGACGCCCGCCCACCCACAATTGGCAAGCGCCGCAACGGGTGTGCCTGCCAGTGAGCCGCGAAGGTGGTACAGGATGACGAGGAGAACTGCGATAGCGCGCAATCCATCGAGCGCTGGAATGTAGGTAAGCTGCAGCCGGTCGTGGGCCGACGAACTCGTAGGCAAAGTGGCGGGCCTCGTTAAAAATGGTCGGGCGGAGGGATTTGAACCCCCGACCCTCTGCTCCCAATGCATGTGAAACGTTGGGCTCTATTGTAATTCGAGGGAAATGTCTCCTTTGGATTGAATACGTAGACGACTGCCCATTTGGCTGTTAATGCGCGTGGAGCTTAAAGGCCCTGACCGCTACAAAATCGACCTCGAGACAGTTGGGGGGGCAAAACTTGGGAAGATGCATGAATAAATGTCAGTCCGCGCTCTTCACCATCTTCACGACGGGCAGCATCTCGCCGTTCCAGAGAGGAACGGCGATGCTTTCAACCTCGATGTAGCCTTTCAGGCGGTAGAGCGGGATGCCGGTGAGCGTGGAGCCCATCTCGAAACGGCGGAAGCCTGCGGCGCGGGCGGCGTTTTCGACTGCGGCGAGAATCAGCGAGCCAAGACCCTGGCGGGCGAACCTGGGATGAACGAAGATGGCGCGCACCCTGGCCGCATCAGTTGCCGGGTCGAGCAGTTCAGGTTCACGGCCCGGGCCCTGGTCGGCGCCAAAGAGGGTTTTGCGCCTGGACCACCCGCCGCAGCCTGCCAGGCGCCCGCTGCCGAAGGACTCGGCAACGAAATAAGTGCGATCAGCAATAAGCTGCGTGTCGAGGCCCAAAACGCTGCCGAGTGCGCCTTCGATTTGCGCGGGCGTGTAGTCGTTAGCCTGCAGGCCACGCACAGAGGCTTCAATCAGCGCGTGCAATGCGGGGACATCGGCCTCTGTGGCGAGGCGGAGAGTGAATTCCGGCTCAGGCGTCACGCGTGTCGATTTCATTACTTGTGCAGAGTTGAGCTGGCTGATCGGGATTTCAGCAGCCTGGAATGGTCGGGGCGGAGGGATTTGAACCCCCGACCCTCTGCTCCCAAAGCAGATGCGCTACCAGACTGCGCTACGCCCCGACTCTGTCATTGTATCCTCCCTGTCCAGCGCGCCGGCGGGCGGGGAATCCGTGCGTTGAACAGGCTGCGGCATTCCGAAAAGGTCGATCGGAGAAACGACATCATCCCTCAGGGGCTAAAGCCCGCTGATTTTTTGCGCTTTTACGGCACAACTGAAGTCGTGCCCTGACACAAAGCGCTAGAGATTCGGTTTTTCTCAGGCTCTGAAGTCGTGCCCTGACACCCAACGGTTCAACGGCGGCTTATTTGCTTCGCTTAGGACCGGTGCACCAGCCACAGGATGATCAGGATGAGAACCACCACCGGCGTGGCGAGGATCACGAGAATCGTCAGCGCGAGCAGCGAGAGATAGACGTAGTCCTTCCAGGTGTGGCGGCGCGGCTCGCGCAGGTGCCGCACCATGATCGCGTAGTTGCGCTGGTTTGCCTTCCACGCGATGTCGAAGAGATCGCCGGCGAACGGGATGGCTCCGATGACGACGCCGATGCCGAGGTTAACGACCATCCGGGTGAGCGCGACGTAGGGCACGCCGCGAATCCACGCGCCGACGATCAGGATGCAGGAGAGAATGCCGGTGAGCAGATCGCCGATGCCGGGAATAATGCCAAGGAGCCCATCCAAACCTGTGCGCGCGCGTGTGCCGGGGATGCGGAACCAGTCATCCAGAACGTAGACGAGGAAATCGAGATTGTCGTCGGAGAAGAGCCGCTCGGCTCGCCGCCGCAGGGTCAACACGGGAACCAGGACTTGCGGATTGGATGGGACATTCACGCGGTGCTGGGGGAAGCAACCTGAGTCGCAAAGGGCCGGGGATGGAGCTTTTATCAACTATCCCAATGCTACAATCACATCTGGAATGGCGGCTATAGTTCAGTGGCAGAACACCGGACTGTGGCTCCGGGTGTCGTGGGTTCAAATCCCACTAGCCGCCCCAGTGTACACCTCCAGCGCCCCACGATCCTGAACGTACCGTGACAGAAAATTCACAGCGGACCTCGAATGGTTCCATTTATGTGGGCTGCTCGGGATGGGCGTATCCGAGCTGGAAACCGGACTTTTACCCGAAGGAAATTCCATCGAAGAAATTCCTCGAGCACTACGCGTCGCGGCTGAATTCTGTTGAGGTGAACTACACCTTCCGCGCCGTGCCGAAGCGTCCGATGATCGACAACTGGCTGGCGCAGACGGGCGACGGGTTCCGCTTCTCGTTGAAGGCGCCGCAGCGGATCACGCACATCAAGCGGCTGAACGACTGCGCTTCGTCGCTGGAATTTTTCTGCGATGCGGTGCGGCCCATCGCCGATGCCGGACGCATGGGGCCAGTGCTGTTTCAGCTGCCGCCGAATTTGAAAGCCGATGCCGGCCGGCTCGCGGCGTTTCTGGCGGATGCCAAAGAGATGAAGCTGCGCATGGCGTTCGAATTTCGGCACACGTCGTGGTTCGATCCGGAAATCTACAGGCTGCTGGAGCGCTGCGAGGCTGCTCTGTGCATTGCGGAAAGCGATGAGCTGCAGACGCCGGAGGTCGAAACGGCGCCGTTTGCCTGCTATCGGCTGCGGCAGTCGGAATACTCGGATGCGGCGGTGGACGCGGTTGCGGAGCGGCTGCGAAGGCGCGCGGAGCGAGGCGACGTCTTCGCCTATTTCAAGCACGAAGAGGACCCCACGGGCGCGGTGTGGGCCGCGCGCGTGCTGGCCATGCTGCGGGAGCCGGCGGCGTGACGCAGAACTCCGGGCTTGGGGCCAGCATGTCCGGGTTCACGATTACGGATTTCGTTCCACGCCGCTGGCTGCGCAGCGGTCATCTGCAAACGCTGGCGGGGAATTTCCTGCCGCGGCGGCTGCAGCTGCCCGAGCCGGAGCCGCTGCTGGTGAAAGTGGAAGGTCCGGTGGCGGGCTACGGTCCAAGTCAGGTGCTGTGCCACTGCCACTGGCAGCCGCAGGAAGTGCGGCGGCAGCGGCTGACGCTGGTGCTGGTGCACGGGCTCGAGGGCTCGTCCAGTTCAAAGTACATCGTGGGCAACACGGCGCGCGCGCTTGCCGCGGGGCTGAACGTGGTTCGCATGAACATGCGCAGCTGTGGGGGCACCGACCATCTTTCCCCGACGATTTACCACTCCGGGCGCTCGGGCGACATTGGGCGCGTGTTTGCGGCGATTGTCGAACAGCAGCAGCTCGAGGCCGTGGCGCTGGTGGGCTACTCGATGGGCGGTAATCTGGTGCTGCGCTGGGCCGGGGAACTGAGCGAGGCGTTTCCGCGGCAGCTGAAGGCGGTGGTGGGCATTTCACCGCTGATGGACCTGGCACCCTCGTCGGCTGCGCTGCACCAGCCGTCGAACCGGGTGTATGAATGGCATTTTCTGCGGGCGATGATTGCGCGGGTGCGGCGGCGGAAGACGATGTATCCGCGGATTTATGGCGACGCGCGCCTGGGGCGCATTCGCTCGCTGCGCGACTTTGACGACGAGATCGTGGCGCGCTATGGCGGCTTTCGTGACGCGGACGATTATTATGCGACGGTCGCCAGCTCGAACCACGCGGGCGACATTCGCGTGCCGACGCTGATCGTGCATGCGCTCGACGATCCCTTCATCCGCATGCTGCCGGAGACGCGGGCGACGCTGCTCGCGAATCCCCACGTCACTCTGATCGAGACGCAGCATGGCGGGCACTGTGCCTTTCTTGCTCCGGCAAGCGAGGCGAGCGACGACGGCCGGTGGGCGGAGAGGACACTGCTTCGCTTCCTGCTGAACGGGCACGCGCCGGCACAGTGAGTATGGAAGCAGACTGGGCAGCGGAGGTCGGACCGGATTTGCCGGTGATCGAGGCGGACTGGCCGGGGCTGGTCGATTTGCGGAGCGATCCGGAAGCGGTGGAGAGGATTCCGGAGGCTGCCGACTATGCGGCGTTGCGTAATGCTCTGTTGCAGTTGAACGCGCCGGAGTCGCCGGTGCGCACGACGAAATGCGATGTGTGGACGCTGACCACGCAGGAAATCGATCCGCTGGAGTTCGGCTGCTCGTCGGGTTCGGAACTAGTGGGGCTTGCATGCTACATCGATCTGGTGGCGGTCGAGCCTGCGCTCTTTGGGTCGTTTGATCGGCTGGAGGCGTGGGCGCGGCGAGCGGTGAAGGAGATGCGAGATGCGGCGGCGGCGGGACGCGTCGATCTCGTCATCCGGGCGGCGCGCGCGGCGGGAGGCGAGGGGTTTGCGATGACGCTGTACGCCGCCGGTTGCGGAGCGGATACCGCCTCCGCGCAGGCCTCGTGGGCCTCTGCGTTGCGGCTTGCGGCCACGGTTACAATGAGGGCAGCGACGTCAGCACGGGCGAGTAGCTCAACTGGATAGAGCACCGGCCTTCTAAGCCGGGGGTTGTGGGTTCGATTCCCGCCTCGCCTACCACGCGTCGCTCAACCACTCTCTTTCCTCCCATCAGAACGTCTCGTGCCGCGCGGAGAACAGATTCGGGGGCACCCTGTGTCAGTTACAGCCCGGGGTTCTGGACCCGATGATTCTGCCTTTTTCCCTTGCACTTTTGTAAAGACATCGCCATCATCGCAAGCAAGTCTGCCCACCTCTGATTCAGTTCCGTCCGGCGCCATCGGACGCTGACGTGGTCAGCTACGTCTCGTTTTGGGCAAACGGCGACCGCTGGGAGTCTGTTGATGCATAGCTCACTGACTGGAACGGATACAGGCTTTGAGGTGATTTGCGATGATTTTCAGCGGCAAGATAACAGCAGGCGCCCTCCTCGCGTCGGGCATCCTCCTTTGCGGTGGCATCTTCGGTCAAAGCTCGATTGCGACGCCGCAACCTACCTCGCGCATCGCTCTGCCCATCGACGAGAGCAAGGTAGTTACGCTGCACGGCAACACTCGTCCGGAGGCAAAGCCCGCGTTCGATAAGGGTCGGGTGGACGCGCAGTTGTCGATGGAGCGCATGCTGCTCATCCTGCAGCGCAGCCCGGAACAGGAAGCGGCGCTGGAAGGGTTAATGCAGCGGCAACTGGACCCCGGTTCTCCTGAGTTTCATCAGTGGCTCAGTCCCGAAGATTTCGGCGCACTTTATGGGCCATCGGACCTCGACATCCAGATCGTCACTGCGTGGCTTCAGAGTCACGGATTCTCTGTCGAGGGTGTCAGCAAGGGGCGCACGTTCCTTCAGTTTTCAGGAACCGCTGGCGTCGTGCAGCAGGCCTTCCACACCGAGATCCATCGCTACGTGGTGCGCGGCGAGGAGCATATTGCGAACAGTTCCGATCCTGCCATCCCTGCATCTCTCAGCCCGATCGTGGCCGGCATCGTTTCGCTCAACAATTTTGAGGCCAGGCCCCTGCATGACGATCTTGGCACCTTCCGCCGCGATCCCAGGACTGGAAAGTGGATGGCGGACAACCAGAACCTGATCACCAATCCTCTGTTGCGCGTTGTTTCGAGCTACGGAACGTTCGAGCTGGTAACCCCTTATGACTTCGCGACCATCTACAACGTTGCACCGCTGTGGACGGCGGGGATCGACGGTACGGGGCAGGCCATTGCCATTGCCGGACGAAGCGATATTAGTCTGACTGATGTAGCCACCTTCCGTTCCTCGTTTGGTCTGGATTCTTCAAACGTTCCCAACGTGATCATCAACGGCGCTGACCCCGGTTACCCTACCGCCGGCGACAGGCTGGAGAACACTCTGGATGTCGAATGGTCGGGTGCTATCGCCAAAGCGGCGACGATCGACTTTGTCACCACGAAGAGCACCAACTCCACGGATGGCGCGTTCGCCTCAGCGCTCTACATCATCGATAACAAAATCGCACCGGTGATGAGCTTCAGCTACGGGCTGTGTGAACTGTACCTGGGAACATCGGGAAACGCAGCTTACAACAGCTTATGGCAGCAGGGAGCAGCGGAAGGAATTTCTGAGTTTGTAGCCTCGGGCGACTGGGGAGCTGCAACCTGCGACGCCGGCGGCACGCCTCCTTATACGGCTACGAACGGCTTTGCAGTGAACGGAATATCGAGCACGCCGTATGACATCGCCGTTGGAGGAACCGACCTGAACTGGGCAAACAACAGCGGCACTACCTACTGGAACTCCACCAATGTTGCGAATGGTTCGAACGCCCGTGGGTATATGCCCGAAGTTCCCTGGAATGCAACCTGCGTGGGCGATGCCGTGGATCAGTTCATCGGCGGAACTTCGCTGGGGCTGGACGAGGAGCAAACCTGCCAAACGCTTCTGAACGATGGCATTGACCTGAGCCTGGTCAGCGTGACCGGCGGCGGCGGCGGCGTGAGCGCCTGCACAAGTCCGAGTGGGAGCACTCCGTCCAGCTGCGCCGGTGGATACGCCAAGCCGGTCTGGCAGACAGGTACGGGCGTCCCGGCGGATGGCAAGCGCGATGTCCCTGACGTCTCTCTCTTCGCCGCCAATGGCGTGCTGGGATCCGCTTATATCATGTGCGATTCACAAAGCACTCCCTGCAGCTTCTCAATCCCGGACGACGCGGTCGCGCAGGGCGTGGGCGGGACTTCGGTCTCGTCGCCGGCCATGGCGGGCATCATGGCACTCGTCAACCAGAAAGCGGGTTCACCGCAGGGCAATGCGAACGCCGGTTTTTACGCGCTGGCCGCGCGTGACACGCGTTCCAGCTGCAACACGAATACGGTTGCCGCGGGGAACGCCTGCAATTTTTACGACATAACCACCGATGACATCGCAGTGCCCTGCAGTCCGGGTTCTTTCAACTGCACGGTGCATCACAGCGGCGATGCAGTGGGCGTTCTGGATGGCTACCGGTCGACTACGGGGTACGACCTTACCACCGGCCTCGGCACGATCAATGCCGCGAATCTTGTCAACAACTGGCATCTGGCCCAGTTCGCTCCGGCAACGATGATCAGTCCCGCGCCCGGCAGCACGCTGACCGGACCTTCGACAACCTTCACCTGGACCACTGGCTCCGGCGTTTCCTCTTACTACTTGTGGATCGGCGCGACTGCAGGCGGCAACGATCTGTATCAGGCCGCAATTTCCGGCACAAGCACCACCGTGAATCTCCCCACCAGTGGAGCCACTGTGTACGTGCGTCTCTGGTCTGTCATCAACAACGGACTGCAGTACCAGGACTACACCTACACGGAGTTCAGTCCCGTCGCAGCAACCATGGTGAGCCCAGCGCCTGGGAGCACTCTGACCGGATCTTCGACGGCGTTCACCTGGACGGCTGGTTCGAACGTTTCGTCCTACTATTTGTGGATCGGCACGACTGCAGGTGGCAATGACCTGTATCAGGCCGCAATTTCCGGCATCAGTACAACCGTGGATCTGCCCACCAGCGGAGCCACCGTTTACGTGCGACTCTGGTCCGTCATCAACGGCGGACTGCAGTACCACGACTACACCTACACCGAGTTCAGTCCAGTTCCGGCAACCATGATCAGTCCCGCGCCCGGTAGCACGCTGACCGGATCGTCGACGACGTTTACCTGGACGGCTGGATCGGGTGTTTCCTCTTACTACCTGTGGATCGGCACGACTGCAGGCGGCAATGATCTGTATCAGGCCGGAATTTCCGGCACAAGTACCACCGCGAATTTGCCCACCGGCGGAGCCACCGTTTACGTGCGGCTCTGGTCGGTCATCAACGGTGGACTGCAGTACCACGACTACACTTACACCGAGTTCGCTGCAGTTCCGGCAACCATGATTAGTCCCACGCCGGGCAGCACGTTGGCTGGTTCGTCTGCGACCTTTACCTGGACGGCTGGTTCAGGGGTTTCCTCTTACTACCTGTGGATCGGCACGACTGCAGGTGGCAATGATCTGTATCAGGCGGGGATTTCCGGCACCAGTACGACTACGTTTCTTCCCACTAATGGAGCGACAATTTACGTGCGACTCTGGTCGGTCATCAACGGCGGGCTACAGTATCACGACTATACCTATACCGAGTTCTGAGCACGTGGCGTCTTTGCCCAGGCCAGTCATCGCGTTTGATGTCGTGGGCCGACTCGGTGTGCTCGCAACATCCGTGCGCGGAAGAAATCGTGTTCGCCCGTTGGCCGCAGTGACAATGCAATGACAATTGCCACGACGGCGCTTCATCTTCCGCACTTCTGACAAGTGGACGCAGTTGTTATCTCCTTTCCGTTCAGCTGATTCAACACTGCTGCTTCTACTCCCACCCCAGCGCGCTCTGCTGGCCGATTCGTGTTATTCCTGCTTCATTTCGCCGCCGCCTACAGTACATTTTGCAGCGTTGGCGTTGCGCGTTCCCCAGATCTGAGCGCAGGAATCACACAGCAGCACTGAAGACGTGTACGTGAGGCGTTCTGCCATGAAACCCAACGGAGTGGCTTTTGCTTTGGCGCTATTCCTGTCCGCTGGTGCGGCTTCAGCACAGGACATTTCCGGAAACGTTGTCATCAAAAAGAAACTCACGCGCCGCAGCGTCACCGCTCCGGTTTCCGTCTACCAGCGCGGTACGACGATCAGGCTTGCTCAGCCTGCCGCAGAGGATCCTCTGGTCTACGAGCGCTCGCGTGTCGTGGTTTATCTCGAGGGAGCGGTAGCTCAATCCAGCGCGGAGGCAGGGCCGACGTCGCCAGCTGAGATACGGCAGATCGACCGGCATTTCCTGCCGGATCTTGTCGTCGTTCCCGTGGGTTCGACGGTTGCATTCCCCAACATGGATCCCATCTTCCACAACATTTATTCGTTATCGAAAGCGAAGAGCTTTGACCTGGGCGCCTACGACAAGGGCGAGACGCGCCGCGTTTACTTCCCCAGGCCCGGGATTGTCGAGATCTACTGCCATTTGCACCCGAACATGCAGGCGACGGTTGTCGTTACACCGAATCGCTATTATGCCAGGCCGGACAAGAACGGCCATTATGAAATTTCGAACGTACCGCCTGGCCACTACACTCTCGTCGCATGGCATAAGACGGCGGGATTTTTTCGCCAGTCGATCGATATACAAGCTGGGCAATCCTTCAATGTAGATTTCCTGATTCCTGTCGACGTTGACTCGCCCCAGGAGCCGCAGAAAGATATCGAAACTGGGCGCGTGGCGGGGTTACCGTGAAGACGAGGCTACTGACCCGAACCTTCCTGCTGTGCTTTCTGCCGTTCGCCCTGCTGCTTGCCAGCAGCTTCTGGACGATTCAGGGGTTCGTGGAGTCCACGGTTCGCAGTGGCCTGCACGCGTCTTTGCGTGAAAGCCAGGTAGCCATCGCCAATGTTCACGCCCGAGGCGATCTGCAAAACAGCCGGTTCCTCAGGGTGGCGGGCGAGAACAGCGCGCTCAAAGCCGGTATACAGCTTCTGGCCCTCAATAGCCACAGTGCCGGCGCGCGGCGCACGGTGGAAGATCAGCTGCGTGAACTCGGGCAGCACATGGGCTTCGACTTTATGCTCGTCTCCGCGCCCGATGGGACTCCTCTGGCGGGGGTATCGCGGCAGTTCGTGTCAGGAACACAGCGGGGACAGCTGGTTCCTTTGGACGTCTCCAGGCTCGATCGGCGCACTGAGGCATTCCTGCTGCTCGGTGGGCATACGTTTCAGGTTGCCTCGGTTCCCATCGATGTCGACGATGAAAACATTGGCGTCCTCTCGGTAGGCGAGCTTTTCGATTTTACGGGCTTGGCCACTCCGGCTGTACTCCTGCACGATGGCAAGGTGATGGACTCGAACCTGGCGGGAGTCACTTTCACAGATCTCGAAAGCGCTCTCTCGACCTGCCCCGCGCGCATCGAGTGTGATTTCCGCATACGCGACGCGAACTGGATCGCCATGCCTATGGAGGTCTACGGCGACAGCTACGTGCTGCTCAGCCTGCAGAATGTGGACGCGGCAACAAGACCGATCCAGGCGCGTCTTCACCAGATTTTTCTTACGCTGGCGGGCGCCTGCGTGCTGGTGGCGCTCTTCTGCAGTTTCGGCTCTTCCAATTCGATCGTGAGACCCATCGCAGCGATTGTCAACCATCTGCGAAACGCGGCGAAAACCGGAAGGCTCTCCGAACTTGAACCGCAGTCCTCTCCCATTCAGGAACTCCAGGAACTCGCCGAGATCTACAACCGCGCTGCTGTTTCCGTGCGCGTAGCCGGAGAGAACCTGCAGTCGGCGTATCTGCAGTTCGTCGGCTCGCTGGCGCACGCGCTCGATGCCCGCGATCCATACACCGCAGGCCACAGCCACCGGGTGAGCCAACTGTCCTGCGCCCTGGCATCCTCTCTGGGGTTGCCCTCAGCTGACGTTGAGCGCATCCGTATCGGGGCCCTTCTTCACGACATCGGAAAGATCGGCATTGCCGACGGCGTATTGCAGAAGCCGGGGCGGCTAACCGAGGAGGAATTTGCGCTCGTCCGCCAGCATCCGGTGATCGGGCGCAGGATTCTTGAAGGGGTGGAAGGTTTCGCGCCCTTCCTCGGCGCGGTTGAGCTGCACCACGAAAATTGGGATGGCAGCGGCTATCCGCATGGGCAAAAGGCCTGCGAAACGCCCATCGACGCTCGCATCATTCATGTGGCCGACGCTTATGACGCCATGACCACGGATCGCGCGTACCGCCGTGGGATGACACACGAGAAGGCCATATCGATCCTGATCGAGAATGCCGGACAGCAATTCGATCCGCGTCTCGTCGCTGTCTTCATCGCGCTCCCTCGCACGGCTCTCGCCGGGAACGCGGGCGCGAATCGGCCCATCGCGGAACAGGAAGCTGTAATCGGATGAAGAAGCAGCTCCAGCTCGCCATGATGCTCGCGCTGGCTGCCTCGAGCGTGCGTATGCCGGCCCAGGAAGCGTCCTCGGGGATCGACTTGCGCGGTACGGTAACAGCACAAAGTGTGGCATCGAACGAACCGACGGAGGCTCCTCGCGCAGGGGCGCCTGTGATCACCGGGTCGCGCGCGGTTCTGTATCCAACAGCGAAGTTCAGCGACCAGTGGTTTGCGTCCGGTGCGCTGCAAGTGGCGACGCGCCCATATTTTTACCAGGATCTCTCCAGTACCGGCCTGGGCGCGAGGGGGAATGTGCTGCAGGCGTCGCTCAATTACGCGCGAATCTCTGAGCGGGGATCGCTGCTGGTGCGAGCCGGGCAGATGCCGTCCGCCTTCGGCTCATTCCTGCTTCGATACGACGACGCCAGCAATCCTCTGGTTGATATCCCCGTGAGCTACGGATACTACTATTCGCCGGTTTCGTTTCTGGGAGTGTTCGGAGCAGAAGTCGACGCCTCGCGCGGCAAAATCGACGGCCGGCTGCAGTTCGCAAATTCCTCGCCAGCCAATCCCCGCAGCATCTTTGCGCGCGACCAGTATGGCAACTGGGCGGCCGGCGGCGGCTATACCATCCGCCAGGGAATGCGAGTTGGAGTGTCCGGCTATCGCGGCCCTTACCTCGATCGCAAATATGCGTATTACTTCCCGGGTGAGGTGAACCCAAACAAATTGCCTGCCCGGGGCCTCGGCATCGACGGCAACTGGGCGCATGGACACACAACGATTAACCTGGAACTGCAGAAGTTTGTAATGCCCTACACGCGGATTCCTAATTTTCGCGAGTCGGCTGCATACGGAGAATTTCGCCAGGTTCTTACTCCGCGCTGGTTCGTTGCAGCCCGGTATGGCTATTCCTCGACAAATGTAACCGGCAAGCTGCACAGCATCGAAGCTGGCGCCGCATTCCGGCCGAACCGGTGTCAGATGATCAAGTTCAGTTACGAGGAACAACGGTACATCCCGCGCAGTGAAGGCCCAAACCATACCTTTGGTCTCCAACTCGTGACTGAACTCCACCGTTCGCTCGCTTTCCGCTAAGACGGCGCCGGTCGGCTGACAAAGCCGGTTTGACCCCAAGCCCTTTTGTCGCTGAAACGCTTAAGCGAGTAACGTTTTGATCTCACCGCATCCTTTGCTGCTTTCATCAACACGATTTGGTTTTCCACGCGACAAGCCTGCTCTTTCGTGACACCTTTTCCACACAGGTCCCGAACGATCCGCTGCCTGAACTCCCGCGCTCCCTCCTCCCGCTGGCAGCGAAAGCCCTGTAGAGGCGAAAAATGATGGCTACCATGTGGTTTTGGCTCGTTGTGATGTGTCTCGCTGTGGGAATCGGCTTGCTGGGGATCGGATTCGCCGTGATGGACGATGACGACCGCTCCGGCCTGCGATTTATCTCCTACGGGGCCGGCGTCGTTGTCGTGTCGCTTGTTGCTACGTTGCTGCGATAACGCGCGGAACCTTCTCCTGAAATTGATCTGCGGCTTGGAGGGATCTCTCCTGCGCGCGCAGTCGTGTCGGCGATATTCTCGTTAGGCGCGGTGAGTCGTCGGCGCCGTGCGCCGTTCTGCAAAATGATTGGACAAAAGGAGGGCCGATGAGCGATTCCGGCCAGAGGAATGCCTCGCCGCCGGGCGACGTCACGCGCCGGGATTTTCTGCGATCGTCGGCGGCACTGGCAGCGCTGCCCGGTCTGGGTGCGCAGCACGATCGGCAGCAAGGCGGACCAGGCTCGGCCAGGCGCAGGCCGAACATCCTCATCTACATCTCCGACCAGTTTCGCTGGGATGTCCTCTCCGCGTACGGGCTGAATCCGATGCACCTCACGCCCAATCTGGATGCGATGGCGCGGCGGGGCACCCTGTTTCAGTCCCATGTGACGAACCAGCCGGTATGCGGCCCGTCTCGCGCGTGCCTGTTCACCGGCCAGTACCAGAACAAGAATGGGGTCTGGCGAAACGGGCTCGGCCTGCAGTCGGATACCGCGACGCTGGCGACGGAGCTGCGCAAATCCGGCTACACCGCGAACTACGTCGGAAAGTGGCACCTGGCGCCGACGCCTCCAGGCACACCCAATACGCCGGAGGCGCGTGGACCTGTGGCTCCCGAGCACCGCGGCGGATTCGATGATTTCTGGCAGGCATCGAATGAACTGGAGTGGACGTCGCATCCGTACGAAGGCGATCTCTACGATACAAACGGCAAGCCGATCCACTTCTCCGGCGAATACCGGGTCGACTTTATCACCGGGCTGGCGAAGCAGTTTCTGAGCACCGTTCGCGAGCCGTTCCTGCTGGTGGTTTCGCAGCTTGAGGTGCATCACCAGAACGACTGCAATTGCTTCGTTGCGCCGAACGGCTATGCGGAACGCTACGAGAATCCTTTCGTTCCGGAAGATCTGAAGTTCTTTCCCGGCGATTGGCAGAAGCAGTTGCCGAATTACTACGGCAGCGTGGCGAGCATCGACCACTCCATCGGCGAGCTGCGCAGCACCCTGGCGCACCGGGGCCTCGAAGACGACACGATCTTTCTGTTTCTCGCCGATCACGGCTGCCACTTCCGCACCAGGAACAACGAATACAAGCGGAGCCCGCATGAAAGCTCGATTCATGTTCCGCTGGTGATTCAGGGCCCGGGATTCGACCGCTCGCTGAACATCCCGGAGATCACTACGCAAATCGACCTGACGCCAACGTTGCTGAGCGCCGCGGGCGTGCCGGTTCCTGCAGGAATGCAGGGGCGCAGCTTTCTTCCTTTGCTGGATCGAAAGATCGACGGCTGGCGCAACGAGGCTTTCATTCAGATTTCGGAATCGCAGTGCGGGCGGGCGCTGCGCACGCCGGAGTGGACGTACGCGGTGGCTGCTTCCGGAGGCGCTAAGGCCAGTGCCGCGGCCAGCGGCCGCTATCGCGAGGAGTGCCTCTATAACCTGTTCGCCGATCCTCATGAACTGCTCAACCTCGCCGGCCGAAGAGACGATCCAAAGCTGGTGCATGGCTTCGGAACTCCTCCGCAGCAGGCAGCCGCAGAACTGCGCGAACGGCTTCTGGCGCGGATGGTAGAGGCTGGTGAGGCGCCGGCCGAAATCGAAGAGCGGCAGGTTGAGTCGTGACCGCATCAGCTGTGAAGAGCGACTGGTTTGAGACGTTCTTTTCGGGGCTGGCGCTCGATTTGTGGCGTGCGACGAACACGCCGGAGCACACCGCCCAGGAAGCCGCGTTCCTCATCGAAAAGTTAGGGCTCCGGCCGGACGACTGCGCGCTCGATGTCCCCTGCGGCAACGGGCGCCTTGCCGTGGAACTGGCAGCACGCGGGGTCCGGATGACAGGCGTCGATATCTCAAAGGGATTTCTCGACGAAGCGCGCCGCACAGCACCCGGAGTCGAATGGGTGTTCGGCGACATGCGGGAGCTGCCATGGAACTCCCGCTTTGACGCGGCGTTCTGCTGGGGTAACAGCTTCGGCTACTTCGATCACGAGAGCTGTCTGAGGTTCCTGGAGGCGGTCGCGCGCGCGCTGAAGCCGGGCGCGCGATTCATCATCGACACCGGGCTGGTGGCGGAGTCGATCCTGCCGAACCTGCAGCAGGAGCGCACGCTGCAGATCGGCGACATCGGGTTCGCCAGCCGCAATGTCTACGATCCGGTCGAGGGCCGCCTCGACATTACGTACACCTTCACGCGGGGCGAGGACCGCGAGGTGAAGGCGACGCATCAGTGGGTGCATTCCGCGGTGGAGATCCGGCGGATGCTGCGGCAAAGCGGACTCGAGCCACGGGAGGCCTTTGGCGATGTAGATGGCAGTGGTTACGCGCTTGGATCACCGCGGCTTATTCAACTGGCGCGGCGGGGGGGTGGTCGCGAACGGTGAGCACCGGGCACGGAGCGTTGCCGATGAGCTTGTTCGCAACGCCCATCGGACCGAAGGCGTCGAGATAGCCGCCCGTCTTCAGGCCAAAGACGATCAGGTCGGGCTTCAGCTCCTTCGCGGCGAGCAGCACCAGGGCAGCGGCGTTGTCATTGGAAATTTGCAACTCGGCGGCGGCGTCAGCTGCGCTGATGGGGCGTCGCTGCTCTCCTGGCGGCAGCACGACGAAATGCGGGGCATCCAGCCTGTTCTCAACCGGCCAGCTGGCGAGAGCCGCCTCGATGCTTGCCGGCGCAGTGTCGACCACATACAGCACGCGATTGAAGATGTGCGATGGCGGATCCTCGGTGCGAATGCCGACCGTCATGACCGGGCACGGCGCCCTGCGCAGGATGCGTTTCGCCGTGGTGCCCATGGCCGAGGAGATGATGAAGGTATCGGCGGAGAGTCCGATGATCAGCAATCCAGCCTTGTATTTGCGCGCAATATCGCAGACGCCCTTCGCCGCCGACGGGCCGGTGATCAGGTTCGCCTGCTCCTTGACTCCGGCGAGGCGCAGGTCGCGCCGGATGCGGCGCAGCTCGCGGTAAGCGCGATCCTGAACCTTACTGAGAAGGCCTTCCGTTTCGGCCAGATCGATGATGTGAACGGTGCGGACATTGACGCGGCGCAGCCGGGCAATGTGTTTTGCGCAGATCTGCGCCCGGTGCGACGAGTCGCTGAAATCCGTCGCGAAGAGGATGTCTGATATCGCGTTCGCAACCGGCGTCATGAGCAATCTGGCAGCCCTCGCGAGCTTTATTCGCAGCCTAGTAGGGTGAGATCGAGTCGGGGGTGATCTATCTTACCCCGCAGGGTGACGGATGTCACAACTGTTGCAGAATCAGGTGTGCGGCGGAATCCCCTCAGGGTGTTATTCCGCCGAAGCGCCGGCGGAGACGGTGAGGGAGTTTGGCTGAGTAATGGCAGTCTGCACCAGACCGCTGGGAAGCGACTTTTCCAGCGCGCGCAACTGCCGCTCAGTCAGCCCGCGCGCCACCACGTGCACTCGGAAATTGCTCATGCGCAGAGGTCCGCAGCGATCGGCTTCCACCCGAACGTCCAGGCGTTCCGAAGGCAGGGAGTGGAGCCGCAGATATTGCGCGACAAACTGGCCCACGCAGGTCCCGAGCGAAACCAGCAGAAGCTCGGCCGGCGACATGCCCTGATCGGTGGCTCCCTCTTCGGCGGGCTGATCGACGATGAGCCGATGACGGCGCGCTTCAGCGCGAAAGCGCATGCCATCCTGATGCTGAAGGGTAATTTTCAAAACCGATCCTTCGGGTGAATCTCCTTGGAAGCACGCCGGGTTACCAGTCCGGCGGCATCGTGCCGAAAGCGCCTGCTTTAGCTGTTTTGGCAGCATCTGGCGTAACGTGCCGAGGTGGCGACCGAGTTTGACCAGCATGCTCCTGGGTGAAATGGCGCAATTGCGCTAAAAGGCGGCACTCATTGACGGAGGCGTACCGGTCGGCGAACGCCCTGAGTGGCGGATCAGCCTGCCTGGATTTGCCACCGGCCAGCGGTTACAATCCGCGTTATCCCGATGAGTTCTCGTACCCCTGATGCTCGGGGCCGCGATACAAAATCGCGGCCTCCCAGGAAGCCGGTCCAGCCAGAGTCTGCAATCGTCGCGCGTGCGACTGCGGCATCGCCGGATGGCGAACTTTCCGGCACTCTGCTGCGCTCGCTGATCGACGGCCTCGACGAGGCGCTGGCCGCCCTCGCTCCGGACGGGAAGGTCCAGTTCGCGAACGCGGCCGCCCGGCAAATCTACGGCATTGGCGAGAATTCTCCGGCCATCGGCGAGTGGAGCAGCACCTACGGCATTTACCAGGCGGATCGCAAAACGCTCTGGCCGCCCGAGGAACTCCCCGGGGCAGCGGCGCTGCGCGGGCAGAACATGGACGCCGAGCAATATATATGTGCGCCGGGAGCCGCTGAAGGTTACTGGATCTCGATGCGGGCGCGTCCGGTTTTTGGGGAGGACGGTCAGGTGGTCGGCGCTCTGCTGGCCTGGCACGACGTCTCAAGCGAGCGGATGACGGCGGAAAGCCAGCGCCGGCTGCTCGCTGTCGTGGAGAACACGCCGGACTGCGTGATCCTGACGGACACGAATCTGAAAACCGCGTTCATCAATCATGCCGGCCGGGAAATGCTGGGCCTGGGCGAGATGGACGAGTTCCACGGCTACCCCGTTTTCGAGACCGAATACCAAGCCCAGCAGGAGAAGTTCGAGTCGGAGATCCTGTCCCTGCTCCTGCAGGGAGAATCGTGGACCGGCGAGTTCCACCTGCGCACGCGCGGAGGCAGTTTCATCACCGTCGACATGCGCGCCTTTGGCATCTTCGGCGCGTACGGGCAGCTGCTGGGGATTGCCAGCGTTAGCCGCGACATCACGGCGCGCATGGAGGCAGAGGAAGCGCGGCAACGCCTGGCCTCCATCGTCGAGTACTCGCACGATGCCATCATCAGCGAATCGCTCGACGGCGTGATCACCACCTGGAATCGTGGCGCGGAGCGAGTCTTTGGATACACAGCCGACGAGATGCTCGGGCACTCGATTGTCGAGCTGGCGTGGCCGGGATACGAAGAGGACATGCGCGAGCTGCTGCGGCGCATCCAGCACGAGGAAAGCGTAGAGCATTATGAGACCATTCGCCGCCATAAAGACGGGCGCCGCATCATTGTTTCGCTCACGCTCTCGCCGGTGCGCGACGCCGGCGGGCATCTGATCGGCATTTCGAAAATTGCACGCGACATCACCCAGCAGAAGGAGCGTGAGGAGCTTTCAACAAGACAGGCGCAGCTGCTGGATCACGCGAGCGAGCCGATCATCGTGCGCGATCCTCAGGATCGCATCGTGTACTGGAACAAAGGCGCGGAGCGGCTGTATGGCTGGAGCACTGCCGAGGCGCAGGGCCGGAACAGCCATGAGCTGCTGCACACAACCTTCCCGGAACCGCTGGAAGACATCCAGCTGCAGATGGAAAAAAACGGCCAATGGGAAGGCGAGCTGCTGCACCGAACGCGATCCGGGCAGCGCGTTACAGTGCTGAGTCGCTGGATTCGCGAACTGGGCGTCACCGAGCCGCACGTGCTCGAAACCAACGTCGACATGTCGGAGCGGCAGAAGCGGCTGGCGCTCGAGGAGCAGACGCGGCTTGAACGACGCTTCCGGCAGCTGCTGGAGGCGGCGCCGGATGCGATCGTCGAAGTGGCGGAGGACGGCACGATTGTGCTGGTGAACCGCATCGCCGAGGCGATGTTCGGCTACGAGCGGCACGAGCTGGTGGGAAAGTCGGTAGACATGCTGGTGCCCGATGCAATGCGCCACTCGCACGATCGCCACCGGAACAGCTACCTCGCGCATCCGCGCACCCGGCCGATGGGCAGCGGTCTGGAACTGCATGCGCGCCGCAAAAACGGGTCACTCTTTCCCGTGGAAATCAGCCTCAGTCCGATTCACACGGAGGGCACCGTCCATGTAACGGCGGTGATTCGCGACGTGACGGACCGGAAGCGCGCCGAATCAGAAGTCAGGCGGCTGCAGCAGCGCTACACCACGGAACTGGAGGGGCGCAACCGGGAGATCGAGCGCGCCAATCGCCTGAAGAGCGAGTTTCTCGCCAGCATGAGCCACGAACTGCGGACGCCGCTGCATACGATCATCGGATTCGCGGAACTGCTCGAAGAGGGAAGCGAGGGTCCGCTGAACGACAAGCAGAAGCGTTTCCTCGAGCACATCCACCGCGACTCGGCGCACCTGCTGGAACTGATCAACGACATCCTCGACCTGAGCAAGATCGAGTCGGGGCAGATGACGCTCAAGCGCGAGGTCTTTCCGCTGGTCCGCTGCATCGAGGAGACGCTGGATTCGGTGCGTCCCGGAGCCGCGCTGAAAGGCGTGGCCGTTGAAAACCGCGGCACGGCAGAGCCTGTGGTGGATGCCGATCCGCTGCGCGTGAAAGAAATGCTCTACAACCTGCTGAGCAACGCTGTGAAGTTTACGCCCAAGGGGGGCGCGGTGTGGGTGGAGATCCGGGAGGAAAGCGGATTTGCCCACGTGACGGTGGGCGACACGGGCGTCGGCATCTCGCCGGAGGAGCAGGAGAACATTTTTGACAAGTTCTACCAGGTGGGCAACACAACCACCGGCGTGCGCGAAGGAACCGGGCTGGGATTATCGATCACCAAGGAACTGGTGCAGATGCACGGGGGCTGGATGGAGGTGGACAGCCGCCCGGGCGAAGGGAGCCGCTTCACTTTTACCCTTCCCACAAAAATGACAGACCTGTAAGATAGCCAAATCTCCTCCACCCCGAAGCACGTAGTCATCTCAAAAACTGGCATTGCCGAGGCTGAAAGCTGAAGACGCCCATGTCTGAACCTCGACGGAAGCACCTGATACTGATTGCGGACGACCGCGCCAGCAGCCGCGAACTGCTGCGCGTCGTTCTGGAGCGCACGGGTTACGACGTGCTCGAAGCGCCGGATGGAGAAGCAGCGCTGGACCTGATCCGCACCCGCGAACCGGATCTCGTCCTGCTCGACCTGCAGATGCCGAAGCTTGATGGGCTGGGCGTGCTGGAGGCGATGCGACGGGACCCGCGCTTTGCGAAGTTGCCGGTGGTTGCGCTCACCGCCAGCGCGATGCGGGGCGACCGTGAGCGCATCCTCGACGCGGGCTTTACCGACTATCTTGCGAAGCCGGCGGGACCGGAGCAGCTGCGGGAGACGGTGGCCCGACTACTACAACAGTCGGCCCCGGAACCACGCTGAGCGCGTTTTGGCTGACTGCTGGCTGCTCCCTTCACAGCAGTCCGTATTTCTTCATCTTGTAGCGCAGCGCGTCGCGGCCGATGCCGAGCGCTCGGGCAGCTTCTGACTGATTGCCCTTTGCCTGCTCCAGCGCATTCAGCACGAGGCGCCGCTCGTGGTCGGCGAGTGAGCCATCCGGCTGCTCGGCTGGCGCAGAGGCGACTCCTGCAGAAGGCGCGGGAGCGGCGGCGGCTTCTTCGCTGAGCACGCTGGTGGGCAAATCGGCGACGTCGATTTCCTCGCCTTCAGCCATCATGCAGGCGTGGCCGATCGCGTTTTCGAGCTCGCGCACATTGCCGGGCCAGGTGTGGCGATCGAGCACGATCCGCGCGCGCGGCGTTACGCCGCGGATTTTCCTGCTGTACTGTTGCGAGAATTTGTCAATGAAATGACGAATAAGCAGCGGCAGGTCCTGCGGCCGCTCGGCCAGCGATGGCACCTGCAACTCGACCATGGCGAGGCGGTAATAAAGATCTTCACGAAACGCGCGGTCGGCGACGGCCTGGCGCAGGTTGCGATGCGTCGCGGCGACGACGCGAACGTTCACCTTGCGCGGCTGCAGCGATCCAACGCGCAGGATCTCCTGGTTCTGCAGTGCGCGGAGCAGCTTGGCCTGCGTGCCCATGGGCATGTCGCCGATCTCGTCGAGAAAGAGCGTGCCGTCGTTGGCTGCCTCGAACAGGCCGGGCTTGTCGCGGTCCGCGCCGGTAAACGCGCCCTTGACGTGCCCGAACAATTCGCTCTCGAAGAGCGTCTCAACGACCGCCGAGCAATTGAGCACGACGTATTGGCCGCGGACGCCGCTGCGGGCGTGCAGCGCGCGGGCGACCAGATCTTTGCCCGTGCCGGTGGCGCCGTGGATCAGCGCGGAGCGGTAATGCGGAGCGATGCGGCGGATCCGCGCGAACAGCTCTCCCATTTTCGCGCTGGTTCCAATGAGGCCCTCGAACTCCGCCGCAGCATCGCCCACCAGCGACTCGCGGCGGCGCGCATCGTCGAGCAGCCGGCCGACGCGTTCGCGCAGGACCGGCAGCCGGATCGGCTTCTCAAGATAATCCGCAGCGCCTCTGCGAATCGCCTCGACAGCGGTCTCCGTCGTGTAGTGGGCGGTCATCAGCACGACATCGGTGGCCGGCGCGAATTCCATGATGCGGTTCAGCAGATCGAGCCCGGACATCTCCGGCATCACCAGGTCGGTCAGGACCAGTTGCGGACGATGCTGATGGACCAAATCCAGCGCCGACGAAGGACGGGAAGCCGTATGGATCGCAACGCCTTCGCGGGAAAGCGCGGTGGAGAGAAGTTCGAGGCTGCCGGGATTGTCATCGACGATGACGATGGAAAGAGCCATAGCGTTGGGCGGGGAAGAGGGAGCGATGAATCCATGCTAGCAGTTCGGTTTGGCTGCGCTCTGCCGGGCCATCTGCGTGAAATGACGCACCCGCGCAACGCCGGTTGACGCAGTTCTCAGGTTGAGCGGCGCAGTGTCGATCTGAGACATACATCACCAAAGTTTGTGATTTCAATCACATGAAGCTTGTCGCAAGGTTTGGCACGCCTCGTGCTCTATCTCCGGGCATCACTCCCCAGGAGAAAACACAAATGGAACGTACACCGGGTTGCGCAGAATGTCCGCTGAGAGGCAAACACCTCTTCTGCAACATGGACGACAACGCTATCGAGAAGTTCGACAACATCGGAACCTCGGTACAGTTCACCCGCGGAGCCATCATCTTCCGCGAGGGCGATAACTGTGGATCCGTGCACGTCATTTGCTCTGGTCGAGTGAAGCTTTCGGCCACCAGCCGCGAGGGTCGCACGCTGATCCTCAAGATCGCCCGCGCGGGCGAGGTTCTTGGACTCTCCGCGGCGCTGGCCGGGCAGGCGTACGAAGTAACTGCCGAGACCGTGGAGCCCTGCCGGCTGAAAACCATCCGCCGCCAGGCTCTGCTCGACTTTCTGGATCGCAACCCCGATGCCAGCCTGCGCGCCGCTCGCACCGTCGCTCAGGAATACAAAGCCGCTTTCTGCGAAGTTCGCCGGTTAGCCCTCCCCGCAACCGCATCGGGCCGCGTTGCCGGCCTGCTGCTTGACTGGAGCCGCGATCAGGCATTGCCCACCGGTCCGCAGGGCCGCTGCGTGATGACGCTGACGCACGAAGAGATTGCTTCCATGACCGCCACCACGCGCGAAACCGTGACGCGGGTACTCGGCCAGCTGAAGCGCGATCAACTGATTTCCATCCGCGGAGCTTCGCTCACCGTCCTGCAACCCCAGGCGCTCGAGCGGCTCGCGGTGTAACGAGGTCCTCCTCCATAACTGCGGTGTTTGTTGCACTTGAATTGCTGGAGGCAGCCCGATGTGGCTGCCTCTATTTTGTTTCTGCGCAAACAGAAACCACTCAGCGCTTCAAATTCTTCGTGAAGAACTGCGCCATGTAGCCGTAGGCCTCTTTGGACTCCGGCAGGGCGGCATCGTTCCAGAAGGCGTGCGGCAGGCCTTCAAACACAATCAGGCGCGCGTTGTCGTTGCCGGCGCGCACGAAGGCGCGATGCAGGATAGTCGTGCCGCTGAGCAGCAGGTCGCGGCCGCTGGTGATGAACAGCGTCGGCGGCATGTTGTGCAGGTCGGAGAAGATCGGCGACAGGATCGGATCGCGCACATCGGTGTTGCCCTGGATGTATTCACCGGTCGTGGGGTGAGGCGGCGGCGGATCGAGATGTCCGGAAAGGCCGCCGAGCGCGTACATAGCCTCCGAGTCGCTGTTGCGCGAGAAGTCGCCCGTGCCGGAGAAAACGCCGAGGGCACCGGGCATCGGCAGCCCGAGCTTTTTCAGCTCCGCAGCGACTTCGGCGGTCAGCACCGCTCCCGCTGAGGTGCCGTAGATCGCGATGTGCTCCGGCTTGTAAGTCTTGATCAGCTCTTTGTAGACGGCAACCGCATCGTCGAGCCCAGCAGGGAATGGATGCTCCGGCGAGAGGCGGTAGAGCACCGCGACGACTTTCATCTTCGTGAGGTTCGCGAGCGGAATCGTCTCGGTGAGCGAGCCGGAGTCAGAGTTGAACCCGCCGCCATGCAGGTTGATGAGCACGTGGTCGGGATCGGTGTCCGATACGGGCGTGATGATCCGCACCGGAACGCCGGCGATGGTGCTCTCGCTCAGATTCACCGGATACAGCGTGCGCGAGAAGGCTCCAGCGCGTGCCTGCCAGGCGTCGGTTCCGCGGCGGCGCTCCTCGAGCGACTGCGGCCGGGCTGTATCGGAGACTGGCCGCGCGAGTGATTTCTGCGCTTCGGGGCTCAGGTCCTGCGGAACAGGGATCACGCGCGTGACGTGCGCGGTGCCGTTGGCGTCGATGTAGCTCGTGTCGCTGTTGGGAGCCTGCGCGGCAGTGGTGCCTTGCTGGGCGGCGAGAGAGAAGGAAAGCAGAAGCAGCGCAACGGCGAGGGCTTTCATGGTCGCTCCGGGAATGCCGCCGCAGAATACCAGAGAGGCAAAGATGTTTCGCCTGACCATTCGCAAATGCGCTAGGTCATCTGGAGCTACTATCGAATCTGTTGCGTGAATCGCTCCGATGCCTTTCTGGTACCACATCCCCGTGCCCGTAATTCCCGAGTGCAGCGGCGTCGAGTTTCGTCTCACGAAGTGGCTGGTCGAGGAAGGCCGTGGGTTCCACGCAGGAACTCCGCTCGCCATAATCGAGTGCCAACTCGGTCGGTTCGCAGTGCTGGCCAACGGATATGGTCTTGTAGGGGCAAAGCTGGTTACTAGCGGATCGAGCGTCCAGATGCGCATGCCCATCGCAACAGCTATTACGGATGGCGAGGCGATTCCATACGGAAAGCCGTACTCGCTTGCCGAGCCCCTTACCGATCAGGTGTGAGTTCGGGACGAGCCATCTCCCCAGAAAGCAAACGGCCCGCCTTCCGGCGGGCCTGCTTCAGAGGCATTCGTGAGGAGAAACCGGTGGAATTTTGGAGGCCTGTGACCGTAAGCCACAGGTGTCGTACAGGAAGTGATTCGCAACAACCAGGAAGGTCGAGGTGAAACCTGAAGTTGCCTCTGGTAATGGTTCTATAGATGCGCCCCAGGGCGGCAGGTTGTCTGAACCTGTGGAAAACTTCAAAAGAATTTGACTAGGCTGCATCCACTCTATTTTCAGTAACTTACGGCGCTACGGGTGCTGCGCCTGGTAGAGCGCCGAGGCATGGGGGGCCAGTTTAACCGTGATTTGGTTGCTGATTCCCAAGTCCTCGCGGCTCCACAGATCGCGCACCGGGCACTTTCCATAGATGATTCCCAGGTCCTGCCAGGTATACGTCAGGGTCTGTGGCTCGTCGGACAAATTGAAGACGGCGATGTAGTCGCCGCGATGCTCCGGCGCCGATGCCATCCACACCACCGCGTCGGGTTTCTGCACGACGGGGCGGTTGTACTCGGAATTCTGATCGACGGCCAGCACTTCGGGATCGGTGAGCAGCGACTCAGTGGCCGCATCCATCTTCAGCAGATTCGTTCCGATGAAGAGCGGCGAACGGGCGATCGCCCACAGTGTCATCAGCGTGCGGCTTTCGTCACGCGTGAAGCGCGACTGCCGCGGCTTGCCCCATCCCGGATTCGGGCCGAGATAGCCGAGCGGCAGCATGTCGGCATCCGGCCAGTGGCCAGGGCCGGCGTGCGGTTCCCATTTCGCCACCAGATCGAACTGCCGCTTGAGCGCCTGCGGGAAATTCGGGGCGCCTTCCGGTTTTTGCCAGAGGTCCCACATGTCGTCGGAGATGCGCCACATCTCGGCGCTGCGCACCGCGTCATCGGCATGCTCGAGCGGCGTCGGCCCCGGCGAGAGGCTCAGCACGATGGCGCGACCGCTGTGTGCCAGAGCGCGATCGACCATGCGGATCTCTGCTCCCTTCCATGGGCTCGAAATGCAGTCGACCTTCAGGAAATCCACGCCCCAGCGCGCATACTGCTCCGCGACCGCGTCGTAGTATGCCTGTCCGGCCTTGTTGTCGCGCACGCCGTAGTTGTCCTTGTTCCAACTGCAGGTATCGCTGGTGTCCGCTGCCTCCGAGGCGCGATAGTGCGAATGCGGGATCTTCAGGTTCTGCTCTACGTCGGAACGCGGAATGCCGCGGATGATATGAATGCCGAACTTCAGGCCCATCGAGTGTACCCACGCCGCGAGCGACGCGAATCCCTTGCCGTTTGCGGCGGTAGGGAAGCGATTGACGGCGGGCTGATAGAGTCCCTCCGGCGAAAGCGTGTAGTCCTGCTGGCCCACGGGGTTCTCAGGATGCTGCGCGAACCAACCTTCGTCGACGACGACATATTGATATCCGAAGCGCTGCAGGTGGTTGTGGAACCAGGTGACCGAGTCGCGGAACTGCTCTTCGTTGATCGTGAGTCCCCATGAGTCCCAGCTGTTCCAGCCCATTGGCGGCTGCTGCGCCATCACGCTCGCATCCTCGCGCGCGGCTGAGGCGGAAAGCGCGATCACGAACACGGCTGCAAACACCGTAACCAACACGCTCACTGCTGGACGCCAATTACGTTCCACTGGAGTTTCGTCCTCCCGCAACTGTTTTCTGTCCCCTCTACCCTAAACCCTATACGCTGTTTCTCTGCGGTATACTCCTGTTCCTATGCGGGTATTTGTGATTCTGCCGGCCGCAGGCCTGGGCACGCGCATGGCGCCCGGCCATTCCATGCAAACGGCGCCCAAGCAGTTTCTTGAGATCGGCGGCGTGCCCATCCTGATTCACACGCTGCGTGCTTTTGCCGAAGTTCCTGAGATTTCATCCATCGTGATCGCCGTGCGCGCCACCGAGCGCGAACGCCTCACCGCGCACGTGAAGGAGCACGGATACGCAGAGAAGGTACGCATTGCCGAAGGCGGCGACACCCGCCAGGAGAGCGTCTACAACGCGCTGCGCACGCTCGACTGCTCCGACGACGACATCGTGCTGGTCCACGATGCTGTGCGTCCGCTGATCGAGCCGGCGGTCATCCGCAGGGTCATCGAAGCGGTGCAGAAACATAGCGCCGCCATTGTGGGCCTGCCGGCGCTCGATACGATCAAGCAAGTGGAGCGCACCGCCGACGGCGCGCTGGTCACGTCAACCATTCCGCGCGAGTACATCGTGCAGGCGCAGACGCCGCAGGGATTCCGCTGCGGACTGCTGCGCAAGGCCTTTGCCGAAGCTGAAGCCGATGGATTCCTCGGCACCGACGAGGCCAGCATCGTGGAGCGCGCCGGTACCCAGGTCTTCGTGGTGCCAGGATCGTCTTCGAATATCAAGATCACCCAGCCAGGCGATCTGGAACTGGCGGAGTTCTACCTCGCCCAGCGCGGTCACAGCGAGCCGGCTCCGGCCCGGGCGCGCGCCGCGCGCTGATTCTCGGCGTCCGACAGCGACCTGATATACCCTGATTCTGCATCTGTTCCGGCACGATCCCACGAATCATGGACATTCGCATCGGCTACGGCTTCGACTCGCACGCTTTTAAGCCCGGCGTGCCGCTGAAGATTGGCGGCCTCACCATCGACCACCCCGAGGGCCTGGCCGGCCACTCGGACGGCGATGTCCTGCTGCACGCCATCACCGATGCACTGCTGGGCGCTGTCTCCGCGGGCGACATTGGCAGCTTCTTTCCGCCTGGCGATCCGCGCTGGAAAGACGCGGATTCAGCGATCTTCCTGAACCTTGCCATGGAGGAGATTCAGAACGCCGGCTTCCGCATCGTGAACGTCGACAGCACGCTGGTGCTGAACGCGCCGCGCATCGGCCCCATCGCCGCGGAAATGCGGGAGAAGCTGGCGGACCTGCTTTGCATCGTGCCGTCGAATGTCAGCATCAAGGCAAAGACGCCCGAGGGCCTGAACGTCGACCACGTGGCGCAGGCGCACGCCGTTGTGCTGCTGGAGCGCATCGAGGATCCGGGCGAGCTGCAGACCATGTCCGCTGTGATGGAGAGTCAGCGCCAACTCGAAGACGTGGTCCGCGACTTGGTGA